>NZ_FYBV01000003.1:0-199853 GCF_900186175.1 Listeria sp. ILCC796
ACTATTTCGCCGTTTCAACAGATTCTTACGTACAAGGAACGTTCACAGGAAGTGTGAAATATGTTTCCCTTGTTGTGAATGGCACAGAATACGTGAAAACCCCTGTAAAAGATGCGAACACGTGGAGCTATTACTCTAGAGGCAAGATTGCGATGGGTGATATGGTTTCTGTGAAAGGGTACAATGTCGCAGGCGTTGTAGTGGATGAAAAACAAGTCAATGTAATTCTTAACCCACCAGGCGATAGTACTATTACAGCAAATAATTTTGTCTTGTACCAAGATAAATATGTTACAGGAACGTATACAGGAAGCGTGAAATACATTGCGCTGAAAGTCAATGGCACAGTATTAAGTAAAATCCCAGTTTCAGGTGGCACTTACTCATACTATGCACGACCAAATATCACATCTGAAGAAGATGTAGTATCCATTATTGCGTATAATAGCGCAAGTGTCCAAGTAGCGGAAGCACCTGTCCGAGTGAGTGATTCTGAAACGACAAGTGCTATCACAGCGAATAATTATAGTATTGGTGATAGTTCAGTAATTGGAACATATTCTGGAGATGTGAAATACATTTCTGCGACAGTGAATGGTACAGAACTTTCTAAAATCCCAGTAGACGGCTCAGGCACATATGAATACTATATTCGCCGTTATATCACAAGCGATACAGATACTATTGTAATGAACGCCTACAATTCAAGAAATGAAATTGCGAAAACTACTACAGTAAGAATCAATCCAAGTGGTCCATCAGCGATTACTGCACAGACTTACAATCTTGGAGAGAGTTCAGTAGTTGGTACGTACTCTGGAGATGTGAAATACATTTCTGCGACAGTGAATGACACAGAACTTTCTAAAATCCCAGTAGACGGTTCAGGCACATATGATTATTATATTCGCCGTTATGTCACAAGTGATACAGATCGAATTGTAATGAATGCCTATAATTCAAGAAATGAAATTGCGAAAACTACTCCAGTAAACATCGGTCAAACTGGTCCATCAGCGATTACTGCACAGACTTACAACCTTGGTGATAGTTCAGTAGTCGGCACGTATTCTGGAAATGTGAAATATATTTCCGCAACCGTGAATGACACAGAACTATCTAGAATCCCAGTAGACGGTTCAGGCACATATGATTACTATATTCGCCGTTATGTCACAAGTGACCAGGATACTATCGTAATGAAAGGTTATACTGCAGGTGGAGATGTGGTGGCTTCTAATAGAGTGACGATCCCACCAACTGCTCCAGCAACGTTAACAACAGATGTCTTTACGATTGGAACTTCAAGTAATGTCACAGGAACATCAACAAATGGTGTGAAATATATTGCGCTTAAAGTTGAAGGTGTCGTTAAATCTAAAATTCCAGTAAATGCAGATGGTTCGTTTACGTATTATGCGAAAGCCTTACTGAAAACACCAGGTATGCAAGTTTCGATGATAGGTTATGGCGGAGCGAACAATATTCTTGTTGAAACACCAGTAACGGTTCGATAAATTACTGAATGTTTCTAAGCAAATTAAACAGCAAAGAACTTTTCAAAGAGTTCTTTGCTGTTTTTTTCTATTTGAACAACAAAAAGAGCAGCTTAACTTGAGCTGCTCTTTCAATCTGAATGTATAACTTTAATTTTCCCCAGAAATATGTTTTTTTGGCAAAATAAAATGGAGGAAAAAGCTGATAACAGCCAGTAAAAACATAGTCCAAAAGACGATATGAAGACCTTCATACAAAATCGAGCGAAGGGGATTGATTAGACTCTCGTCCACTTGACCAGCTGTTTTTGGACTAATCAACAGATTTAAATGTTTTCTGTCCACACCTGCCGTCGCATTTGCCGCAAACTGTGAGGCAAGAATCGAGTTGAAAATTGTACCAAAAATCGCAACACCAATCGTTTGACCCACTGTTCGGAATAAAGTGTTAGAAGCTGTGGCGATACCCGTCTGATAGCGAGGCACTGCGTCTTGGACGGTGACCATGGTCGTAGTGAAGATAATACCAAAACCTAAGCCCATTAAGGCGCTATTTAAATAAAAGTAGATATCTAACGTGCTCGCTGGGAAAATCGCTAGGATTAGTCCGCTCAAAACCGTGATGAAAATGCCAAGGCCAACTGTATGGCGATTGCCGATTTTCATTAGCAGTTTTCCGCCTACAAATGAACCGATGATCCAAGTAATCGAAAGTGGGGCAATCATGAGCCCCGCAATTGTCGCGCCGTGGCCAAGCATACCTTGCGCCCACATGGGAATGTAAACGTTTATACCAATCAAAAAGGCGCTAATGAAGAAGCCAATTAAATTTCCGATAAGCACGACCGGATTTTTAAACAGAACAAAAGGCATGATAGGGTCTTTCGCCCGTTTCTCGGCGTAGTAAAAGCAGATAAAGAGCACAACTGCTAGCCCAAGTAAAATTAAAACGAGTGGCTCGCCCCAGTTTAGCGTTTCTCCGGCGCGC
The DNA here is from genome assembly GCF_900186175.1 of Listeria sp. ILCC796. Classification (NCBI taxonomy): domain Bacteria; kingdom Bacillati; phylum Bacillota; class Bacilli; order Caryophanales; family Listeriaceae; genus Listeria; species Listeria sp. ILCC796. The sequence goes on from NZ_FYBV01000003.1 coordinate 2,485, forward strand.
TGTAAGGCGAATAAAAGTGCAAGCAGTGCTACCGTAAATAGCGATATACCAAGGAAATCGATGGGGAGGTTTTCGTTTGCAACATTTTCTTTTAAATAAAGCCAGACTAAGAAAATCGTCAAAATTCCAACAGGAACATTGATAAAGAAAATCCAGTGCCATGATAATTGATCCACTAAAAAACCACCCAGAAGTGGACCGAAAACGCCAGCGATTCCCCATGCGGAACCCATGAATCCGAGTATTCTGGCGCGCTTTTCAAAAGGATAAATGTCGGCGATAATTGTCATTGTTAGCGGTAAAATTCCGCCTGCGCCGATTCCTTGGATAGCACGGAAAATAATAAGTTGCTCCATATTTGTGGCAAATCCGCAAAGTGTGGAGCCCACTAAAAAAATGAGCGTTGCGATAATAAAGATCATTTTTCTTCCATATAAGTCCGATAATTTCCCGTAAATGGGAACAGTAACGGCGGAAGTTAGTAAATAAATTGAAAAAATCCAATTCATAAGTTCGATGCCGTCAAGTTGGCTGACGATTGTTGGAATGGCTGTGCTGACAATCGTTCCTTCAATGGCTGCCATAAAAGTTGCCACAAAAACGGCGACTGTGACGGCTTTCACTTTTGTTTCTTCCACAAGATTTACCTCCCTTTCGTGTCAAGCTGAATTATAGCATAATTAAACGGCTTTTTGTCAAAGAATTCATCATTTGTGCCTTTTTCTTTGGAAAGGATTATAATGAAGGAGAATAAAAGGAGGAATGGAATTGACTTACGAACCGAATACGACTGAAACGATGTTGAAAATTAAAGAACTAACTGAAATTGCAAGTCCAACTGGGAATACACGCGAAATTATTGCGAAAATTGCTGCAGACTTAGCGGAATTAGATGTGAGCACCCGCTTAAATCATAAAGGTGGTTTAATTGTGACACTGCCTGGTGAAAATACGGAAAAGCATCGAATGTTGACGGCACATGTAGATACACTTGGTGCGATGGTGAAAGAAATAAAGGCAGATGGCCGCTTGTCGCTCTCTTTAATTGGCGGTTTTCGTTTCAATGCGATTGAAGGGGAATATTGTACGATTGAAACCTCGGATGGGAAAAAATTTAGCGGAACAATTTTGATGCATCAAACTTCGGTACATGTCTATAAAGATGCTGGCACGGCGGAGCGAAATGAACGCAACATGGAAGTACGAATTGATGCGCGCGTCACGTCTAAGGAAGAGGTTCGCGAACTAGGCATTGAAGTGGGTGACTTTGTTTCGTTTGATTCGCGAACCGAAATTGTAAACGATGAATTTATTAAGTCGCGCCATTTGGACGATAAAGCAAGTGTTGGCATGCTGCTGCGCCTCATTGAACATATTCAAAAAACGGGGGTTAAACTGCCGTATATGACCCATATTTTAATTTCAAATAATGAAGAAATCGGGTATGGCGGTAATTCGAACATTCCGGCTGAGGTTGTAGAATATTTGGCGGTCGACATGGGGGCGATTGGTGACGGGCAGGCAACTGATGAGTACACGGTGTCGATTTGTGCGAAAGACGGTAGCGGCCCGTATCACTACGGTTTTCGAAAAAACTTGGTGGAGCTTGCGAAACAGCATGATATTTCATATAAAGTGGATATTTATCCGTATTACGCGTCGGATGCCAGTGCGGCGATTCACGCGGGGAACGACATCGTGCACGGCTTAATTGGGGCGGGGATTGACTCTAGCCACGCATACGAGCGGACGCACCGCGATTCGCTCTATCACACGGAAAAGCTGCTTTACCACTATCTTTTAAGTGAGATGGTCAAGTAAATTTGGGGGTGTAAAACGATGAACGTACACGATTTTACAGAAGTCGCGATGGACGGTCACAAAATTCCACTATCTGTTTATGAAGGAAAAACACTGTTAATTGTGAATACAGCCAGCAAATGTGGCTTGACACCGCAATTAGAGGGGCTGGAATCGCTATACAAAACGTATCAAAAGGACGGCTTGGAAATTTTAGGCTTTCCGTGCAATCAATTTTTGCGGCAGGATCCGGGTACGAATGAGGAAATCATGGAATTTTGCCAGTTAAATTACGGCGTGACATTTCAAATGTTTGAGAAAATTAAAGTCAAAGGTCGCGATGCCAATCCGCTTTACAAGTATCTCGTTGCTGAAACAGGCGGAAAGAAAATCGAATGGAATTTCGCAAAGTTCCTCATCGATGGCGATGGCAATATTATCGAACGCTTTTCTTCTAAAACAAAACCTGAAAACATCGAAGAAAATATTAAAGCGGCCCTTTTGAAATAAGGATTTAAAGAGGAATACGGCTAATTGATTTTAGTCGTATTTTTTTTTTGCCTCCTATGATATACTATAAAAATGTGAAGAAGTCGAGGAGGAAATGGAATCATGAGTCAGGGTTTACAAAAAGAAGTCGAAACGCGTAAAACATTTGCGATTATTTCCCATCCAGATGCGGGGAAAACAACGATTACCGAGCAGTTACTTCTTTTCGGTGGCGCGATTCGTTCAGCGGGTACTGTAAAAGGGAAAAAAACAGGGAAGTATGCGACGAGTGACTGGATGGAAATTGAAAAGCAACGTGGGATTTCCGTCACGAGTTCGGTCATGCAGTTTGATTATCAGGATTGCCGTATTAACATCTTGGATACACCCGGGCACTCTGATTTTAGTGAAGATACGTACCGGACGCTTATGGCGGTTGACGCGGCTGTCATGGTTGTCGATTCCGCAAAAGGGATTGAAGCTCAAACAATTAAACTATTTAAAGTTTGTCGGATGCGCGGTATTCCAATTTTTACGTTTATGAATAAGATGGACCGTGAAGGGAAAATGCCACTTGAACTTTTGTCGGAATTAGAAGAAGTGCTGGGCATTGAATCTTACCCGATGAACTGGCCGATTGGTATGGGGAAAGAACTCATGGGGCTTTATGATCGCTATCATCACGTTGTTGAGCGTTACCGGGCGGGGGAAGACGAAACTTTCTTGCCACTAAACGATGAAGGCGATTTGAAAGAGGCGCACGAGATTCAAAACTCAAGTTACTACACCCAAGCTTTGGAAGAAATTATGCTTTTAGATGAGGCAGGAAATGAATTTAGTCGCGAAAAAATTGCAAAAGGTGAACTGACGCCAGTTTTCTTCGGAAGTGCTTTAACGAACTTTGGGGTGGAAACGTTCTTAAAAACGTTTGTTGAATTTGCTCCGTCGCCAAGCGCTCACGAGACGAATGAAGGGGAAATTGCTGCCGAAGATAAGAGTTTCACAGGCTTTATCTTTAAAATTCAAGCGAATATGAATCCCGCTCACCGCGACCGCATTGCGTTTGTGCGAATCTGTTCAGGCGAATTCGAGCGTGGCATTGGTGTTACCTTAACGCGAACTGGCAAGCAAATGAAACTTGCAAACTCCACGCAATTTATGGCCGATGACCGGGAAAATGTGTCGCGCGCTGTAGCTGGCGATATTATCGGTTTATATGATACAGGAAATTATCAAATTGGCGATACGATTTCAAGCGGCAGCAAAACTATTGAGTTTCCAAAGTTACCGCAATTTACGCCGGAGTTATTTATGCGTGTTTCCGCGAAAAATGTTATGAAACAAAAACATTTCCATAAAGGTGTCGAACAGCTTGTTCAAGAAGGCGCCATTCAATTGTTTAAAACGTGGCGTATGGAAGATTATATTATTGGCGCCGTTGGTCAACTTCAATTTGAAGTGTTCGAACATCGGATGCGTAATGAATATAACTCGGAAATTATTATGGAGCCAATTGGGAAGAAAATCGCCCGTTGGATTCGCGAGGAAGATGTGGATGAGAAACTTTCAACTGCGCGTAGTATGCTCGTGAAAGACCGTTTTGATGCGCCGCTGTTCCTTTTCGAAAATGAATTTGCGATCAATTGGTTTAAGGATAAAAATCCCGATATCGAACTCACATCATTACTTTAAAAAAATAGATTGACTTTATTTTTACAAACATGGTATAGTCAATTAGTAGAGTTCAATTATATATCTTTTTGACAATAGTCAAAGGGGAGTAGCACTGGTTTTCGGACCGGGATAAAATCGTCATTACATGGACAAGCGTCCATCGGTTTTATTAACATGTCACATGTCAGCGAGACCTTTGCCCGTAACGGGTGAGGTCTCGTTTTTTATTTACTCGGACTTGTCAAAAGAACAAAATCAAAGGAGGAATTTTAGTGGACACTGCAATGCTTTTAGAATACGGCTGGGTACTACTCGTCCTAATCGGACTTGAAGGGATTTTAGCCGCAGACAATGCTGTCGTGATGGCAGTTATGGTCAAACATTTACCAGAAAAACAACAGAAAAGGGCGCTTTTTTACGGTCTAATGGGCGCATTCGTCTTTCGTTTTGCTGCGCTCTTCTTAATTTCCTTCCTCGCAAATGTTTGGCAGGTGCAGGCGCTTGGAGCCGCATATCTCTTGTACATTGCAATTAGCCACATTGTGAAGCATCTAAGAGGAAGCGATCATAATGAAAAAGAAGCGAAAAAGTCAGGTTCAGGTTTCTGGATGACGGTGCTTAAAGTCGAGGTTGCAGATATTGCGTTTGCGATTGACTCCATGCTTGCTGCTGTAGCGCTTGCAATCACACTTCCTAAAACGGGTTGGGGACAAATTGGGGGTATTGACACAGGGCAGTTTGCCGTGATGTTCCTCGGCGGTTTAGTCGGCCTTATCATCATTCGTTTTGCCGCAACACAATTTGTGAAGCTACTCAAAAATTATCCATCTCTTGAAACGGCAGCCTTCCTAATAGTGGGCTGGGTAGGCGTAAAATTAGTCGTTTATACATTAGCGCATCCAAGCCTAGGCATTATACCACATGAGTTCCCTGAATCGACTACTTGGAAACTAATTTTCTGGGGCGTGATGATTTTAATTATTATCTGGGGTTGGCTCATTTCAATTAAACAAAAGAAAAAAACGCAATCAGAACAATAAAACGCTTAACAATTTTTGAATAAGGGTATAAAATGAGAAGGTATGTACGTTTCATGTGCAGCCTTCTTATCTGTACATAGAAAAAAATGGGGTGAAGGAATGGATGTTTCAATATTAGCAGAGTACGTATGGGTCTTCTTCGTACTCGTCGCACTGGAAGGAATACTTTCCGCAGATAATGCTGTTGTTATGGCGGTTATCGTTCAAAAATTACCGCACGAAAAACAGCGGAAAGCCCTGTTTTACGGCTTAGTCGGTGCCTTTGTTTTCCGTTTTATTGCGCTTTTCTTAATTTCTTTCTTGGTTAAAATATGGGAAATACAAGCTATTGGCGCAATTTATTTATTATACTTAGCAATTAAACATATGATAGACTTAAAACGCGGTAAAGATGGCAAAAAGAAAACAAAAGAGGAAGACAAGGATAAGCCTGTGTCATTTTGGGGTATCGTGATGCGCGTTGAATTAACCGACATCGCTTTTGCGCTCGATTCGATGCTTGCTGCGGCCGCGCTTGCGATGACATTGCCTGATTTAGGCGATTTCACTATTGGTGGTATGAACGGCGGGCAATTCATCGTGATGTTCCTCGGCGGACTCGCTGGCTTAATCGTCATTCGTTTTGCGGCAACACAAGTTGTCAAATTACTAGAACGCTATCCAACGCTTGAAACGGCTGCTTTTCTAATCGTAGGTTGGGTGGGTGTTAAACTAGGTGTGTATACACTCGCGCACCCTTCAGTTGGCATTTTACCAGAGGATTTCCCAGATTCAACTGCATGGAAGCTGACATTTTGGTCGGTTATGCTAATAATTGGTATAGGTGGTTATATCATTGCTAGAAAAAAAGAAAAACAACAAAAGAAAACTCTATCTTGAAAACCGAACAATCAAAAATAAAATAAGAATTATCTTATCGCGCATGACGCCCGTTCAAATTATTATCACGTACTATTTTTTCGCGGTGACGATTTCAACGATTCTTCTCAGTCTCCCTTTTACTCAAAAACCGGGTGTGCATGTGTCTTTTCTCGACACGCTTTTTCTTGCGGCCAGCTCGGTTAGTGTGACGGGGCTCGCGACAGTCGATGTCGGCGCTTCTTACAGCACGGCAGGGATTTGGGTGCTCATGGGAATCTTCCAACTCGGCGGGCTCGGCGTGATGATGCTCAGCACTTTTTTCTACTTGATTTTGCGGCGGAAAATCGGGCTTAAGCAGCGGCAACTCATTATGACGGATACGAACCAATATACGATGAGTGGTATGGTTCGGATGTTGCGTGAAATTTTATTTCTCATCTTTGGGATTGAAATTATCGGTGCCGTCATTTTAGGGCTCTATTTCATCCCGTTTTTTCCAACAATTGGGGAGGCGCTGTTCCAAGGGATTTACAATTCGGTGTCGCTCGTGACAAACGCAGGTGTCGATATAACGGGGTCTTCTTTAATTCCGTTTGTGAATGATTATTTCGTGCAGTTTATCGCCATTTTGCTTATTGTCGCAGGAGGAATTGGTTTCCCTGTTCTGCTTGAAACGCGACGCTTTTTATTCGAAAAAAATACGCTCTATCCGTTTCGCTTCTCGCTGTTTGTGAAGGTTACGACGCTCACGTATTTGGTGCTTTTAATTGGTGGTGGGCTACTTATTTGGGGCATGGAAGCGGGGCATTTATTTAAAAATGCTAGCCTGAGTGAGGGCTTCTTTAATTCAATGTTCTTGTCGGCAACCTCTCGAAGTGCTGGACTACAAACGATTGATAGCGGCGCATTTACGGCTCCAACATTGCTATTTGTTTCGTTCTTAATGTTCATCGGGGCATCGCCGAGTTCTGTTGGTGGCGGTATTCGAACGACAACGTTTGCGGTGACGATTTTGTTCCTTTATTCGGTCATTCGTGGGCGCAATCACATTTATATTTTTGGACGCGAATTGCATCAGGAAGATGTTAGAAAATCGCTTGCTGTCATTATTTTTGCGACGATTTTATGTTTAACGGCCGTCATTGTGCTGGCGCAGACGGAAAGAGCCACGCTTATTGAAATTATTTTTGAAGTTTTTTCGGCATTTGGAACGTGCGGACTTTCGCTAGGTTTAACGCCGAATTTAAGTGTCGCTGGGAAAATCATTATTATTATTCTCATGTTCATTGGCCGCGTTGGGATTATGTATTCCATGCTTAGCTTGCGGAAAAAAAGCGAACCGAAAAATGCGATTCGCTTGCCGAAAGAGAAAATTATTACAGGTTAATTTTAAAAAGCCGTTTTGCTCACTGCAAAACGGCTTTTTTAGGTTGGTTTTGGTCGATACGTGCTCACTTCAGTTGTGCGACTCATTTTTTCGTAAAACAATCGCTTGTCTCGCGCAAAAAAGTTAGCGCTAATATGAATGGCAAATAGAAGGGCGGTTGCGGCGGAAATGGCGAATAAAACGAGCGTGAGTTGCGGTGTGGTGATTTTCGGAATTTGCTCGTTAAGTGGAATGATAATAAGACCACCGACTAAATAATAGAGCAGGCCGTATCTAACGAGAAGATGCTTCAATTTAACGCGACTTTCGCCAATGCGTACAATGCGAATATGCACAATCCATTTTCCAATGGTCAAGCCGTTTGTTAAACTTGGTAGGACAATGAAATAAAGGAAAATAAGAAGGATTTGCCAAATGATTTTTTTGTAGTAGTCGGAGCCAGATGAGCTGATTTCAGAAAAAGGTAACAGGTGTAGCCAGGTTAAGAGTCCTGTCATGACATTCAAAAGGAACCAGTCAATAAAGGTAGCCAAAAACCGTCTAACGAAACTGACGCGCGTGCTACGCGCACTACTCGTTTGGTCCATTTTTTCCCGCGAAGGTAAAAAGAACGTAAACAGCGGGGCGAGCGCATAGCCGATGAGTCCGCCGACTGTATTTAAGATAAGATCGTCCACGTCAAACAAGCGGTAAGCGTGGGGGTAAAGGAAAAAGAGTCCGGTCAATTGAGTGAGCTCAAAAAAGAAGGAGAGCAGAAACGAAATGAGTGTCGTTTTACCAATTGAAAGCCGAAAATAATAGCGTAAATATACACCAAGTGGTAGAAGTAGGAAAATGTTAAATAATGGCTGAATAAACACATCCTGAGTGAGCGCCGGCAAATAGGTGGACGGGTCGGTGATGACGAGCACCGTTTGGTTGATGAAATCAGCAATGAAGTGAAAAGGAATGAGCTGTGGTGCAGGCGCGTTTGAATTTGCTACATCAGCCATGTCGGGCAGTGGCAAGATGGTCATAAAAAAAGCCGCCATTAAATAGAAAATGAGCGTAAATAAGACAAAGACACGCATGAAAGTGATGCTGCCGAATTTGCGATAAGAATAAATGGCAAACGGTATGGTTAATAGAATGCTTAAAAATGGAAAGAGTATAAGTGCGATTTTAACTGGAAATAAATAGGTCATGTTGGTTCCCCTTTAAGAAATGTTAAAACAGGCGGATGACAAACGGCAATTCGTCGTTTATCATCCGCCTGAATATTAGTTGTTATTTGGCGTTCCAAGATTTTGGCACAGGGCGTCTGAACATACCCATGAGTCCCGTTAACATGAGTAAAATACCAGATACTACCCAAGATGTTCCGATGACGAAAAATAAAGCTAACCCAATTAGGAAAATAATAACGCCCCAACTTCTAGGAGCTTTACCGATAAATAATGTTCCAATAAGTGCGATAGCGGAAGCAATTAAAGTAATCCAGCCAAGTTGTGTGACGCTATCCCCAAGTCTGCCAGATAAATACGTAAATGTTTGAATATAAGCTGTAATTTCTTCCCCATAATTGATAATCCAAATGCCGACCCCTAATCCGATAATTGATCCAATAAGACCAAGAATAACTTCAGGTTTGCGATTTGCCATGTCTATTCCTCCTTAGACGTTCCAATTGTTAATACCCCTCACTAGGCAATATTTTTTCTTTTAATCTAAAAAAAGCGGTTTTGAGTCGACTCATTCGAAGTTCAATAATTGGTTGAACGAACGTGGTGACAATGTTGCTCGATAGAATAACAGTTAAGCCGAATGAGATGGCCAACAAGAGGACAAATGTTTTTGACGTGTAATTAAAGTCTGACAAGCTTCCTTCCCGAAACATTTTAATAAAGAAACCGTGCAGAAGGTACACGTATAAAGTATTTTTACCCCATTTTGTAAAGAATAATCGCTTTTTCGGAACAAAAGTAAGGAATGCAGCAATGGAAAGGAAACTAATGCCATAAATCACGCATCTGATGAGGAGCCCAAACGTTTTGACGTCAACGAAACTGGCGTAAGGTTTGGAGCCTAAAAACCAGTTTTCATTTAAATCTGGGTTAAAAATAATGAACGTAATAATGGCAAGCATAATAAAACTGCCGGCAATGCGCGCTGAACGCGTTTGTAATTTCTTAAAATGTTCTTTTTGCATGAAGAAGCCGATTAAAAAGAACGGAAAGAATACAAATGTGCGAGATAAGCTTAAATAGCCATCAATCATGTCAGAATAACCAGCGATAAGACCAATTAAAATGGCGAGTGAGATGCTTACGCTCGGTTTTAATTTTGTGAAGCCATATAAGAATATATTCCAAAAAAATAAACTAAGTAGGAACCAAAGTGACCATTCAGGGTCAAGTAAGGTAAGTGAAATACTGTCTTGACCGAGTAAGTAATAATAGAAAATCGAATAAATAAGTTGAAAGAAGACATAGGGTAAAATTAACTTTTTCATCGTTTTCATGAAATATCCAGGCTTTTTAAAGCCTTTTGCAAAATACCCCGATATTAAAATAAATGCTGGCATATGAAAAGTGTAAATAAAGATGTATAATACACGTACACTCGCATATTCAGCAACAAAAGTTTGTAAGAGGTGACCAAAAACAACAAGAAAAATTAAAATAAATTTTGCGTTGTCGAAATAGTGATCCCGTGGTTTACTTTGTTTTATCGTATCCATAAATTTCACCACACGGTCCTTTCTACATAAAAAGTCTATAGTTATTTTCCCATACCGCTGTAACAATAAACTGACAAAATACTAACAAATTATTGTTTTGCTATTACAAAGGAGGGCTAATTTATGGAAAAGAGAATTTTTGAGTCGCCAATTGGATTACTGTACTTAACCGTTGAAAATAGCCATGTTATCAAGATTTCTTACGACGATAAAGTCCAAAATGAAAGTGGAACGGCAGAAGAAAATCGCGTTATGAATGAGCTCGTAACAGAGCTTACGGACTATTTTTCAGGAAAGTTACAACGATTTCAAGTTAACTTTAAATTGAGTGGCACGGCGTTTGAACAGGCTGTTTACGAGGTGCTCACTGAAATTCCGTATGGTGACTTTTGGTCATACAAACAGGTGGCGAGTCATATTCAAAATGCCTCTTCAGTGCGAGCAGTTGGACAAGCAAACCGAAAAAATCCGCTGCCGATTATCATTCCGTGCCACCGTGTCGTGCAAGAAGGCGGGCAACTTGGTGGCTATAATGGTGCGGATTATGCGAAGAAAATTTGGTTGTTAGAATTTGAAATGAACCATAAAACTGATTTTTGGTCATAAAAAAAGGAAATCCTCCAAAAAAGGATTTCCTTTTTAAATTAAGCCGTTACTTTTGTGCCAATTGTGATGGCTCCATTTTCATCAAGTTGGGCAATAAGTTCAGTCACATCAGGTTGTTCGATGAGCACATCGGCAATAGCATCTTCCAAGTGTTCTTGAATGGTTCTTCTTAGCGGACGAGCGCCAAATTTTGCATCATAGCCGAGGTCGATTAATTTTGCTTTCACATCGTCAGGTACGCTAATTTCCATGTTTTGTGTTTGCAGCATGTCATTTAAATCTTGTAGCATAAGGTTGACAATTTGCATTAAGTCCTCTTTTTCAAGGCTATTAAATTCGATAACGCTATCGAGACGGTTTAGGAATTCAGGTTTGAAGTAATAGCCAAGACGATCTAGGAGGTCGCTACCTTTTTCGAGTTTATCATTGGTATGGTTAAAACCAACTGCGGCTTCTTTTGTGCCGCTTCCCGCATTACTCGTCATGATGATGACTGTGTCTTTAAAGCTAACTGTTCTTCCTTGAGAGTCCGTCAAACGGCCATCTTCCAAAATTTGGAGGAACATATGCTGAACATCAGGGTGCGCTTTTTCCATTTCATCAAGAAGTAAAATGCTATACGGATTGCGGCGAATTTTCTCAGTAAGCTGACCAGCTTCCTCGTGACCAACATAGCCTGGAGGCGAGCCGATAAGTTTTGAAACGCTGTGTTTTTCCATGAACTCAGACATATCAAGGCGAATCATCGCATCTTCTGAACCGAAAAGTTCATTCGCGAGTGTGCGACCAAGTTCTGTTTTACCGACCCCAGTTGGGCCGACAAAGAGGAAGGAGCCAATTGGGCGATTTTTTTGCTTCAACCCAACCCGACCACGCCGGATTGCTTTCGTAATTTTTTTCACCGCATCTTTTTGACCGATTACTTTTTTGTTTAAATGAGCTTCCAAGTCTTTCAACTTCGATTGCTCGTCTTGTTCGAGACGGCCAACTGGAATACCTGTTTTTTCTTCGATGAGCGCCTGAATATCCGACGCCTGAATTACAGGACGTTCCGAAATACCCACTCGCATTTTATTTTCCGACAACCGCGAAATTTCATCGCGAATTTGAGCTGCTTCTTCATAATCTTCTTTTTGCAGTGCCGCATCTTTTTTGGCTTCAAGTCGATTAAGTCGCTCTGTTGCCGTTTTTTCGTCCAATTTTTCAATTGTTAAATTGTATTTTGAACCGACTTCATCCATTAAGTCGATGGCTTTATCCGGCAAATGCCGGTCCTGAATATAGCGCGCGCTAAGCGTTACTGCCGCTTCTAAGCTTTCCTTCGAATAAACGACCTCATGGAAGTTCTCGTAGTTTTCCTTCAAGCCTTCCAAAATCGTGAGCGTTGCGCTTGTGCTCGGCTCATCTACTATCACAGGTTGGAATCTACGTTCAAGCGCCGCATCTTTTTCGATTTTGCGATATTCGTTTAGCGTTGTCGCGCCAATCATTTGAAGCTCACCGCGAGCAAGGGCTGGTTTTAAAATGTTTCCAGCGTCCATCGAGCCTTCCGCAGAGCCCGCGCCAACAATCGTGTGCACCTCGTCAATAAATAAAATGGTGTTCGTGCGTGCAGAAAGTTCCGCGATAAGCTGCTTCATGCGCTCTTCAAACTGCCCGCGAATCCCCGTACCAGAAACGAGCGAAGCCACATCAAGTAAAATCACTTCTTTGTCTAAAAGTTTGTTAGGGACAGCACCTGCCGCTATCGCTCTTGCCAGTCCTTCAACAACAGCCGTTTTACCGACCCCAGGTTCCCCAATTAAAACGGGATTATTTTTATTGCGGCGATTTAAAATTTCAATTGTCCGTTTGATTTCGTCATCGCGACCAATCACCGGATCTAATTTGCCATCTTTCGCCATTTGTGAAAGATTCGTTCCAAATTCATCAAGCAAGCCTGATCCGCCCTGCCTAGTTTCCGTTTGAACTTGGCTTCCTCTTTGGGCTGTCGCCCCGTTTTGATTCATATTCCCGCTAATTTGACGGAAAAAATCATCAAGCGGAGAAGCTCCGTTTTGCATGAAGTTTGCTTGATTATTTTTAAGTGACGCGTAACAAGATTCGCATAGTGGCATCTCCACGCGCTTTCCATTTACATTCATATAAAGTTGAATTCGTGCATCATTTTGATTACAGTTTTGACATAACATAAATTGATTTCCTCCTTTTAACAATAAGAATCAATTTCAGGTCAACTGACTTTGACTATATTTGACTTTATGTTCTTAGTATACACTGACCATTTCTGACTTTCAAGCATTTTGCTCGTATTTTTTGTAACTAACAAACAAAAATTTAGCGTTTAGTCAAAAATAAAAAGCACCCCAAAAGGATGCTTAATAGATTGGCAACGCAGAAAGTAATAAAAATGCAAATAGGAGATGTGACATATATAACATAAGTAAGCTGGGTCGCCAAATGTACAAGGCACCCCAGAAGAGGGAAGCCACGAAAATGGCAATGACCATGGCAATATTACCACTTGCGACAACGAACAAGGCTGATAAAATCGATGAAACGAGTAAGGCGAACCAATTCGCATATGAATCCAGCAATCTTTTTAAAACGAAACCGCGCCAAAAAATTTCTTCACCAGGGACAATGGCGATGACAAGTAAGATCCACACTAACCAGTTATCTGTTGCGTATTTATTAAACGCGCTATGTACGGCTGAATTTAAACCAAAGGGTAAGAATTTAAAAATAAATGCGCCTATATAAAAAATAATATATAAAATGATAGCTGAAAAAATAGCTGGTAAAATACCTTTGAATATGGAAAATTTCTTTCTTAAATCAACATTGAAAATACAAAAACTGAGTAAAAATAACATGCTTGCTCCGTACATATACCAGAAACTTTTTGAAAATTGATACGTGATGAAAATCAGGATGGCTGCTAGTAGAAGTCCGGTAATTAGCTTGAAATCTATTCTGTTGCTCCTCAATACAAAAACACCTCTTAAAAATTCTTCTTTATACCATACTTTAATCGAAAATGGTTAATTTCGCAACAAAACATATTTTAAACGGCTTTTGTCGGCGAATTTTGTTATAATGAAACAAAGATTTTGTTTTTTAGCAATAGAGGAGTGTTGATGTGTTAGAAAAAAACTATAAATTTCTATTGTGGCTATATATTTTCTGGTTTCTAGGAAGCATTTTATTAATTTCAATCGGTGTCCTACCATCAAAAATAACGGGTGTGCATTCCATCTTTCTTATATTTACTGGGATTTTTGCGATGGTGTTTTTCATCGTTCAGTACGGGAAAGGACTTGGGACAGCTATTACCATTTTAATTTTTGCGGTTACAACTTGCATTGAATGGATGCAATTGAGTTTTGCGGATGATATGTATACGTTTAATTATGGTTTTATGATAAAAGGAATTCCAGTTACATTTGGCTTTATTTGGATAGGGTTAATCGCGGGGACGCACGTTATCGCACGCGAAATTACGCTGAAAGTAAATATTGATTGGCTTCGCGGCGGGATGTACGCGGTTATTGCGGCGACGATGGTGATGGTTTTTGAAGTGCTTGTTGAGCCGATTTCCACACAAGTTAAACAATTGCCTTTTCTCGGAAATGGTTTAACGATTTTACAATTTTCGGATATCACGGATTGGTTTTTGCTAGGATTAATTCTCCATTTGATGATTTACTTTATTTTAAGTTTGACAAATCGTTGGGAGAATTTGAAATATCCCGATTTAAAATCTGAAATTGTTGTGGTCTATTGGATTATTTTAGCTTTCTTCATTTTTTTATCACTATATGCAGATCTTTGGGCAACGATAGTAGTAGGATTAATTGCAAATGTGATTTTTACAATTTGTTATTACTTAAGCTTGGAAACAAAACCAGATTTCACATCAAAAAAAACGAAAACGTGATAACATCATGTTTTCGTTTTTTTGATTTGTTCGGCAACAAAATTGGCGCTTTCAATAATATAGGGTAAGGTTGTTCCCGGATGGGCGCTTGTGCCAACGACAAATAAATTAGGAAATTTTTTCTGCAAGCGATGCACAGGGTGCCCCGTACCAGTTTGTTTGATGCTCCGAACTAAGCCGTGAATGGCCCCTTGGTAAAGATGAAAATCGTTCTCCCATTCTTTCGGCGTAAGCACCTTTTTTTCGACAATATGTTCTTCTAAATCGGGAATATGAAGCCGTTCTTTAACAACTGAGAGCACTTTTTGTTCGAAAGCTTGGCGTTCTTTGTCCCAATTGATTTGGCTTTCATTATTTGGAACGAGAACCATAATCCGGAGTGCCGTATGACCAATTGGTGCCATTGTTGTATCGGAAACGGAAGGGTTCACGACGTAGACGGTAAAATCCTCTGGTAAAGTTTTCAAATGAATTAATTCATCTTCATATTGCTTGTAGTTTTCAGGGAAAATAACGGACTGATGTTCCAAAGGGAGAGTTTTATTAAGTCCCAAGTAGATCATAAATGCGCTTGTAGAAAATTTCTTTTTCGTCAAGTTTTTAGGTGGCGGCGTGTCATGCATGAGTTCGGTCATCGTATAGGCATAGTCGGTATTAATGATATATTTATCCGCCTGAATGTGCTCACCGCTTTTAAGTGTAAAGCCAACAATTTGTTTGTTGTGGAATGAAAAATGTTCGACTTCCGCATTTAAATGAATGCGCCCACCATTTTCGAGAATGACGTCTGAAATGGCTTTGAAAAGCTGGCTATGCCCACCAATTGGGTGATACAGGCCGTAATAAAATTCGGAAAATGGAATGATGCTATACATGCCTGGTGTTGTAGACGGGCTCATGCCCATGTTGCGAACTTGGAAGGAGAAGGCTAGTCGCAAATTTTCATCGGTGAAAAAACGCGAAGTTTCATCTGCCAAATTGCGACCTAAGGAAAGGCTTGGAAGTGCGCGCAGCATGGTAGGTTTGAAATAGTCCCAAAGTGAAGAAAGGCTCGACATCATTAGCGGCGCGAGGTAGAGTGACTTCTTCGCATTTTCATTCATGTAGCGTAAATAGTTTTTCTCATTATTAGGGAAGTGTTCGTTCAGTTCTCTGATGGTTTGAAGTTGGTCGTGATAGGGTGAAAATGTTTGCCCATTATTGAAGAAAAGCTTGTACATAGGTTCTACGGGGACAAGTGTGACGTAATCTTCTAAATTGCGGTTTGATTCCATGAAAAGAGCAGTTAAGGTGTGTGGCATTGTAATGGAAGAAGGGCCAATGTCAAATTTATAATCGCCTAGCGTAAGCCGACTGGTACGCCCACCAATAAAAGCGTTTTTTTCATAAATATCGACTTCGTAGCCAGCTGAAGAAAGGCGCATGCCAGCAGCTAACCCACCTGGTCCAGCACCTATGATGGCAATTTTTTCTTTTTTCACAATTTGTTCAGCTCCCATTTTATTTTTGGCATTAAAAAAGCGCCAACCGATAATGCGGTTTTAATGCGCCATTTTTTAATCTTCTTTAGACGAGTGAATAATTTTGTAATTTTTATGATTGACAACGGTTTTTTCTTCGATGCCGAGATCGTTAAAATTTTCCATATAGGTTAAATCAACAATAACCGAGTTTTCATTAATTTTCTCTACAATTCCTGTGAGTCCATCTTTAAATTCAATAATATCGCCAACATTTGCTTTAGCCATTTATTATCACTCCCATACATTTGAGGTGGAAACAAGTTCTTTCACTTATTAAATTAACTCCTAGTTTGCACTAAATTCACAATAATTGCAAATAATACGGTTTCACTGGGGATTCTCAAGAAAATGATTGTTAAAAAAATATCGATATTAGCTATAAAATGTGTTTTATTAAACTGTAATTGCCCGGTGGAACTACTGGAAAATTGCGTTTCGAAAGGAATTCAGCTAAAATAAAAGGGTAGCGATTTTTTTACGCCAAAAATATCAAGAAATGGTTGTAACCGATGCAAAAACATGGTACTCTTTTTAATTGAGGGATAGCCTTTTTTGCTGAGAAATCATTTTGGTGAAAAAGGTCACAATAAATTTCTTTACAAAGGAGAATGTAATTATGGAACAAGCAAGTTTTGTAGTAATCGATGAAACAGGAATTCACGCACGTCCAGCGACTTTGTTGGTGCAAGCTGCAAGCAAATACAGCTCTGATATTCAAATTGAATATACAGGCAAAAAAGTAAACCTTAAATCTATCATGGGTGTTATGTCTTTAGGTATCGGTAAAGGTGCTGACATTACGATTCATGCTGAAGGTAGCGACGAAAAAGAAGCTATTGAAGGTTTAACTGAGGTACTTAAGAAAGAAGGCTTGGCTGAATAATGGTAAAAGAGTTGAAAGGGATCGCAGCATCTGATGGGATTGCCATTGCGAAAGCTTATCTGCTCGTTGAACCGGATCTTTCTTTTGGAAAATCTGAAGTGGCTGACGCAGAAAGCGAAGTAAAACGTTTTCAAAGCGCGGTAGATGTTTCTAAATCTGAACTGACTAAAATTCGTGAGCAAGCGGCGAAAAGCTTAGGTGAAGATAAAGCACAAATTTTTGATGCACATCTACTTGTTCTTAATGACCCAGAACTTGTTGGGCCAATTGAAGAAAGTATTAAATCAACAAAGACAAATGCTGAGGCTGCTCTTCAGGAAACTACGGACATGTTCATTTCGATGTTTGAATCCATGGATAATGAATATATGCGTGAACGTGCGGCAGATATTCGTGACGTTAGAAAACGCGTCCTGTCACACTTACTTGGCGTGACGATTCCGAACCCAGCTTTAATCGATGAAGAAGTGGTTGTTGTGGCAAGTGATTTAACACCTTCTGATACGGCTCAATTAGACCGTAACTTTGTTAAAGGCTTTGTCACTGACATTGGTGGTCGTACTTCTCACTCTGCGATTATGGCGCGTTCTCTTGAAATTCCAGCTGTTGTTGGAACGAAAGAGGTAACCGCTGATACAGCAGAAGGTGAATTAATCATCATTGATGGTTTAGAAGGAAATGTGATTGTCAATCCAACTGAAGAACAAGTGGCTCATTATAAAAAAGTTCAATCTGACTTTGCGGCTCAAAAAGCAGAGTGGGAAAAACTTAAAAATGAGGAAACTGTTTCTAAAGATGGTAAACACGTTGAACTAGCTGCTAATATCGGAACACCTAACGATTTAGAAGGTGTTGTAGCGAACGGCGGCGAAGCGATAGGCTTATACCGTACTGAATTTCTTTATATGGGGCGTGACAACTTCCCAACTGAGGAAGAACAATACGAAGCGTATAAAGCGGTTCTTGAAGGTATGGAAGGGAAATCTGTTGTTGTTCGTACACTCGACATCGGCGGAGACAAAACACTTCCGTATTTAGAATTACCTGAAGAGATGAACCCATTCTTAGGTTTCCGTGCAATTCGTCTTTGCTTTGCAAATGAAGACTTGTTCCGTACGCAACTTCGCGCGTTACTTCGTGCAAGTGTACACGGTAAACTGAAAATCATGTTCCCAATGATTGCAACAGTTGGCGAGTTCCGTCAAGCGAAAGCAATTTTACTTGATGAGAAACAAAAATTAGTTGCGGCTGGAACTGACGTAAATGAAAACATCGAATTAGGTATTATGATTGAAATCCCAGCAGCTGCAGTGATTGCGGACCAATTTGCTAAAGAAGTTGATTTCTTCTCCATTGGTACGAATGATTTAATCCAGTATACAATGGCGGCAGACCGTATGAACGAACGCGTTTCCTACTTATACCAACCGTATAACCCATCCATTTTACGTTTAATTAAAAACGTCATTGATGCTTCTCACAAAGAAGGCAAATGGACTGGTATGTGCGGGGAAATGGCCGGGGATCAAACAGCGATTCCATTACTACTTGGCTTAGGCCTTGATGAGTTCTCAATGAGTGCTTCAAGCATCTTGAAATCTCGTTCCCTTATCAAACGTCTTGACCAAACAGAAATGGTTAAACTTGCTGACGAAGCACTAAACAAAGCAACAGCTGAAGAAGTTGTTGAGCTTGTTGAAAAATATACAGCTGAATAAGCTGAATGGAGAAACTAGGAGCGATGATGCTTCTAGTTTCTTTTTATGGTGAAAATAAGTGAATGAACTTTTCTATGTGATATGTTATTATGAAGTGAGGGAGGAGGGATATAAATGAGATTAAAAGTCAATTTTCAATTTACAGAAAATGAAATTCCGAGAGATTATCGGAGAAAGTTTTTGAGCATTATGAAAATGGGACTAGAAAAAGAAAATCCACAACTTTTTGATGAACTTTTTCATTCAAATAGACAAAAAGATTACACATTTTCGGTGTTCTTGCATAACCCAGTTTTTAAAACGGATATGATTGAGTTGGGTTCAAATGAAGGCGTATTCAATTTTTCAACGGGCAATACAGAACTATGTGTCAATTTCTATAATGCATTTTGCGGACTTCGTAATAAGAAATTGAATTTCACTAAAAATAATCAGCTAGTAATAAAGGATATTCAAATTGTTTCTGTGCCTGATATCCATCAGGAGCAAGCGTATTTTAAATTCTTGTCACCGCTTATTATTAAGTCACATAATCGAGAAACGTACAAAGATACATTCTATTATTTTGCTGATGATGCTTTTGAGGCAACATTAAAAAGTAATCTTTGTACAAAATTGCATAAGAAATACGGGAGTTATATTGAAAAAGATATTCAAGATTTGCAATTTGATACACGACAAATGAAGAAAACTGTAGTGGATATTTATGGAATGAAAGTAGTTTGTTCAATCGGGACGATGGGCGTTTTTGGGAAAGCTTATTTGCTGAACGAAATGTTGCGAAATGGAGTAGGCTCAAACACGGGTATAGGTTTCGGTTTCGTCGAGGTTTAGGCTACAGGAGGTGAAAACATATGTTGGAATTTGAAACATCAGATTGGGCTTTTAATTCAGCTCTTTCTGGATTTATTAACATTGTAGGTGAGGGAAATGTAACTTACATTGATAATCAGCGAGTGTCAGTCAATCGGGAATTGTTAGAAGACTTCTCCAAAAAGTATTTTGATTATTTGATTGATACATATGAAAAAGTTTTACCTTGGCATAGGATTGTGTCATATAAAGAAAAAATAACTGAGTTTGAAGAAAATCAATTTGATAATTTTTCAGAAAAAGATTTAGAAAATTTAAATCTTTATATCAAAAATGTAGTAAAATACTACTTTTCAAGCGCTAGCTATAAAGCTGCTTTTTCACTAATTGACACAGACTTTGATCCAGAAATAGAAATAAAAACTTTAAAACCGATTAATTTGAAAAAGAAAGACGTTTTTAGTGAGGTTAAGGCAGATATTCTGCCACAAGTAAAAGAAAACTTCGAGGTTCTGACAAAGCTCATTGATTACGCCTCATCAGAAAAAGGTCGGAAATATTTGGCAGGGAAGAATGTCGTTTATACGTTAATTAAAAATAATTGGGAGGGCGTTTCTTTTTTGAATCGCAATACGAAAGAGAAAGATTTCTACATTGACTTTGAAAATCATTTTGTAGAACCAGCAAAGGCTTATTTAGAGGCGGATAAAACGAAATATAAGTATCACTGTGCCAATTGTGACGCGAAAATAAAAGATTTAAAGCTAGACTACTCTTTTTTAACAAATACAGGGTTTGATGTTGCGAGGAAAGCATCGCATATTTGGAATCAAGATAATGATTTGGCGATGTGTCCAGTTTGTAGACTTGTTTATGCGTGTATGCCTGCTGGTTTTACGTTTATTCAACGCGAGGGAATTTTTATTAACAGCAATGCGAATATTAAAGAGATGGTTCATGTGAATCAAGCCATGAAAAATGACTTAAGTACAGGGCTAGATGATAGAAATAAATCCGTTTATCGCGTCCTTGTTTCGCTGGTACAAGAGAAGCAAGTTGAAAAGCATCGTTATGAGCTAGCTGATATTCAAGTTGTTCGTTATGAAAATGAAAACTATCGCTTTAATTTGTTATCTAAACCAGTCCTTGAATTGATGAATCGTTTTGAGGACGAACTGAAAAGTTTAATTGGTATGAATTTCAAAGATGGTAACGATAGGTTGTATCTCTTTCAGGAAGTCATTAAAAACTTACTCGATAATCAAAACCTATTTTTGCTAATTCATAAGCTTGTTTATTATAAAATCGCGAATTATGGTCAATTATTTTATTATAGTCATCATATTATGATTGTGCTTAAAATGAATAGTTATTTTACGGGAGGAGCGGGGAATATGTCGCAAACAATTACGCTTGAAGATTTGGAGAAAGTACGCGCTAATGCCTATTATTTCAAGGAAGATTTAAAATCTCGCAAAAGAGATCAAAAAATACAAGGTATTGCGCATCAGATGCTTAACGCAGTTAAAACAGTGAATCGTGGCTTGTTTATGGATATTTTACTTAAAAATTATTCTGCTGTAGATAAACAAGTTCCAAAGATTTTCTTACGTATTTTTGATAATGATGATAATTTTAGAACGATTGGTTATGCCTATTTGACAGGGTTAATTGGTGAGACGAATGTGAACAATAAGGAGGAAGCAAAATGAAAACTAAAGGATTAACAGCAACGATTATTTTTCAAGCAGAAAGTGCAAATTACGGGGAATCAATTGGGAATGTATCGGCACTGAAGAAAATTTCACGTGATAATGGTGATTTATATACATACATCTCACGTCAAGCGCTTCGTTACAATATGATTGAACAGCTTGGTGAGGAGACTGCACCAGTTCAAGCAGAAGGTAGTGGCGATAAAAAAGTGATTCAATTTGACGCAAATGCACAAATTAATAAATATCCAGAAATTGATTTTTTTGGTTATATGAAAACGGAAAAAGGGACGAGTGGCCAAAAGCGTAATGCGAAAGTTCGTCTTTCGAATGCAATATCAATGGAAACATATAAAGGCGATTTAGACTTTTTAACAAATAAAGGTCAAGCGGATAAAATTGGGGAGCATATGAATATTGCGCAGTCGGAAATTCATCGTTCTTTTTATCGCTACACAATCACAATGGATTTGGATCAAATTGGGATTGATGGGGATATTCAAATTGATAATGCGGAAAAGGCGCGCCGGGTGAACAAGTTGCTTGATACGATTCAATTTTTATATCGTGATATTCGTGGTCGCCGAGAGGATTTAAAACCGTTATTTATTATTGGTGGCGTGTACGATATTAAAAATCCAATTTTCCAAAATGAAGTTTTTGTGAAGGAAAATAAGGTTGCGGTTTCCGATGATGTCTTGCCTGAGGCGATGCGCCAAGATACGCTTTCAGGTGTTTTGAAAGGGATTTTTGATAATGAAACGGAGATTCGTGAAACTTGGCATGCGACAGCTGTTCCCGTCTTTTTTGATGCTTTAAAATCGAAAGTAAGTGCGTATTATGAAAGCAATTAGGGTGAAGCTTTGGCAGGATTTTGTGAATTACAAAAAGCCGACTAGTTTCCAATTGAAGGAAACATATCCGCTTCCGCCGTTTTCAACGGTGATTGGCATGGTTCATGCGCTGGCTGGTTTTGAGTCGTATCATGAGATGGATATTAGTGTGCAAGGAAAATATTTTTCAAAAGTGAACGATTTATATACGCGTTATGAATTTAAATCTGGTATGAGTTTTGAGAAAGGGCGGCATCAAATTGATGTTAATGGGCTAGGCGTTGGTCGGGGGATTGCGACAGCGGAGCTATTAGTTGACGTCGAACTTTTACTTCATATTTTACCCAAAAAAGAAGAAGATTTTGAAGTGATTTTAGATGCGTTTAGCCGGCCGAAAGAGTATCCGTCGCTTGGGCGTCGTGAGGATATTGCGACGATTATAGAAGCGAAGGAAGTTGATGTTGATGTGAAAACACTTTCCAAACAAGCTGGTTTGCCGGAAAATTACGGGGCTTATGTGCCAGTTGAGAGTGAAACTGATGTGAAGCGGACAGAATTATACGGTTTAGAACAGGTCGGAACGCGTTATCGTTTACCAAAGAACTATGTGTTAGAAAATTTTGGAACTGCCAAAAAACCTAAAATTTTCCGTAGATGGAATAAAAAAGATGTGTTTTATATGTCAGAATTTCGTGGTATGCGAAAACGTGATTTCTGGGTGGATTCGGACGGATATTTAGTGTTTTTTGTATAAAAAAGAGGAGCGGGGGATTTTGAGATTCTCCGCTTTTAAAATTTGGAGGGAAAATATGAGGACGTTTTATGCGAAATCAAATCCAAAAGAGACGATTCAAGAACATACAGACGAATTACTGCGCAATTATGATATTTTAAAAGCTATTTATCCAGAAATCAAAATTGATTGGTATTTGTTGCGATATGTTTGTTTATTACATGATTTTGGTAAGATGAATGACTTATTTCAAGCTAAATTATTTTCAGGTAAAAAGAAATTAGAAAATGAGATTCCTCACGGTTATTTAAGTTTAGCTTTTATTGACTTAGAGCGTCTGGAAGAGCTTGGGTATAGCAAAAATGATATTAAAGTTGTCTTTCAAGCGATTGCTTATCATCATGAACGAAAATTTCACGGGAAAACAAAAGATATTGAAGCAGGGTTTAAAATGCTGAAAGAAGCTGCGGCAAATTTTGATTATACGAAATGGGAGCAACCAATTGAACCCGCAGATGAACTTGAAACAGAATTTTTCGCTGTGGGGGAACTAACCTTTGAAAATGATTATGATAACTTTAAAAAATACGTCCTCTTAAAAGGTTTGCTGAATCGGATTGATTATGCGGCTAGTGCTGACGTGCCAGTTGAGTGGGAAAATAGGTTTTTGGAGCGGGATTTAGCGGCTTGGAAAGATGAAAAAGGGATTTTAGAGTGGAATCCGCTGCAAAAATTTATGTATGCGCATCAAAATGAGAATGTCGTTGTGGTGGCGCAGACTGGAATGGGTAAGACGGAAGCAGGGCTTTTATGGATAGGCGATGCGAAAGGCTTTTTCACTTTACCGCTAAAAACGGCGATAAATAGTATTTATGAACGGGTGAAAACGGAAATTTCGACCGAGAATACGACTGAAAAAGTTGGTTTATTGCATTCGGATATTTTTTCGCGCTATTTGTTAGATGAAGAAGAACATGATATTGATGAATATATGACGCGGACGAAACAATTGTCGTTACCGCTTACTATTTGCACATTAGATCAGATATTTGATATTGTTTATCGCTATCCGGGTTTTGAGCATAAACTTGCAACTTTATCTTATAGTAAGGTGATTTTAGATGAAGTTCAGATGTATTCACCTGATTTGCTTGCTTATGTTGTCATTGGGCTTAAGTATATTCAAGATTTTGGCGGCAAATTTGCGATTTTAACAGCGACTTTGCCTGGAATTGTTACGCATTACATGAAACAGGAGAATCTTGAGTTTACTATGCCAGAAAAACCGTTTATTACTGACGTATTTCGCCATTCAATACGTGTGTTGCACCGCGAAATAGATATTCAAGATATTTTAGAGCACTCTTTTGGAAAACGAGTTTTAGTCATTTGCAATACGGTGCAAAAAGCGAAAGAAATATTTACTGCCATACGAAATGCTGGCATTAATACCCATTTGTTCCATAGCCAATTTATTCGCGGAGATCGCCGTCAAAAAGAGGAAGCTATTTTAAGTGACGGAGAGCTAGAAGCGGATTTTACGGGTGTTTGGGTCGCGACACAAGTCGTGGAAGCCTCGTTAGATATTGACTTCGATTTGTTGTTTACGGAGCTTTCTGACATAAATGGTTTGTTTCAAAGAATGGGACGTTGTTATAGAAAACGCGAAAATCCGGCTGAAAACAATATTTTTGTGTATGATGGTGGTGAGAAATGGTGTAGTGGTGTTGGTTATGTTGTTGATAAGGACATTTTTAAGTTTTCTAAAGAAGCGATTTCTGGGCTTGATGGGAAATTGTTGGAGTGCGAGAAGATGCGGCTGATTGATGAGGTTTATTCGTATGAGAAGTTAGCTGGGACGATGTATAATGAAGAGCTTGAAAATAATATTAAATACTTGAAGGATATGTGCGCGTATGAACTAGATAAGCAAAAGGCAAGAGAGTTATTCCGCAATATTCAATCGGTGTCGGTTATTCCGAGAAAGATTTTTGAGGAAAATAATATGCTTATGGAAAAATATCAAAATGCTTTTGGCAAACTTGAAAGGCAGAAATTATGGGAAGAAATAAAGGATTTGCAAGTGGATGTTCCGGCGTATTGGTATGATAAATCGGAGAGCGATACCTTTAAACTGTCAGAATATAAACGGCTTAATATTATGGAGTGCTTGTATGATAAAGAAATTGGCGTGACACGAAAAGAAAGGGAGAAAGAAACTCAGTTTTTCTAAGGTGGCATAATGCGAATTAGAAGATTGAGCTGACACGGGATATTTATTTGTTTGGTGAGGTTACGACGAATACGAAGTGTTTAAATTATTTAGCAGAGAAAAAGATTCCCGTACATATTTTTAATTACTACGGTTTTACTCTGGAACATATAATAGGTGATCGATTAATTTTTTCTTTGTTGAATAAAAATACGATTACGGAGGGCGACTTTGAGGAAAAAGCCAATTTCTATTATATAAAACCGAGTGGTCAAAAGAAAGTGCTACAAGCGTATGATGAAAGGTTAAAAGAAACACTTCGTCATCGGGATTTAAAGCGAAATGTTTCCTACCGTCGCTTAATTCGTTTGGAATGTTATAAAATTGTTAAAACTTTAATGGAAGATGAGCCTTATCAAGGTTTTAAGATGTGGTGGTGATTTTATGTATATTATCTTAATCTATGATATTCCAAATGGCGAGGGCAGTGCGAAAGTTGCGCGTAAGATTTTTAAAACTTGTAAAAAATATTTAACACACATTCAAAAGTCCGTTTTTGAAGGGGAGGTTACACCAGCGCTTCTCATGCAACTAAAGCTTGAACTTAATCAACATATTCGAAAAGAGAGGGACTCTGTCATTATTTTTAATAGTCGCAATCAAAAGTGGCTAGAAAAAGAGTTTTTAGGTCTTGAAGATAGTAAGACATCTAATTTTTTCTAATCTGTCGATGCTAGATAGCGTAAAAACACCTGGGGGTCGACAAAAACTTGTTATCCGTTCTGGCAGAATGGATAACAAGTTTTTTTGTTTGTGAAACTAAGGAAAACTTGAAAAATAACTCCCGAAAATCAGAGGTCGACAGAAAAGCCTTTTTGAGGTAAGATGGGAGTAGGGCTCGCGAGGGTACCTGTTTTAATCTATGTATTATGAAATGTAAATTAAATCTTTTTAATATTTTATAACTTGCCATGTTTCAGTTTTAATCTATGTATTATGAAATGTAAATTGATTTGTTTGTCGGCATAAGCTTGTCCCTGTTGTGTTTTAATCTATGTATTATGAAATGTAAATGAGGGATTTAGACCAAGCGAACGACGCGCGCGAACATGTTTTAATCTATGTATTATGAAATGTAAATGTAATTTGGATCGTATTTTGATTTAAAACTTTGAATTGTTTTAATCTATGTATTATGAAATGTAAATACAAAAGTTGACGGTTGGGGATACGCCGAGAAAGACACGTTTTAATCTATGTATTATGAAATGTAAATGCGCTTCTTCTACAATTTCTTTTAAAGCTTCTATTTGTTTTAATCTATGTATTATGAAATGTAAATCCACATCAGAACGTATCTGGCCCAATTCGGCAGTGTTTTAATCTATGCATTGTGAGATGGAAATACAGGAGGCGTATTTTTAGGGTGTTCCATACATAAAGTTTTAATCCGTGCATAAAAACTACAGTTTCTGCATTTTTGTGGTATTCTAGTCTACATATTATGAAATATGGCTGCAATTTAGCATTGGGAAACTAGTTTTTTTAACTACAAAACTACACATTCTAAAAAAGCAAAAATCATTAGAAGCGCAGTGCATCTGCGGAAATGATTTTTGCTTTTATGTGTGTTTGTATAGTGATTGCATATGCAATTTGTTTGCGGGGATAAAATGGGTAAAACCCGCTGTTTTTGTAATAATCCGCACTAGCTTTCTTCAAAATGAACAAAAAAGGGGATTATTTTTGCGCGATTGTTCAAAAAATGTCTACAGAAAATGGCGGTGAAGTCTGGTAAGATATTACTTGTGATGAGGAAAACACTGTATGCCTCATCATAAGTATTCCTTTAATTACAAAACGAGCTGTTCAACCTTTTGACCTAGCCATCTTATCTTGGCTAGGGTCTTTTTGTTTTTAGTTGGAATTAACCTTACTTGAGTGCCTAAAAGCACTCTTTTTTTTATGCTCAGCAAATGGCGCGTTTGCGTTTTTTGCCAATGCGGTCCATTTCGATGACTTTTTGAATGTACGTAGATGCCACGGGGACTTTACACGCGGTGTTGCCCATATCCACATAGACTGTGCCGATGTTCTTGGCAACAGATTCTGCTTGCGAAAGAAGGGGTGGGTAATAGGTTCCGGTGCAGATAACAAAATTGTTCATGGTGTATTTGACGTTGTTTCTTGCGTCGTGGATTGTTTTTTCGACTTTTTCTAACAAATGAAGCACTTCGGTTTTATTGATTTCTTCGTCTTTCGCGATGGAAAGGTAATTTGCGTAGCAGCTCCAGCCAGTGCTTTCAAGTTCTTTTGGTGCCTCGTGAAGCCAATAATTGGCGAGGGCAGTAGCGTACGGAGTTTCTGCTGCAAGGCTTGCGACAATTGCTTCACGAATGCTTTTCGAATTGGCAATTTCTGCCCAGTGAAGCAAATCTTCTTTTGTAAGTTGCTTTGGGTCACACGTTAAGCCCGCTAAATACTGTGCATCATAATTTCCGGTTTCGAAAAGGGCGTGTGCCAAATTCGCAGCTTTTACTTTTTTCACAAGTTGTTTTTTCATATCTCCAATTTTCACACCGAACAATGGCTCGTTCACATCATGACGTAGCAAAGTCTTCTTCGTCTGCTCACTCCCTAGCGCCGCGAGCTCGTTCATAACCGACTCAAGATTCATGTTGTTCCTCCTTTTTATAGCGTTTATCCTCAGTATAACGAAGGTTTTTTGGAAAAGCTAGCTGGGCTTCACAAAAAAGAAGCTGAGTGTAGCGAAATAAAGCATGAAAAGTTATAATGAATGGGAACAATAAAAAGGGGATGAAACGATGTTTTTTGCTTTCTTTGCGGCCGTTTTTTTAATGGTTTTTGCTGTGCTTTACGTGTGGGATAGGCGTAGAATTAGTAACGGGATATTTTTGACAATTGGTTTGTTTTTCTTGTTGTTGTCAATTCTTTATGTCGTTTTGACGGTTTCAGACCGAGTTGATCTCGTTCGGGTTATAGTGACGGGGGTTGCGATTATTCTCTTTTTGCTTATTCCGTTCTTTTTCTTCGGTCTTATTTTCGGGCTTATAATGAATGGGCGTACGATGATGAAAAAAGAAGGGAAGCGGCTTGCTAACTTGTTGCCGATGTTCGCTGGTCTAGGGTTGTTAGCTTTGTTTATTTGGGGCATCGCACAAGGGTCAGTAATTTCGATTCCGCAACTTGCGGTCCTTTACGCAGCGATTATTACAATTTTAACGTATTTCACGTTTTTCTTTGTGACGTTTTTAATTTCTTGTTTCGTCTATCAATACAATTTCCCGCGCTACAACCAAGATTTTATCATTGTGCTCGGAAGCGGCTTAATTGGTGATAAGGTCCCACCATTACTTGCGAGCAGGCTAGACAAAGCGATTTCTTTTTACAAAAAACAGCTTGAAAAAAAGGGGAAACAAGCGACGATGATCGTATCTGGTGGGCAAGGTGAGGACGAACTGACGTCTGAGGCGAACGCGATGCGGCTTTATTTGCTTGAAAAAGGGATTCCCGAGGACTACATCATGATGGAGGACAAATCAGTGAATACGCTGCAAAATATGCGCTTTTCGAAGGCGAAAATGGACGCGATTTTGCCGAAGTATAACAGCATTTTCACGACGAACAATTTTCACTTGTTTCGAGCAGGTCTTTATGCGAAGAAAGCGGGTTTAAAGAGCCAAGGAATTGGTTCAAAGACGGCCTTCTATTACATGCCAAGCGCTTTAATGCGCGAATTTATTGCGGTTGTGATGATGCATAAAAAATTAAATTTAATGATTGTCGGCTTGATTTTGCTTATGTTCCTAGTGCTATTTCTTATTTCATTTTTATAGAGGAGGAGTTTTGATGAAAAAAATTGGTTTTATTGGTATTGGTGTGATGGGAAAAAGCATGGTTCGAAATTTGCTGAAAGCGGGTTTTGACTTACATATTTATACGCGAACAAAATCCAAAGCAGAGGAGCTTCTAAATGAAGGGGCGACTTGGCATGACAACCCAGCTGAATTAGCGGCTACGGTGGACGTTTTAATTACTATGGTTGGCTATCCGAGCGACGTCGAAGAATTGTACCTATCCGAGGGCGGCTTTTTAGAAACGATGCAACCTGACACACTCGCGATTGATATGACGACCTCCTCACCAGAACTAGCTGCACAAATTGCTGCGGAAGGTATAGAGGCAGGCATTGCAGTTTTAGATGCCCCTGTTTCAGGTGGGGATATTGGCGCGAAAAACGGTACGCTTAGTATTATGGTCGGCGGGGACGAGTCGGCGTTCCAGCGCGCCAAACCGATTTTTGAGGCGCTTGGCGAAAGCGTCATTTTACAAGGCGGTGCTGGTTCTGGCCAGCATACGAAAATGGTGAATCAAATTGCGATTGCCTCGAATATGTTAGGCGTCACAGAGGCGATTTTTTATGCAGAAAAGGCAGGACTTGATCCTGAACGCGTCTTGAAATCCATCGCCGGTGGGGCGGCAGGCAGTTGGTCGCTCAGCAATTTAATCCCACGCGTTCTAAAAGATGATTTCTCACCGGGCTTTTTCATTAAACATTTTATCAAAGATATGCGAATCGCAATTGATGAAGCAAAAAAAATGGGGATTGACTTACCTGGTTTAACTTTAGCTGAACAAATGTATCAAACACTCGCTGAACGTGGTCTTAGCGAAGCGGGAACGCAGGCGCTAATTAAATATTATAATTAAAAAACATCCCGTAAAACCTATTTCAGGTTCATTACGGGATGTCTTTTTATTCAGTATACGTTTTTAAAATGGCTCTGCTAAAACAGGAGCAAGAAATGGTTCGCTTTTCTTAGTGCGGTTAGCATTCACCGCTGTAAGATAAACGGGAACAGTGTCTCCTTCTTGCCATTTAACATTGTCTGGTACGGGAATCTTGAAGTAACCATTTTTATATTCAATTTCAGTAATAATTGTGTTTGTATAGCCATTTTGAGTATCGAAGACGGCATTAGCATAAATTTTTGTCCCACTAGGAATTTGAGAAGTGTCATCATAAGTGGTATAACCAGAAATGCTAGTAGATGCTGTATTAATAGGATTGACTGATGTTATTTTCCCAATTTGGAAATTTTCCCAATCGTCCTGCACGGTAACGATAATCGTTTTGGTTTCAGTGTTACCCGAAGAATCTGTTACGCTATATGTGACGTCATACGTACCTGCTTTAGTTGTATCAACATTGTTTGAAACGACTTCGATTTTATTGGTAATATCTCCATCTCGGTCATCGGAAGCTGTTACACCTGCTTTTGGATCAAAATTATCTCCGACGGATATCGTTTTATCTGTGGCACTAATAGTCGGTTTTACTTGATCAGGAAGTGTAGTTTCTAATGAGGCTTGTGCCGCATTTGGATTTCCAAGTAGGTTCAAGTTTAAAAGGGTGTCGCTACTTAGTGCAGCAAATTCCAATTGACTATCTGGAGATGAAGGCAATTGAGAAATACCTAAACTTGCTAAATCGATAGTTAGCGTGAAGTTATTTGTTGCCGCAATTCCAACTGAGGCTAGACCATGATTGATTTTTGCCCCAATAGACTGATGTTCTTTATCAATGATTAATTGATCGCCAGTGACCGTTCCTTGATGAGGTGGCAATCCGACTGGTCCTATAGAAAGAATTGGTATAGAGTATGAAAGTGTAGTATTTGCGCGAACTTCAGGTGAATCTAGTAATGACGTAAGTTCGGTAGGCAAAGTAAAGTATGTGTAGTACTCGGAAATTAAGCCAATATTCGCCAGCTGTTGTCCTGTAAGTGTTAATTGTAGTTTCCCGTTTTGATAAGTTGGTTGTAAATGGGCATCTTTAAGTAAATCAATAGTTGCAGCACTAGCTTTTTGGTCCCCTGTCTGAATTGTTGGGACAGCGTTCTCAAAATTAGTAGATACGGGTGCTAAAACGAACACTCCTGCTGTAGCTAATGCGGTCACAAATTGTACTTTTTTCTTCATCTTTCTTCCTCCTTTTGATTCCTTGTTTCCAAGGGGATAACTAAAGAAAGGGTCTATATAGTATATTTTTGTGACTATTTTACCTAAGTAATATGCCTTCCCCCCCTCAAAAAATGTGTATTCTTTCCAAATATTAAGAATACAAGCAAATTATAACCACTTTTAAAATACAATTCAATAAATATTGCTTATTGATGCAAAATTTTTATTAGTTTGCGTTTTTATTAATAAGATTGTCATCGCCTTTAAATAATCGTTTTATTAGGTAACAAAATATAAGCATAAATTCAGTAATAATATCATCTGGAGACATGGTTTTTACTGAATTTATGCTTGTTTTTATGTAACAATCTCGATTTTAAATAGAATAATTTTTTTCCATAAATTTAGCCATATTTTCCGTTGCAAGCGCGAGTTTATTAAGTGAAGCGGCATAAGATAAACGGAAGTAGCGGTCGCCTTTTTCGGAAAAGGCATTGCCGGGCACGACTGCTACTTTGGCTTCTTTAGCTAGTTTCAAAGCGAAATCATACGCGTTTTCAGTGACGAAATCGGGTAGCTTGACGAAAAAATAAAATGCGCCGTCTGGGGGGATGACCTGAAAGCCCATTTTCACAAGGCGATCCTGCACGAACTTGGCGCGGACTTTGTATTCTGAGCGCATCAGCAAAGCATCGTTTTCACCTTTTGTCACCGCTTGAAGCGCAGCTTTTTGACTAATCGAAGAAGCGCAAGTTACGGTGTACTGGTGGATTTTCAGCATTTCTGTAAGCAGTGGTTTGGGTGCCATGAGGAAGCCGATGCGAAAGCCAATCATCGCGTGCGATTTCGATAGTCCGTTGATGACAATCGTTTGCTCTGGTAGCATCGGACGCATGGACGTATGCGGTTTATCGTAAGTTAGCTCGCTGTAAATTTCATCGGCGACGACGTAAATTCCCGTGCCTTCTAGGACGTTTGCAAGCTCTCTCAGCTCGCTTTCCGTTAGTGTTACGCCAGTTGGATTCGACGGGTAGGGCAAGATAAGTGCTTTTGTTTTGTCAGAAAGGACTCGTTTTAATTGCGACGGGGTTAATTTGAACGCTGACTCCGTCGTGTCGACTTTGACCGGAACGGCGTCCATCAATTTGATGAGCGGTTCATAGCCAGGGTAGATGGGATCAGGCAAAATGACTTCATCGCCTGGTTCTAAAATCGTTTCGAGTGCCACAGCAATGGCTTCGGTTGCGCCAATTGTGACGATGATTTCTTCTTTTGTGAAACCTAGCGCGTATTTTTTGTTAAAATAATCAGCGGCGGCGGAAACAAGTTCAGGCATGCCGGCATTGTTTGTGTAGTTTGTAAAGTTATCTTGAATAGCGTTTATTGCGGCTTGTTTGACATGTTCTGGAGTATCGAAATCTGGTTCGCCAAGTGTTAATTTCATAATGCCTTCAATATTCGCAATTTCATTGTTAAAACGGCGAATTCCGCTAATTTGAATGGCAGCCAGTTCGGGGCGTATATTTTTAGGCATAAGCTTCACCCTTTCTTTCTTTCTTTTTCTGCTTCATCATATCATATTTTAGCGGAAATAGGGGCTACTGTTTTCAAAAATAGTAGGTTGAGTTGCTGTGTCTGGCTTTATATTTGTATAGGCTTCGAGGCAATATTTGGCGCGCTTTAATGACAACGATGTTTTGGTCTTATATTGTAAACGAACCTGCTCGCCGAGGTGATGCAGCTCTTTTAAATCGTTTTTTGTGGGCGGGATATGGAAAAGGAAATCGCCACATTTGACCAGCACGAGCGAGTGTTGGCGGCAGTTTTTTGGATTTTTTGAATATTGCAAGCCGACTTTTTCGGCATGGCCATCTGAGAGCAATTTGGTGATGGCGGCTTGTTTTAGCTTGTACAAGTAAGCCGGGTTGGTGGCGACTTTACTATGACGGTTAACGATAAAAATGGCTTCGGCAATTTGTTTCGTCTGGTTCAAATGAAAACCCCCTTTTTGCATGTAATCAGAAAATTTCAATTGAGTATAATAATTTAATTATAACGAAACAATTTGATAACACAAATCAAAAGTTGAAAAAATCTGATAATATTTACATTTTGTTATTGCATATTTTGCTTTTTTACCGTAAAATAGTTTTAATAATGATAATCATTTTCAATTGGAAGTGGTTTGAGAGGGGAAGCACACATGACAAAAGCTGGTAAATACGAGGCGTTCTTTTTTCCAACAAAAGATGGCCTTTTGAAAATACATGCTTACGGTTTTAACCCGACTGGTTCGTGGGGGGAAGTTTACGCGACTTTAAATGGCGAAACGATTTGTGTGAAGGGCTTTAATCGCCACAAGACAATCATGCGCGCTGTTAAAACGAAGCTGGATATTACGGAAAATCAAAACAACGATTTATAAACCTGGTTGCTTTTCGCACTAGGTTTTTATTTTGATTAAAACGCTGTAGCGCGCACAAAAACTAAAAAGCTCGTTGTGGCAAATTTTATTCAAAGAAAATTGCTTTTTCTGAATTTTTACAGATGACTTGCTTAATAGGTGCTATATGCGCTAAAATTTGATAGTATTAATTTAGTGGTCTTGCGAGTTTGTTTCGTATAGGTGGATTTTTGAGAGGAGAATAAGCGATGTCTCAGTTATTAGGAATTATTCAACGTTTAAACGCGATGCAGGAGGATGAAGCTTCTGAAACGCAAGCACGTCGTTTTGAAAAAGACGGTAAGGTAATCTGTGAAGTGAAATACTTTCGAGCGTCTAATTCGTTTGAAGTCGAAATTTATGAATTAAACAGTAAATATCAATTTGATGATATTGATATGACAGCAATTGAGATTTTTGAAGCGTTACAAGAAAATTAATTTGTAAGGTGTAGCTAGAACGGGGAATCTGTTCTAGTTATTTTTTTTGCGCAACAATAGAGGAAATTCTTGTTTTTCTATGCTAGAATAAGAGTGATGAGACACTTACTTTAGAGAGATAAAACGTGAATTTAATTGAGAAGAGGGTTCCACGTGATTTCAAATAGATTAGGTTATTTTTTCAAAGATAAGCTCGAAGAAAGTATGATTTCTGCTGAGAAGGTTGCCCATGTACAGGTAGGGAATAATTTGGAACATGCGCTTTTAGTGCTTACGAAATGTGGCTATTCAGCTATTCCAGTGCTTGATTTCGAATTTAAACTGCACGGACTGATTAGTGCTGCACGTATTACAGATTCGATTTTAGGCCTTGAGCGAATTGAATATGAAAAGCTTGAAACGTTAAAAGTTGAAGATGCGATGCAAACGGAATTTCCTGTTATTAAAGGGGCAATTAATCCGGAACGTGTCGTAAGCTTGCTTGTAGATAATCCATTTTTATGTGTGGTCAATGAGGAAAATGAGTTTCAAGGGATTATTACGCGAAGAATTATTTTAAAACAGGTGAATCGCTTTATTCATGCACCGTTGGAGGACGAAAAATGATTGTTACAGAATATGAATTGCTTGTTTGTCTAGCTGATGAACTGAATATGCGTCGTAGTGCGGAAAAACTTTTTTTGAGTCAACCGGCTTTATCGCAACGTTTACAGACGATTGAAAGCAGATGGAATACGAAGATTTTTATTCGCACACAAAAAGGCTTGCTTTTAACGCCAGAAGGGGAAGCGATTGTCAAACATGCGGCGAGTGTCATTGCTAGAGAGCATGAAATTCAGGAGCGGCTAGAGGCGATGGAAGGTGTCGTGCGCGGTACGCTTCGAATTGCTTGTGCAAGTGTTGTGGCGCAGATGTGGCTGCCGCGGGTATTAAAAATGTTCACAGAGAAATATCCCGATGTGACGATTTCACTGCAAACGGGTTGGAGTAGCGATGTCCATGAATTGCTTGCTTCTGGTTCAGTACATTTAGGGATTGTGCGTGGCAGTACGCCGTGGAAAAGTGTGAAGCGGCATTTATTTACGGACCGGCTTATTTTAGTGGATCAGGAGATTGAACGAATTGAAGATGTTTTTGAAACGAATCGGCCATTTATTCAATTCCGGAGCGATTCTAACTATTATCAAGTGATTCAGGATTACTGGCAGCGAAACTTTTCGAAGTTGCCGAAACAAGTCATGTTGATGGATCAAATTGAAACATCGAGGCAAATGGCGATAAACGGAATTGGTTTTGCGATTTTACCTGAGGTGACAATGAGTCAAGAAATCGATGCGGTCGTAAATCGTATTCCGCTAACTGAAAAGGACGGGACAGAACTCGGGCGGGATACCAATTTGCTGACGTATGAACAGTCGCTTGAATTACCGCAAGTTGCTGCTTTCCTAGAAGTGACAAATCAATTTCTTGAAACAAGCCGCTAGCTATGGCAAACTAAAAAATAAAAAAGGGGCGTTTAAATATGGAACAAATGGATGCACATCAAATTATTTCTTTTATTCAAAACAGTAAAAAATCAACACCGGTCAAAGTTTATTTGAAAGGTGATTTAGACAAAATTGCTTTCCCCGATGAAGTTAAAACGTTTATTACGGGTAATGCGGGAACAATTTTTGGTGAATGGGCTGACATTGAGCCTCTTCTTGCTAAAAACGAGGCGCATATTGCGGACTATGTAGTGGAAAACGATCGCCGCAATTCAGCTATTCCAATGCTTGATTTAAAAAATATTAATGCGCGTATTGAACCAGGCGCAGTCATTCGTGACCAAGTGACAATTGGAGATAATGCGGTTATCATGATGGGGGCTAGCATTAATATTGGCTCTGTCATTGGAGACGGTACGATGATTGATATGAACGTCGTGCTTGGTGGACGCGCAACAGTGGGCAAAAACTGTCACATCGGGGCGGGATCAGTACTTGCGGGTGTTGTTGAACCACCTTCTGCGACACCAGTTATCGTGGAGGACGATGTTGTCATCGGGGCAAATGTCGTTGTCCTTGAAGGCGTACGAATTGGTAAAGGCGCAGTCGTTGCGGCTGGCGCGATTGTGACGAAGGACGTTGCACCGGGAACAGTTGTAGCCGGCATTCCAGCACGTGTCTTAAAAGAACTTGATGCGAAAACGGCATCGAAAACCGAAATTATGCAAGGCTTGCGACAACTTTAAATCAAATGAAAAGAGGGGCGTGTTCATTTGGCACGTCTCTTTCTTTTAGAAAAGGAGGGTTTTTCGTGAATCGTTTTATTGAGATTAGACGGGATTTACACCAGATTCCGGAAATTGGTTTTGAGGAGCATAAAACGCAGAAATACTTGCTCGATTATATTGCGGGACTGAATCAAGAGTTCCTTGAGGTACAAACTTGGCGCACGGGGATTTTTGTTCGCGTCACGGGGCGAGTTGGTGCGAAAACAATTGGGTACCGGACGGACATGGATGCGTTGCCGCTAGCTGAAAAAACGGGTCTGCCGTTTGCGTCTACGCACGCTGGAGCGATGCATGCATGCGGCCACGATGTTCATATGAGCATTGCGCTAGGGTGTTTGACGCACTTTGCGACGAGTCAGCCTGAACAAAATCTTGTTTTTATTTTTCAACCTGCGGAGGAAGGTCCTGGCGGGGCTTTGCCCATTTTAGAAAGCGAAGAATTTAAAGCATTTTGGCCCGACGAAATTTACGCCTTACATATTGCGCCAGAGTATAAAGTGGGGCAAATTGCGACAAAAGTTGGTCTTCTTTTTGCGAACACATCGGAACTTTTTATTTCGTTTAAAGGGCGCGCTGGGCATGCGGCGTACCCGCATCTTGCGAATGATATGGTCGTTTGTGCGAGTCATTTTGTGACGCAAATGCAGACGATTGTCAGTCGGAATATCGACCCGATGGACGCAGCTGTTATAACGGTTGGGAAAATTTCAGGCGGCGATGCGCAAAACATTATTGCGGAGGTGGCGCACCTAGACGGGACGATTCGGACGGCGAAGAAGGAAACGATGGACGTGATTTGGACGCGTTTAAGACAACTTGCACGCGGCATGGAAGAAGCTTTTCAGTGCGAAATTACGTTTACACCGGGATCGGATTACTGCCAAGTTTACAATCATGCGGAGGAAACGGAACAGTTTATTGCCTTTTTAAATCGCGAGTTTGAAGGGGCGTTTATTGAGGCGCCGGCTGCAATGACGGGCGAAGACTTCGGGTATTTCTTGGAGGAAATTCCGGGTTGTATGTTTTGGCTCGGGGTGGACTCACCGTACGGTTTGCACCACGCTAAATTAAATCCACAAGAAGATGCGATTCCGTTTGCGATTTCTGTTTTAACGAAGTTTTTATCTGAAAAATAAGGGGTTTTGCATATGATTCGTGTCCTTTTAGCGGACGATAATTCGTTTATTACGGGCGGTTTAGAGATTATTTTGAATACGGAGGAAAATTTGGAGGTTGTGGGCACGGTCCAGAACGGGGAAGAGGCGTACCGATTTTGCTTGGAGCATGCGGTTGATGTGGCGCTTGTTGATATTCGGATGCCTGTTATGGACGGTGTTCTTGCGACGAAAAAAATTGCGCATGAGACGGACACGAAGGTGATTATTTTAACGACTTTTGATGATGACGCGTTTATTTTGGAGGCGATTCAAAACGGGGCGAAGGGCTATTTGCTTAAAAATAATGATCCGAAAAAAATTGTGAATGCTATCTGTAGTGTGATGCAGGAGCAGAGTATTATTCAGGCGGAAATTTGGGATAAGTTGCGCGCGGTGAATCAGGCGAAGCAGACGGCGTATGCGGATCTTGATGCGATGGGGCTGTCTGAACGTGAGAAGGATATTGTGAAAGCGGTAGCGAAAGGGCTGTCGAATCGGGAAATTGCGAAACTTCTTTTTATTTCAGAGGGGACGGTTGCGAACAATATTTCGGCTTTGCTTGGGAAACTGGGGCTTTCACACCGGACGCAGATTGCGATTTTGTATTTCACGGGTAGCGGAAATGGGGATGCGGAATGAATGCCTATAAAATCCAAATTGATGTGGTTTTTTCGCTTTTCTTGCTGTTATTTGTGTTTATACAAGAGTTGTCGGCTTTTTTAAACGCTTGTTATTTGCTGGCGATATTATTGTATTTATCGCTGACTTTACTAAGTTTTACTCTGCGGCGTGCGCGAATTTTTCTCATTGTGTTACTTTGCGGCAGTATTTTGGTTTTTGGCTTTCTCATCATGCCGTATTTGCTCTATTTATTCCCGTTTGCTGTTTTTTCGCTTTTTTTACAGGGGGAAAAATGGAGTTTTTCGGTCTACGCATTATACGCGGTTATCGCGATGTTGCCGCTCTTTTTTTTGCGTGATTTCCAGATGAGTGCGCTTTATTTATGGATTGCGGCTTTTGCATTCATTTTTTATATGATTTTAAATAAGCAGTCCTACATGTTGCTACGGAAAGAGGAGACGAATGAAGCGCTTAGGATTCAACTGGAAAATGTGCGGGGGAAAATGGATCAACTTGAAACGCGAATGATGAAAGAGACGAGCCTTGCCAAATTAGAGGAGCGAAACGCGCTTTCGCACCGTATTCATGATGAGCTGGGGCATTCGCTTTCTGGCGGACTCATTCAGCTTGAGGCTTGCAAGGCGATTCTTTACAAAGATGTTGACCAGGCGGCGCTCCTTTTGAACAATGCGATTCAAATTAGCCAAGCGGGCATCGAGGAAATTCGGAAGACTTTGAAGGAAACAAAGCCTGCGCAGGAAAGTTTAGGGGTTACGCGGCTTAAAAATGAGCTGTCCCAATTTGAAAGTAAGTATAAATGTCAAACGCTTTTTTATGCGAAAGGTTCATTGGCTAAAATTACCCAACCGATGTGGTATGTATTTTTACAAAACTTGACGGAGGCATTAACAAATTCGTTAAAGTACAGCGACGCGACGCGCATTGAAGCGAATCTTGTTGTATTGAATAAAGTTGCTCGTTTTGAAATACGTGATAACGGGGTCGGCGCAGAAGTTATTTCTAAACATTTAGGTTTACTAGGTATGGAAGAAAGAACGGCGAAACTAGGCGGTAACGTGATTTTTCAAGGTGAGGACGGCTTCTCTATCATTACTTTAATCCCAATTTCGTGAAAATCTCATGCGAAGAAGTGAGGAATTGCACTAGGCAAAGTCCTCGCTTCTTTTTTATAATAGAGAAAACGAGGAGGTACATTATGAAAATCGTTGAAATAAATGAAGTAACGAAAAAATTTGATAAAACGATTGCGGTTGACCGGCTCACGCTTTCGATTGAGAAGGGGCAAATTTTTGGTTTGCTCGGTCCTAACGGCGCTGGGAAAAGTACGGCGATTAGCATTTTATGTGGCTTAATTAAAAAAACGAGCGGTAATATTACGATTTTCGGAGAGCAGCAAGGGCAAGACGGCTTGAGGATTAAAAGTAAGATTGGCCTCGTGCCGCAAGAAATTTCGCTTTATAATGAACTTTCGGCGCTTGAAAACGTTAAATTTTTTGCTGGGCTATACGGTTTGCGCGGCGCGGAACTTGACAAAGCGGCAAATGAGGCGCTTAGTTTTGTTGGCTTAACGGATAAAGCGAAAGGACGTCCAGAAGCATTCTCAGGCGGTATGAAACGTCGTTTGAACATTGCCTGTGCTATTGCGCATCGTCCGGAACTTATCATTATGGACGAACCGACAGTTGGTATTGACCCGCAGTCTCGTAATTATATTTTACGCTCGATTAAAAAGCTGAATGAAAATGGGGCAACCATTATTTATACGAGTCATTATATGGAAGAAGTCGAGGAAATCTGCGACTATATTGCGATTATTGACCACGGGAAAGTCATTGCAGAAGGCACGGAAGAACAGCTCATTAGTTTGGTGACGGACGTCAAAGAAATGGAAATTATCGTGGATCAAGACGCAAGTGTTACGACAAAAGACATCGAAGGGGTTTCGGGCGTTCAGGCGGTGACGTGGAACGGAACAAATTCGCTTCACATCACATCAAGTAGCGAAGTGAACACGCTAAACTCGATTTTGGCCATTTTACTGCAACATAAAATCGATATTTTGGAAATTAATCAAGAAACGCTCAACTTGGAAACTGTATTTTTAAACTTAACTGGGCGAAAATTGCGTGATTAGAAGGGGGCTGTCAAAATGTTATTTCACATCATCAAAAAGCAAGTGAAACTTTCACTGCGCGATAAAAGCTTCTTCATTTTCATGCTCATTTTTCCAATCGCGCTTATTTTCGTACTCGGCAGCGTCCTTCAAAACGCGTTTACTGACGACAGCGATTTAGGCAAGATGAACATCGTCTACGCCCTTCAGGCAGACGCCAACATGAATACAGCCTTTGCAACTTTTGCGAATGAAGCAAGTACGAAGAGCGTTACTTTTAAACAAGTCGATGGGGTTAAAGCTGGTGAGGCGAAGGTGAAAAACGGTGATGCGACAGCGTTCATTCAGGTGAAGGAAAATGATTTGCGCGTTGTGACAAACAGCCCCGGGACGGTTGAAAAAGCGCGACTGGACGGCTATATCAATGCTTTCGCGTCGCAATATCAACTCGCTGTGACGACGGCAAAAGTGAATCCTACACAAATGAATGGCGTCATGGCTTTAAACGACGTACCTAAAGACG
This sequence comes from Listeria sp. ILCC796, assembly GCF_900186175.1. Classification (NCBI taxonomy): domain Bacteria; kingdom Bacillati; phylum Bacillota; class Bacilli; order Caryophanales; family Listeriaceae; genus Listeria; species Listeria sp. ILCC796. The sequence goes on from NZ_FYBV01000003.1 coordinate 43,009, forward strand.
CGATTTCGGTCCAAAAACTGAAAACGAGCGATAATGTGTCGTCTTTCCAGTACTATGCGATTGCGCTCATCGGCATGACGATGATGTTTGGTATGATGTCTGGTGTGAACGCGTTTCGAATTGAGAAATTGAAACATACGGATATTCGCTTGCTCATTGCGCCGCTTAGAAAAGAAGTGGCGATTACGGGGAATTTCATTGGTGAACTGGTCGTTCAAGCGATTTCTTTAGTTTTGCTTATGACGGTTTCCCAATTGTTCTTTGACGTGAACTGGGGGAGTGCGGTCCTCATCATCGCGGCCGTTTATTTCAGCCTCGCCTTGTTCTCCGTATCATTTGGCATGGCGATTGACGTTCTATCTAACGGTAATGCAGCAGGGGCTGCCGTTTCGAGCATTATTGTCCAAATTTTTGCTTTCCTAGGCGGGGCTTACTTCCCGATGATAAGTCCGACAATTCAAAAGCTCTCCCCAATTGGTTGGGCGAACATTAGTATTCGCGATATTCTTTACAACGGACAACTTTCCGCGGCTATCATGCCGATTGTAATTAATGTCGGCTTTGCCATTCTCTTTATTGGCCTCATTGCTATAACGCAAAAGCGAAAGGAAGTGTATTAAGATGGCACAAATGGGTTGGATTTTCAAACATAATTGGGACGTGTTAAAGAAATCAAAAGTCCGTATGATTATGATTATAGGTCTTCCAATTTTGAGTATTTTAATTTACTTTTTTTCCTACGGCACACAGATGAATGACACGACAGTTTTAAAACTGGGTGTAGTGAATCAGGACTCGGGTGTGTATACGAATCAATTGGTGACATTTTTAAAAGAAGATAACGCCGGCATGAAAGAGGTTTCCTATGAAAAAGGCAAAGCCGAACTAATTGGCGGCCAGCTGGATGCGCTCATTTTAATTCAAAAAGGTGCTAATGATAGTTTAGCGAACCAAACGGCGAGCGACTTTAAAATTGAGTCGATTCAAGGCGAAAATACGATAAACACGACCAAAATGCTACTTTCAAATGAGATTAATAAACTTTTGAAGTTGGAGAAACTAGGCGGGCAAGCAAATTTTGAGCAGACGGTCAAAACGTATGACGCTTCAAAATTACCGATTGAAAACACCGACCTAAAGGATCAATCGGACATTGAAAAGATGATGTCGGCCCAAATTCTTGGCTTTCTATGCATGATGCTGCTTTATGCAGCTGGCAGTCTCGGGGAGCTCATTTTAAAAGAAAAGGAGGAAGGGACGTTTTACCGCTTAATGTCCACGCCGCTCTCCAGCAAAAAGTATTTGCTTGGCAATGCGCTTTTCGCCTATGTGATTGTGCTTGTTGAGGTGCTGATTTGTCTCTTTGCGATGCGTTTTGCCTTCCGGATTAATCCGGGTGTTGCATACGTTGATTTATTTGCAATCCTTGCAGTGTTCTCACTGATGGCGGTCGTGCTGTCACTCGCATTCGGCTTTGTCGCAGGAAGCAGAAGGAGTATTTCAGCGATGCAAACGACGATTTTCACGATTTCAACGCTACTTTCTGGCGCGCTAATTCCGATTGCTATCATGCCAGAAATCATGCAAAAAATCGCCGCTTTCATGCCGCAATACTGGGTGATGGACGCCGTCTCAAAACTCCAACAAAACGGAACACTTGCCGATTTAAGTTTAAACATCATCATTTTACTCGGCTACACCCTCCTATTTTTCAGCATTGCCAGCTACAAATTCGCAAAAAACAAGGAGCTCCGGTCGTTTGTTTAAACCAAACATAAAAAATCCCCCACCAGAGTTTTTATTTTGGCGGGGGATTTTAATGGGATTAGGATTTATGGTACATAAATTGAAACAGCGGCGAATGAGTTTGAAAGTAAGGTCACGACAGAATCTACATTTCATAATACTTAGATTAAAACTAGTTTGGAGGGAAATCATAAACCTCCGCGCTCTCATTTACATTTCACAATACATAGATTAAAACGTGAGTATTACTGGTTAGAAACAGGAACGATTGAATTTACATTTCACAATACATAGATTAAAACGTCCGATCAAGTTGCTGTTGTTGAAGTGTTTTTTCATTTACATTTCACAATACATAGATTAAAACTGGTACCCTCTCGAGCTCTACTCTCATCATAGCTCAAAAGTGGTTTTCTGTCGACCCTAGATTTTTGGGTGGAAAATGGGATGGAAAAACGAATTGATTGTTCCATTATCTCCTCGTTCTCCTACTCTCCCAATGATTCCCAACTTTCTGTCGTTCCCCCAGCAATTTTACGTTACCGAACATCGACAGAAAACCCCGATACACATCATACCGGGGCAATGGCTCATTTATTTTTTAATGCTTGGGCTTTTTCTTCGTCAGGCGTTACGAAATAGGTCGTTTGATTATCGTAAATGACATAGCCGGGTTTGGCGCCGTTTGGTTTTTTCACGTGCTTGACGAGCGTTGCGTCAACAGGGACGGTGCTTGATAGACGTGCTTTTGAGAAATAAGCGGCAATCATGGCGGCCTCTTCGATGGCTGTTTCATCGGGATTCGGGTCTTGGATCACAACATGCGAACCAGGCAAATCCTTGACGTGGAACCACAGTTCGTTGTTTTTTGCGAGTTTATTCGTCAAATATTCGTTTTGTTTGTTGTTTTTTCCGACTAAAATCGGTAGGCCACTTGTTGAGGTGTATTTTTCGAGTTTGGGCGCAGCGTTTTTTTGACGGCTGTTTTTTGGTTTCTTGTAACGAAGGTAACCTTGTTCGGCGAGTTCCTGCCGGATTTCTTCTACGTCGCTCGGGCCGGCCGTTTCCAGTTGTGCAAGAACATTATCCAAGTAGGCGATTTCTTCCTGCGTCAGTGCGATTTGTTCCTCGACGTACGCCACAGCATTACGCAGTTTCTGGTAGCGCGTAAAATAGCGCTGGGCGTTTTGTGAAGGCGTTAGGCGTGTATCAAGCGGGATTGTCACATCTGGCAAGGCCTCATCATAAAAATTTTGCACCGTCACGTTTGCCATACCTTTTTCCATTTTGTATAAACTCGCCGTAAGCAGTTCGCCTTGAATACGGAACTCATCAGCCTTTTCCGTTTCAACAAGCGTATTTTCCAGTTTTTCAATCTTTAAAACGTTGCGCGCCCGTTCATTCGCCAAAAGACGCTCCAAATCATGCCCCATTTGATGGACGCGGTCACGCCGCGCTTTTCCGCTATAAAACGCATCGAGCAATTCACTCAAAGAATCAAAACGCTTCGCATGAGCCTCAAGCGCTAGCGGCATAAAATAATAATCTTCCTTCTCGTTACGCACGAAAGTATGCGGCACAGCTTTTTGGCCTAAAAAGGTTGGAATTTCCTGCAAAACAGAAAAGAAGGCAGACTGTAGCGAATTTGGACTAGCGTCACCCGCCCGGTGGACAATTTCCAGAGCGAGAAGTGGGCTGAAACCCGCGAAATGTTTCACGAGAGCTTTGGCCGAATCTTCCTCTGGCGAAATGAATGTCTCCAAATCAGCCGCAGAAATCGTGAACGGGTCGATTTTGTTTGCCTTAGGCGGTAAAATATACTCGGCGCCCGGAAGTAGTGTCCGGTAACTATTTTGCGCAGGACTAATATGTTTTATGCAATCAATAATCGTTCCTTTTTGACGATCCACAAGCGTTAAATTGCTGTGACGCCCCATAATTTCAATATACAAATCTAAAAACCGATTTTCTCCAATATCGTCTTTTCCGCGGAACCCAAGCACGAGAATCCGCTCATTCGGCTCCTGCCTAACTTCCTCGATGATGGCGCCTTCCAAATGTTTGCGCAAAAGCATACAAAACATCGGCGGATTCGGTGGATTTTCGGGCACATCTGTCGTCCACTGCACACGCGCATAACTTGGGTGCGCTGAAATGAGCAGGCGTTTATTTTCGCGGTTTTTTCGGATATAAAGCAAAAGTTCGTGCGGAAACGGCTGATGAATCTTCATAATGCGTCCACTTTCCGCGCCTTCTTTAATTTCTTCGGTCATAGCTTTTAAAAACATTGCATCAAATGCCATTTTTATTCTTCCTTTACTTGTTTGTTACGTACTATTGTATCACAATTTTAAGTTTAACTATGCAAGTAGCACGAGCTTTGCTATAATAATTAGATGAAACTAGTATAAGAGGTGGCGAATCTTATGGTGAAAAGCATGACAGGTTTCGGACGAAAAACGAAAGAAAATGATGATTGTAAGGTGACGGTTGAATTAAAGGCAGTCAATCATCGATATTTTGAGGCAGTTTTTCGCATGCCTAGGCAATTCGCTTATCTCGAAACAAAGCTTAAAAAGACGCTTTCGGGGGTTTTAAAGCGCGGGCGAGTGGAGTGCTTTATTTCGTTTGAAGGGGCACAAATTGCGAAGCATCACTTGGCGGTGGACTTTGAACTGGCCGACGAGTATTACCGGTTCTTGAAACAAGCGGAAGCGCGTTATGAGTTCTCGGAAAGCTTGACGATGCGTGACTTTTTAGCGGATCCTGTTTTTCTTGAAGTTCGTGAAAGTAGCGAGGCTGACTCGGCGCTTGAAGCCCTTGTTTTAGAAACAGTTCACGGGGCAACAAAAAGGCTTGATGAGATGCGCAGTTTAGAAGGCGCTGAAATAGCGCTCTATTTTAAATCGCACTTAGAGGCATTCGAGTCGTGCATGCTTGCGGTGCGTCAGGCGATTCCAGAGATGGAAGCCGCATATAAAGCGCGTCTTCAGGAACGGCTAGCAAAACTCGCGGAAGCCGAATTTGACGAGCGCATGATGCTCACGGAACTCGGTTTATTCCTAGAAAAAGCCGACATTAACGAAGAAACCGAACGGCTGGATAGCCATTTGAAACAGTTTTATAGTATACTTACGCAAGAAGGCGCAGTGGGACGAAAGCTGGATTTCCTAATTCAAGAGATGAACCGGGAAGTGAATACGATTGGGTCGAAAGCGATGTCGATAACGATTACTGAGAATGTCGTGGAAATGAAAACGACGCTTGAAAAAATTCGTGAACAAGTCCAAAATGTGGAATGACTTTAGAAATGAGGTAAGGGAATGACGGAAAGAGGCCTTTTAATTGTTCTTTCAGGACCGAGTGGGGTTGGCAAAGGAACGGTAAGGGAAGCGGTCTTTCGGGACCCGGAAACGAAATTCGAATACTCGATTTCGATGACAACGAGAAAGCCGCGCGAAGGCGAACAAGAGGCGGTTGACTACTATTTCAGAAGCCGCGAGGAGTTTGAGCAAGCTATCGCTGACGGCAAAATGCTCGAATACGCCGAATATGTCGGCAACTACTACGGGACGCCGCTCGATTATGTCGAGGAAAAGCTTGCTAACGGCATCGATATTTTTTTAGAAATTGAGATTCAAGGCGCGATGCAAGTGAAAAAAAGAATGCCAGAAGGTGTTTTCATTTTCCTAACACCGCCAGATCTCGGCGAACTCAAAAACCGCCTAATCGGTCGCGGCACAGAAACACTCGAAGTCGTCGAAGCGCGAATGAAAACCGCTAAAGAAGAAATTGAAATGATGGCTTCCTATGATTATGCGGTCGTAAATGACGTCGTCCTTGACGCTGTCCGCAAAATTAAAGGCATTGTCGAAACAGAACATTTAAAAACGGAGCGTGTGATTCACCGCTATCAAAATATGTTGGAGGAGATTTAATTATGATGTTATACCCATCGATTGATAATTTACTTTTAAAAATTGATTCAAAATACTCTTTAGTAACTGTTGCGGCTGCTCGTGCTAGAGCGATGCAAGCAGAAAACGACCCAGGCTCGTTACCCACTTACGAATCTCATAAATATGTTGGAAAAGCACTGGAAGAAGTTCACGCTGGCAAACTAGTAATTGCGAAAGACGCTGAATAAAACGAAAAGCGAATGAGAAGTCATTCGCTTTTTTTGTACGAGAAACTATTAAAAGAGACTAGAAACTTGGGCTTTTTTTTGTGTACTAGATAAGTGTATTTTTTTATACATGAAAAATAATCGTATCCAGATGAGCTATTCACCCGTGACAAAAGAGTGCCCAAAAGTAATTGCGGGGCGCTCTTTTATTTTCAAAAACGCAAGCGTAATCTTCCTTGCCAAAACATGTTATAATAAAAAGGATTATGTGGACTTGAGGTGAATCAAAGTGAATGGAAAAAATATTTTACTAGCGGTATCAGGCGGCATTGCGGTTTATAAGGCGGTTGCCCTTACAAGTAAATTGACGCAGGCAGGCGCGAATGTGAAAGTGATGATGACGGAGCATGCGATGGAATTTGTCCCTCCGCTTTCTTTTCAAGTTTTATCCAGAAATGATGTTTATACAAACACTTTTGATGAAAAAAATTCGAAAGTGGTGGCGCATATTGATCTTGCGGACTGGGCTGACCTTGTCATTGTCGCGCCTGCAACCGCGAATATTATTGCAAAAATGGCGAACGGGCAAGCAGATGATATGGTGACGACAACGCTTCTTGCGACAGAAGCTCCGGTTTGGGTGGCACCAGCGATGAATGTGCATATGATTCAGCACAAGGCGGTCGTGCGAAACATTAACCAGCTTTATGCAGACGGCGTGCGCTTTATCGAGCCAGAAGAAGGGTACCTTGCTTGTGGCTATGTTGGCCGCGGGCGGCTTGAGGAGCCTGAAAAAATCGTTCTGCGCATTCGTGAGTTTTTTTTAGAAGATGAAACGATACTTTTAGGGAAAAACGTGCTCGTAACAGCCGGTGCGACACGCGAAAAACTAGATCCCGTCCGCTACTTTACGAACCATTCAACAGGGAAGATGGGCTTTGCTGTCGCAGAGGCGGCAAAACGCGCCGGAGCGAATGTAACACTTGTAACGAGTGCACGTGAGCGTTTAGTCCCACCTGGCGTGAACGTTTTATACGTGGAATCGGCTGAGGAGATGTATGCGGCGGTGAAGGAAAACCAGGCGAAACAAGATGCATTTGTGATGACGGCTGCAGTTGCGGACTATACGCCGCAGCGGGTGAGCGAGCAGAAAATTAAAAAGCAACCGGGCGACTTCACGGTTGAGATGAAGCGGACGAAGGATATTTTGGCTGACGTTGGTGAAACGAAATCAGACGCGCAAGTGGTTATTGGGTTTGCGGCGGAGACTGAAAATGTGCGCGAAAATGCGCTTAAGAAATTAAAATCTAAAAACGCTGACTTTATTGTGGCGAATGATATAACAGACGCGGGTGCGGGGTTTGGCACCGATACGAATATTGTGACGATTTACGGGGCAAATGGCGGCGAAGAAAGTTACCCCCTTTTAGACAAAAGTGAAGTGGCGAAAGAAATTGTGAAGCGAATTGCGGACCGATTGGAGCCGAACGAATGATTCAAATTGCGAAAGTGATTGTAGATGTTCCGGCGATGCAAGTCGACAGGCCGTTTGATTACGTTTTGCCGGAAAATTTGGTTGACCTTGTGATGGTCGGGACGCGGGTTTCTGTGCCATTTGGAAATCGGAAGGTGCAAGGCTTTGTTGTTGAGCTAGGCGAGGCGGCAGATGTTGCGAAACTTAAAACGATTGACTCGGTGATGGACGTGCTGCCAGTTTTAAATGAGGAGCTGCTTGAACTGGGCGACTGGCTCGCGAAAGAAACGCTCGCGTTCCGCGTTTCGGTGTATCAGGCGATGTTGCCGGCTGCTCTTCGGGCTAAATATGAGAAATACGTGGTACGACTTGATACGGAAGACGACGAATTAGAACGGCTTTTTGAAGGATATGAAACGTTGCCGTTTAAAGAACTAGAGGCGCGTGGCATTTTAAAAAGCGTACAGAAATATTTGCGCAGTGGCCAAATTGAACTCGCGCATGCTGTGAAAAACAAAGTGACGAATAAAAAAATGCGTGTTGCTAAATGTGAATTGTCGCTAAGTCAGTTGCATGATGCGCGTTCTGATTTGCCGAAAAATGCGAAAGCGCAGGCCAAATTGCTCGCGTTTTTTGAAACTAGCGATGCGGAATTTGTGCCCGTCAAGCAGCTGAAGGAAGAGCTTGGTGTGAGCCAACAGGCCATTAATAAGCTAGTTGAACAGGGCGCGCTTAGTCTTGCAGACAAAATTGTGAGCCGGGACCCTTATGAGAGTCGCGAGTTTGAACGGACAACGCCGCTCTCGCTTTCTGAGGAACAACAGACGGCTTGCGACCGGATTCTGCTTTCGGCAAATGAAGCACGCCCAGAAACTTTTTTGCTGCACGGCGTAACAGGAAGCGGGAAGACGGAAATTTATTTGCAATCCATTGCGGAAGTTTTACAAAAAGGAAAAGAAGCCATTGTGCTCGTTCCAGAAATTTCCTTGACGCCGCAAATGGTCGAGCGGTTTAAAAGTCGATTTGGCGACGCGGTGGCGGTTTTGCACAGCGCCCTTTCGCACGGTGAAAAATATGATGAATGGCGAAAAATTGAGCGGAAAGAAGCGAAAGTCGTTGTTGGCGCGCGTTCGGCCGTGTTTGCACCCTTTGAAAATTTGGGACTCATTATTATCGATGAGGAGCACGAGGCGACGTACAAGCAAGAAGATAATCCGCGTTACCACGCGCGCGATGTTGCCATTTGGCGGGCTAAACGTCACGGCTGCCCAGTTGTACTCGGTAGCGCCACGCCGTCGCTCGAATCCTATGCGCGCGCAACGAAAAACGTCTACAGCTTGCTAGAGCTGCCAACGCGAATCAACAAACAAGAAATGCCAGAAGTGCACGTAGTAGACATGCGCGAAGAACTACGTAGCGAAAACCGCACGGAATTTTCACGCACACTGCTCGAAAAAATCAAAGAACGAATCGAACGAAAAGAGCAAACCGTCCTGCTTTTGAATAAAAGGGGATATGCCTCATTCGTCATGTGTCGCGACTGTGGATATGTGGTGGAGTGCCCCAATTGTGATATTTCACTTACCTACCATCAAGCGACACATAAAATGAAATGCCACTACTGCGGCCACGAAGAGCGCGTCCCAATGAAATGCCCATCATGCGAGAGCGAGCACATTCGTTACTTCGGGACGGGCACGCAAAAAGTGGAGGAAAGCCTTGCGAAATTAATTCCCGAGGCGCGCGTCATTCGAATGGACGTGGATACGACGCGCAAAAAAGGGGCACACGAAAAGCTTCTCTCGCGCTTTCAAAACGGCGAAGCTGATATTCTGCTTGGCACGCAAATGATTGCCAAAGGGCTTGATTTTCCGAACATTACCCTTGTCGGCGTTTTAAATGCTGACACGATGTTGTTCTTACCCGATTTTAGATCAGCCGAAAGAACATTTCAGTTGCTCACGCAAGTGAGTGGACGCGCTGGGCGGCATGTTTTACCCGGAGAAGTGGTTGTGCAAAGTTATAGCCCTGAACATTACAGCATTCAGTACGCGAAAACGCATGACTACCACGGCTTTTACGGTCACGAAATGTTGATGCGCCGCCGCGGAGAATACCCGCCGTTCTACTTCCTGACGCTTATTAACGTGAGTCACGAAGACGAGCGGAAAGTGATAAAAACGATTCAAGACATGGCGAGCTACTTGCGCTCTAAGCTTGGGCGGGATTCGATTATTTTAGGGCCAGTTCCAAGTACCATCAGTCGTATTAAAAATAAGTATCGCTACCAGTGCATGATTAAATATAAACAAGAACCAGCTTTGAAAGAGGAGCTTAAGATGCTACTTGAACACTACCAAAAAGAACAAGCGAAAGGACTTGCGATTTCAATTGATGTGGAGCCGTACGTTCTGATGTAAGGAGTGAAAAAATGGAAAAAATTATTTTTATGGGGACGCCAGATTTTGCGGTGCCCGTTTTGAAAAATTTAGCTGAAAAATATGACGTGGTTGCCGTCGTAACTCAGCCAGACCGAGTGCTCGGACGAAAACGCGTTTTAACGGCACCACCGGTTAAGGTTGCGGCAAACGAACTCGGCATTCCTGTTTACCAGCCTGAAAAATTGCGTGCATCAGAAGAATTAGACGCCTTACTCGCGCTTGATGTGGATTTGCTCGTGACAGCGGCTTATGGACAGATTTTGCCGAACAATTTGCTTGCGCTACCTAAAAAGGGCGCGATTAATGTGCATGCTTCACTGCTTCCAGAGTACCGCGGCGGCGCGCCGATTCATTATGCGGTCATGGACGGGAAGGCGGAAACGGGCGTGACGATTATGTACATGGTGGAAAAACTAGACGCCGGCGATATGATTGCGCAGCGCAGTATGCCAATTACGGACGAAGATGATACGGGCACGATGTTTGAAAAATTAGCAGTGCTTGGCGCGGCACTTTTAATGGATACGTTACCAGACTTTTTGGCAGGGAAGATAAACGCGGTGCCGCAAAATCCGGAAAAGGTTACGTTTGCACGCAATGTGTCACGCGAACAGGAAAAACTCGATTTTTCTAAAGAAGCGCGGGTTGTGTGGAACCATATTCGCGGGCTTTCGCCGTTTCCAGTTGCGTACACGACGTTTGAAGGGAAGCCGTTTAAAATTTGGCGGGCGCATCTATCTAGCGAGCAAACTGATCTTTCGCCGGGAAGTTTTGTGCTGCTCACAAAATCAACATTTGGCATTGTGTGCGGTGATGGCAATCTTGTCGTGCCAGAAATTGTTCAACCTTTTGGGAAGCCGAAAATGGACGCGAATGCGTTTATTCAAGGAACGCTCCGAAATATTTCAAAGGAAGTTAGGTTTGGTGATTAAATGAAAAAAGAAGTTCGTGAAATTGCGCTTGAACTAATTGAAAAAGTAGAAAATCAAGGTTCTTATAGCCATTTACTTATTAATGATGCTTTAAAAAAACAAGATTTAAATGTAGCGGATAGAGGGCTTTTGACAGAACTAGTTTACGGGACAATTCAACGGAAAATTACGCTTGATTTTTTCCTTGAGCCGTTTTTGAAAAAGACGCCAGAAGATTGGGTGCAAAATTTGCTGCGGTTGTCAGTTTATCAAATGCAATTTTTGGATAAAATTCCCGAACATGCGATTTTACACGAAGCTGGTGAAATTGCGCGGAAGCGCGGTCATGATGGCGTAACGAAATTTGTGAACGGCGTTTTGCGCAACATCATTCGCCGAGGCGTACCAGCCATTGATGCGATTTCAGACGACGTGACGCGACTTAGCGTTCAAGTTAGCCTGCCAGAATGGCTTGCAGCACGTTTTATCAAACAATTTGGGTACGAGCGCGCACTTGAACTTGGAGAGGCCTTTTTAGTTCCGCCAAATCAAACGGTACGTGTGAATGTAACTGAAACCAATCCGAAGTCACTCGTAAAAGAGTTTGCGGACCAAGGAATTTCTGCAAAAGTGTCGGAGATTATACCAGAGGCCCTGGAGATTGAAAAAGGAAGCATCGCAAATACGAACGCTTTTAAAACCGGAAAATGTACCATTCAAGACGAAAGTTCGATGATTGTGGCCTATGCGCTCGAGCTTACGGACGACTTGGACGTTTTAGATGCGTGTTCGGCTCCTGGGGGAAAAACCACGCATATTGCGGAGAAGATGAACGGGACTGGCAGTGTGATGGCGCTTGATATCCACGCTCATAAAACGAAACTCGTAGCGAGTGCGGCTAGTCGGTTGAATTTATTAAACGTGCGAACGCTCGCTTTAGATGCGAGAAGTGCAACAAGCGAATTCGAAACAAAAAGTTTTGACCGCGTTTTAGTGGACGCACCTTGTTCTGGGTTTGGCGTGCTAAAACGAAAACCAGATATTAAATACAGTAAAAAGCCTGATGATATTGTGCGACTTAGCGAAATTCAGCTCGCAATTTTAGATGAAGTTAGCCAACTTGTTAAAGAAAATGGTATATTAGTGTATAGTACTTGTACGATTGACAGGGAAGAAAATGCCGAAGTTGTGCAGAAATTTCTGGAGAAGCATCCAGAGTTTGAGGCGAAATCGGTTACTGTCCCGAAATCGTTAGAACATTTAAAGACGGGCAATGACTTACAAATTTTACCGACGGATTTTGGAAGCGACGGATTTTATGTTGCGAGTTTCAAACGGCGCCCTTAAGATTGGAGAGAGAAACTATGCAAGTTGAATTTAGAACGGACAGAGGAAGAATCAGACACCATAATGAAGATAACGGTGGTGTTTTTGAAAATAAAACTGGGAATCCAATTGTCATAGTTGCAGATGGAATGGGCGGTCATCGCGCCGGTGATGTTGCCTCAGAAATGGCCGTTAAACTTCTTAGTGAAGCTTGGCAGGAAACAGAAGAATTTTTACACGCGAATGATGTGGAAGACTGGTTTCGCATTGTGATTCAAAAAATCAATCGCGTCATTACCGCAGAAGCAGAAAAGGAACCTGAGCTAAAAGGAATGGGCACGACGCTAGTCGCTGCGATTTTCACGCGAAGTCAAGCCATCATTGCCAATGTTGGTGACAGCCGCGGTTACTTGCTTCAAGGCGAGAAATTTGTGCAAATTACGGAAGACCATTCACTTGTGAACGAGCTTCTTCGCAAAGGTGAAATTTCGAAAGAAGACGCGGAAAATCATCCACGCAAAAATATTTTACTTCGCGCATTAGGCGTGGAAGGTTTTGTTGACACGGATACGTTTATTACACCATTTCAAACAGAAGATATTTTGCTACTCTGTTCAGATGGGCTAAGCAACATGATTTCGGAGGCAGAAATGCGACAAGTTTTAACCAGCAAAAGAACACTTGCTGAAAAAGCTGATTCGCTTATTACGAAAGCAAACGCAAACGGCGGAGAAGATAATATTACCGTGTTACTACTTAAACGGGATAACGTAAGAAAAGGGGGTGACTCATCATGATGATTGGAAAACGACTAAGCGGACGATATAAAATTTTAAGCCCAATTGGCGGCGGCGGAATGGCTAATGTATTTTTAGCACACGATATGATTTTAGACCGCGATGTGGCAGTGAAAATCTTGCGAATTGATTTAGCTGATGAAAGCAATTTGATTCGTCGCTTCCAGCGTGAGGCGCAGTCAGCAACAAGTTTAGTGCACCCCAATATTGTTGGCATCTATGATGTCGGTGAAGAAAATGATTTGCACTACATTGTTATGGAATACGTGGAAGGCATGGATTTAAAACAATACATTCAAGAAAAACACCCGATTCCATTTGATGAAGCCGTTGAAATTATGAAGCAAATTGTTTCAGCCATTTCGGCAGCGCATAAATATCATATCATTCACCGTGATATTAAACCGCAAAATATTTTAATCGACCATGATGGAGTTGTGAAAATTACGGATTTCGGAATTGCGATGGCGCTTTCGGAAACCTCAATTACGCAAACCAATTCGCTTGTCGGCTCTGTGCACTATTTATCTCCCGAGCAAGCGCGCGGCGGCATGGCGACTCAAAAATCAGATATTTATTCGCTCGGAATTGTGCTTTATGAGCTTCTAAGCGGACAAGTTCCTTATGACGGGGAATCCGCTGTATCCATTGCGATTAAACATTTACAGGGAAGCATTCCGTCTGTTCGAGAGACGAATCCTGCTATCCCGCAAAGCTTGGAAAATATTATTATTAAAGCAACGGCAAAAGATCCTGCTGCCCGCTACCAGTCTGCTGAAGAAATGGAAGAAGATTTAGAAACTTGTTTAAATGAAGACCGCCTGAACGAGCCTAAATTTATTCCGAACACGGACGACGGGGATACAAAAACGATTCCCATTATTGCGACGAAAAACGCGATGCGCAACTTAGATGATACCGTCACACAAACGCCGCTTGCAGAAGAAGAGGCAATCAAAGAAGGCGACGCGGATGGGAAAAAGCCGAAGAAAAAAATGAGCAAGAAAAAGAAAATTTTCTGGATTGTTTTTGGCGTCATTTTGCTATTTGCAGGAATCATTTTAACGCTTTGGTTGCTCGGAAAAAATCCAACAGAATTTGAAGTGCCAGATGTTAGTGGTAAAACCGAATCACAAGCCATTTCTTTGCTACAAAAAGAAGGGTTTACGATTGGAAGAACCATTGAAAAGAATAGCGATTCTGTTAAAGATGGAGATGTTATCAATACCGACCCTGAAGCTGGGGAAATGAAAGAAAAAGGTGCTAAAATAACACTTTATGTTAGTATCGGCTCTAAAAAAGTCACGATGGAAGATTATTCTGGTAGGAGCTATGAGGATACGGAAACAGTTTTAAAAGAACAGGGCTTTAAATCCGTTTCGAAAAAAGAAGAATATAGCGATACCGTAGAAGCAGGGATGATAATCTCGCAAAGTCCTGCTGCTGGAACGGATGTTGTGGCGAAAGATACAGATGTTGAGCTAACGGTGAGTCGCGGTAAAGCACCAATTACATTAAAAGATTTACGCGGCTATAATCAAACAGCACTCGATGACTATGCTTCCTCGGTCGGAATTACGATCCAAACAACAGAACAAAACAGCGATACGGTTGAAAAAGGACAAGTGATTTCGCAGTCACCTGCCGCAGGTACGACGATAAACGCCGGATCAACGGTGAATGTTGTGATTTCCAAAGGACCGAAAGAAAAAGCAGTAAAAAGCGTGACAAAAACGATTCAAATTCCGTATGGTGATGCAGGTTCAGGCGGCGACGGCGACTCGCCGAAACCAAAACATGTTAAAATTTATATTGATGATAAAAATCATTCGATGTCAACCCCGTATCGCGAACTAGATATTACCGAAAATACAAGTGTTACGATTACGTTTGAAATTGAAGAAGGTTCAAAAGGAAGCTATAAAATTTTGCGTGATGATGAAACTATTGATGAAGGTACGGTAGATTATCCGAATTAAAGGAGGTCGTAAAACTGGAAGGACAAATTATTAAAGCGTTAAGTGGTTTTTACTACGTGTTTCATGAAGGTACGGTCTATCAAACGAGAGCAAGAGGAAACTTTCGAAAACGAAAACTAACGCCTCTTGTTGGTGATGACGTCACTTTTCAAGCGGATAATCAGACGGACGGTTATATTTTAGATATTTTACCTCGTGAAAATGAATTAGTTCGTCCGCCTGTTGCGAATATTGATATTGCTATCCTCATTTTCTCAGCAGTGGAACCGGACTTCTCCACCAATTTAACCGACCGCTTTCTAGTTGCGATTGAAAAAGAAGATATTCGTCCGGTGATTGGCATCAGTAAGATGGATTTAGCCACAGAAGAAGAAAGAAAAGCCATTGAAAACTACCGCGATATTTATGAAAATGCTGGATACGAGGTATTTTTGACTGGGAGCGATGTTGATAAAGCTGCTATTTTGGACTTGATTCACGGAAAAACCGCGGTTATTGCGGGGCAATCGGGTGTTGGTAAGTCGACCTTTTTAAATCAATTAAATCCTGATTTGACTTTGCAGACGGAGGAAATTTCAACTTCTCTCGGCCGCGGTCGGCATACGACACGACATGTAGAGCTTTTGCCAATTGGTGATGGTTTTATCGCCGATACACCCGGATTTAGTTCCATTGAATGGGATAATTTAGAGCCTGAAAACTTACAATTTTGTTTTCCAGAAATTGAAGATCGGCGCTCTGGCTGTAAATTTCGCGGTTGTTTACATGAAAATGAACCCAATTGTGCGGTGAAAACAGCTGTTTTAGAAGATGAAATTGCCGATTTTCGTTATGAGCATTACTTACAAATTTTAACGGAATTAAAAAATAGAAAGCCGAGGTATTCATGATGGGAAAAATTGCACCTTCAATTTTAAGCGCAGACTTTGCGAATTTGGAAAAAGATATTGCCGAAGTAGAACGCTTAGGCGCCGATTATTTGCATATTGATGTGATGGACGGCCATTTTGTTCCTAATATTACGTTTGGTCCAGATGTCGTAAAAGCAATTAGACCGCGCACCAAATTGCCGCTTGACGTCCATTTAATGATTGAAAACCCAGATAACTACATTCCGCAATTTGCAAAAGCTGGCGCCGATTACATTTCTGTCCACGTTGAAGCATGCACGCACTTGCACCGCACGCTCCAACACATTCGCTCATTCGACGTGAAAGCGGCTGCCGTACTGAATCCCGCAACACCCATTGACACGCTTTTCCACGTGTTAAATGAGCTTGATATGGTTCTCTTTATGACCGTCAACCCGGGATTTGGTGGGCAAAGCTTTATTCCAGAAGTGCTAGAAAAAATCGCGGCGTTTAAAGCGTTGATTGATGAAAAAGGACTCGATATTGAAATCGAAGTGGACGGTGGCGTTAATCGTGAAACAGCTAAAGCATGCTTAGATGCTGGCGCTAATGTTTTCGTTGCTGGAAGCTACATTTATGGAAATAAAGATCGTAAAATTCCAATGGATAATCTCCGCGTTGTCGTTGGAAACTAGAAGGGGAGCAATAGGCTTAAGTACACCTATTGCTTCTTTTTTGGAAAGGAAGAAAACGATGAAAATTGTCAACATTATGGTCGGCGGTCCTGCGTCTGAACTGCCCGATTTAAAACCCTATACGAACGAAAAAAGCACTTGGCTAGGCGTCGATGGTGGGGCAAAACGCCTGCTCGATTTAAATATCCCCTTTGAAATAGCTTTAGGAGATTTCGACTCGCTAACGAAAGCGGAACTTGCCGACTTAAAAACAAAAGTAGCAGACGTACGCGTTTTTCCAGCTGAAAAAGATCAAACCGATACGGAAATCGGATTAGAAGCCGCAATTGCAATGGAGCCCAACTTAATTCGTATTTTCGGCGCGACAGGTGGCCGAATGGACCATTTACTGGCGAATTTAATGATGCTCGCACAACCAAAATTTTTTGATGCGATTCCGCTCGTTGAAATGATTGACCGCTACAATTACATGAAAATGTATGCGCCTGGCGAGTATACGCTTGTCAAACAGGCGGACAAAAAATATGTAGCCTTTACGACCATGTCAAACGTCAGCGGTTTAACTTTAAAAGGGTTTAAATATCCGTTAGAAAATGCCGATTTCCCGTTTGGTAGGGCGCTGTCGAGCAATGAATTTAGCCAATCCAAAGCCGCTTTTTCGTTTCAAACCGGCTTGATATTAATGACACAAAGTAAGGATGAGTAAAAATGCCATTTTGGAAAAATAAAAGAAATTTAGCACTTATTTTCGGAGGACTCGCGATTTTGTTTAGCTTTTACATTGAAGTCGTCTCCGCAAAAAATGTTTTCTCAGGAAACTATTCGGCTGATTTAAAAGTGCCAATCATGCTTATGTTTATCGCAAGCATCATCTTTTTTGCGAGTTTCGTTGTTGGATACAGCTTTTTATGGCAAAAAAAATACAAAATCGCCATTCCGATTTTGTTTGTAAGCGGCGTTCCCGCCTTCATTTTCCTACATATTTTTTCAGGTATGTTTATGATTATTTGCGGAGTGCTCGCAAAATCAGTAAGTGATAATCTGCCAAAAGAGTCTGGGCATAGTTAACATTTGTTCTGTAAAAGAAATAAGTCGAAATTTAGTCATAACGCCATCTTTAAAAATGGGTTTCACTGAATTTAGGCTTATTTTTTATGTATGTACCAGTGTTTTTTTTGTAAGCGTTTTACAAAAAGAAAAGAAAAAATGCACCGAATGGAATCGCTGCATTTATCTTGCTTCAATTAAACGCGTTCTACTTTACCAGATTTAAGCGCACGAGTAGAAACCCAAACTTTTTTCGGTTTACCATTTACGAGGATACGAACCTTTTGAAGATTAGCTTTCCAAGTACGTTTGCTTGAATTCATCGCATGCGAGCGACGGTTACCAGAACGAGATTTACGACCTGTAATTACGCATTCTTTTGCCATAACTTAACCCCTCCTTACCAGAAGTTCTCATAAGACGTTTATATCAAGACAGACAGAAAACATCTTTTGTTAATTTCATACACTAGAATAATTTATCATACCTAGATGTTTCTTGCAAGTGTTTGCGCGAAATTAGTGCTAAGTTTTTTTACTTGACAGCAGGAGGACTTGAAATTAATAAGGTGAAAAAACAGATACTTTCAATCACTCATGGATTATAGTAAAATAGATGCGAACGGATAAAAACGTAGAACGAAAGTGAAAGAATGTGTGAGGAGGAGTTAAAATGTCACTTGAAATAGAAACAAAACTCGGCAAAGTAGATATTACAGATGAAGTTATTGCAACAATTGCTGGTGGGGCGGCAGAAGAAAACTTTGGGATTGTCGGCATGGCAAGCAGACACCAAATTCGCGACGGCTTAACAGACATTTTAGGAAGAGAAAACTATACAAAAGGCGTCATCGTTAGAAAAGAAGAAGATAGCCTTCATATTGATATGTACATCATTGTTCGTTTTGGAACGAAAATTTCAGAAGTAGCCTATAACGTGCAAGATCGCGTCAAATATACTTTAGAAAAAACACTCGGTTTAATTGTTGATTCAGTTAATATTTATGTGCAGGGTGTTAAAGTGCTAAATGAGGACTAAGGAGGATTATTTAACTTGAATACTTATCAGTTAGATGGAGAAAAATGGGCAACAATGATTGCGATGGGAGCGGAAAATTTATCAAAAAATGCTGATTTTGTTGATTCTTTAAATGTTTTTCCTGTCCCAGACGGCGATACTGGAACCAATATGAATTTATCGATGACAAGTGGCGCAGTGGAAGTTTCGGCGAATGACAAAACTAATGCCGGAGCCGTCAGTGCTAATTTAGCGAAGGGACTCTTGATGGGCGCGCGAGGAAATTCTGGCGTTATTTTATCCCAACTTTTTAGAGGGTTTTCAAAAGCTGTTGAAAATAAAGAAACATTATCGCCAGAAGACTTTGCAAGAGGCTTCGCAAAAGGCGTTGAAACCGCATATAAAGCTGTTATGAAACCGGTCGAAGGAACGATTTTAACTGTCGCGCGCGAGGCGGCAAAAGCTGGCTTACAAGCTTCTTTGGAGGAAAAGGCTACGATTGAAGTGGTCTTGGCGGAAATTATTGCAAAAGGCAAAATTGCACTGGATAATACGCCAAATTTATTGCCAGTTTTAAAAGAAGTAGGCGTTGTAGATAGCGGCGGCCAAGGGCTTATGATTATTTATGAAGGATTCTACGGTGCGCTAACTGGAAAAATGGAGGTGCCAAATTATATGGCTTCCATGAATGAACTCGTCAATGCTGAACACCATAAACACGTGCAAGATTTCATGTCCACTGAGGATATTACTTACGGGTATTGCACGGAAATTATGGTGCGCATTAATGAAAATAAACCCGGACAAAAAGCATTCAATGAAGAGGAATTCCGCAATCATTTGAGTACGATGGGCGATTCACTTTTAGTCGTTTCAGATGATGAAGTGGCAAAAGTTCATGTGCACACTGAGCATCCGGGCGATGTGTTTAATTACGGTCAAGAGTTCGGTAGCTTGATTAAAATGAAAGTGGAGAATATGCGCGAGCAGCATGATGCGATTGTCGGAAAAAATGAAGATGTGAAACCGAAAACGCCGTTTGGAATTGTGACGGTTTCAGCAGGTGACGGCATGAAAGCCCTTTTTGAAAGCCTTGGGGCAGCAAATGTACTTTCAGGCGGTCAAACGATGAACCCTAGCACAGAGGATATCGTGGCTGCAATTAAAGCGGCGAATGCTGAACAAGTTTTTGTTTTGCCAAACAATAAAAATATTTTAATGGCGGCGGATCAGGCGGCGGCATTGCTAGGCGAAGAGCATGTGCAAGTGATTCCTACGAAAACGATTCCGCAAGGTCTAGCAAGTATGCTCGCTTTCCAAGCTGATGCGGATTTCAGCACAAATGTTGGGCAGATGAAAGAGGCGATCCAAGATGTTGCCAGTGGCCAAGTGACGACAGCCGTTCGTGATACAAGCGTGTCAGGCGTGGACATTAAAAAGGGTGATTATATCGGCATGGTAGAAGGTGCGATTAAAATTAGTCAAGCTGGACTGGAAGATACGGCCGTTGAAACGCTTCGTTTAATGCTAGATGAAGATAGCGAAATTGTGACGCTTATTTTAGGCGAAGGTGTATCAGAAGAAGATGCAGCCAAAATTGAAACGCGCATCACAGAAGAGTTTAGCGATGTAGAATTTGAAATCCATGAAGGCGGACAGCCCGTTTACCCGTATATTTTTTCAGTAGAATAAAGAAAAGAGGTGCCTCGTGAAATTTAATAGTGTATTTGATGTCATTGGCCCAGTGATGATTGGCCCGTCAAGCTCCCACACAGCAGGCGCGAGCCGCATTGGCGCCATCGCAAGAAGCGTCTTTAGTGAACAGCCCGCCCAAGTTGAAATTCATCTTTATGGTTCGTTTGCTAAAACATATAAAGGACACGGCACAGATGTTGCGCTCATCGGCGGACTTCTCGGATTCTTGCCGGACGACCCGCGCATGAAAGAGTCGCCAAAACTCGCTGAAGAGTGGGGCATGCACATTCAATTCATTGAAGAAACAGAAGAAGCACCCCACCCTAACACCGTTAAACTTGTGTTGAAAAATGGGATGAAGCAGATGACGCTCGTAGGCGCCTCTATTGGCGGCGGAAAAGTAGAAATCATTCGCCTTAATGAGTTTGAACTGGAGTTTACGGGTACTGCGCCAGCACTGCTCGTGCTACATGAAGATAAATTCGGCATTATTGCCTCGGTTACGAAAATTATTGCGGATTATGAAGTCAATATTGGCGCAATGAAAGTGTCACGCAAAATAAAAGGCGATGACGCGCTCATGGTCATTGAAGTGGACCAACAAGTGGATGAATCACTTACGCTTGAAATCGCCAAACTAGACGGCATTTTCCAAGTGGCAAGTATCGTTTTGTAGGTCTTTTGGAAGGAGTTAGATAAGATGTTCCGGACAGTGAAAGAACTCGTGGACATAGCAAATCGGGAAGCGAAACCGATTTCTGAAATTATGATTGAGCGCGAAATGAACGTTTCCGGCTTAAGCCGTGCGGAAGTCACTTCGGCGATGGCAAAAAATCTTCAAGTGATGGAAGACGCCATTTTAGAAGGTGAAAAGGGCGTTCAATCCACTACAGGCTTAACTGGCGGTGACGCCGTCTTAATGAAAGAGTATATCCAAAAAGGACAGTTTTTATCCGGAGAAGTTCTTTTGGATTCTGTAGCAAAAGCGATTGCGACGAATGAGGTGAACGCGGCGATGGGAGTTATCTGCGCAACGCCCACAGCTGGCAGCGCAGGTGTTGTTCCAGGCGTTTTATTCGCGGTAAAGGAGCGCCTAAATTTAACGCACGACCAAATGGTGAACTTTTTGTTTACCGCTGGCGCATTCGGTTTCGTCGTTGCCAACAATGCGTTTATAAGCGGCGCGGCAGGTGGCTGTCAAGCAGAAGTAGGTTCGGCAAGTGCGATGGCATCAGCGGCCGTAGTTGAAGCAGCAGGCGGTACGCCCGAGCAGTCCGCCCATGCGATGGCCATGACGATGAAGAACATGCTCGGCCTTGTTTGTGACCCAGTTGCTGGCCTTGTAGAAGTACCTTGCGTCAAACGCAATGCGCTAGGTTCCTCACAAGCGATTATTTCAGCCGATATGGCGCTTGCTGGAATTGAAAGCCGAATTCCGTGTGATGAAGTCATCGAAGCGATGCACCGCGTTGGTCTTCAAATGCCTAGCAGCTTAAGAGAAACAGCAGAAGGAGGATTGGCGGCAACCCCAACCGGTCGAATGATTCAAGCGAAAATCTTCGGCCTGTCGCCAGAAGGAATCGGTGAGTAAGCTTTCGCGCATTCCACTCACAGAACTAAAAGGCATTGGTGAAGAAACCGCGAAAACGTTTCGCGAACTCGGTATCCAAACGATATATGATTTGCTTTGGAACTTCCCGTATCGATACGAAGACTATCGCATGCGGGATTTGTCCGTCGTAGAGAACGGAAGCCGCATCACCGTTTATGGCGAAGTTTTAACCGAACCAACCGTCGCTTTTTATGGTCGAAAAAAATCAAAGCTATCGTTTCGTTTATCGGCAGACGGTCAAATTTTAAAAGTCGACTTTTTTAACCAGCCCTATTTAAAAAGCAAGGTGACGCTTGGAGATGCGGTCACAATTTCCGGTAAATGGGACAAAAATCGCGCGCAAATTACGGCTAGCAAATTTCAAAGCGGCCAAAAATCTACCGAAGAGAGTTTGGAGGGCGTCTACCGTCTAAAGGGCAATATGCGCAACAAGACCATTCAAAAACATTTGAAAAATGCGTTTGAGCTATTTGGGCAGGGCATTGAAGAAATCTTGCCGCAAGAATTGCTCGACAAGTACCAATTAATCGGTCGCTACGAGGCGGTTGCCAAACTCCATTTTCCAACAAACGATGACGACTTGAAGCAGGCGCGTCGCCGAATGGTGTACGAAGAGTTTCTACTTTTCCAATTGAAGATGCAGTATTTCCGTAAAATTGAGCGCGAGCGTTCTGGTGGCATTCAGATTGACTACAATGTCGAAGAATTGCGTGCATACATTGACGCGCTGCCATTTCCGCTGACCGACGCTCAAAAACGCGTTGTCAATGAGATTTGCGGGGATTTAAAATCGCATCTGCATATGAATCGCCTCCTGCAAGGGGACGTTGGTTCTGGAAAAACGGTAGTGGCAAGCATTGCGATGTTTGCGGCGGCAAAAAGCGGCTTTCAGAGCGCGCTCATGGTACCAACAGAAATTTTAGCCGAACAACATGCGGATTCGCTTGTCGAGTTGCTTCAGCCATTCGATATTACGGTCGGACTTTTGACGAGTAGTGTGAAAGGCAAAAAGCGCAAGGAACTCTTAGCTTTACTCGAAACGGGTGAAATTGATATTTTAGTCGGGACGCATGCGCTTATTCAAGACGAAGTGATTTATCATCGCCTAGGCCTTGTCATTACTGATGAACAGCACCGCTTTGGCGTGGATCAGCGGCGCATTCTCCGCGAAAAAGGCGAGTATCCAGATGTGCTCTTTATGACGGCAACCCCAATTCCGCGGACGCTAGCGATTACGGCTTTTGGCGAAATGGACGTTTCGATTATTGATGAACTGCCAGCAGGGCGCAAAAATATTGAAACGTTTTGGGTCAAACATGACATGTTAGAACGCGTCATCGGTTTTATCGAAAAAGAAATCGAAAAAGGACATCAAGCCTACGTCATTTGTCCGCTCATCGAGGAATCGGAAAAACTAGATGTGCAAAATGCAGTCGATTTTTATAATTTACTGCAAAATAAATGGCGCGGTCGTCATACGCCAGGACTCATGCACGGAAAGCTTCTGCCGGCCGACAAAGAGACGCTCATGCGTGCTTTTTATGATAAAAAAATCGATTGCCTCGTGTCCACCACGGTTGTCGAAGTCGGCGTAAACGTGCCCAACGCGACAATGATGGTCATTTACGACGCAGATCGGTTTGGCTTGTCACAACTCCACCAATTGCGCGGACGGGTCGGCCGCGGTAGCAGTCAGTCGTATTGTATCCTGCTTGCCGATCCTAAAACCGAAGTCGGGAAAGAACGCATGACCATCATGACCGAAACGAACGACGGCTTCGTACTTAGCGAACGTGACTTAGAACTGCGCGGACCAGGCGACTTTTTTGGCAAGAAACAAAGCGGCATTCCGGAATTTAAAGTCGCAGACATGGTGCACGACTATCGCGTTTTAGAAGTAGCGCGCACAGATGCACTCGTTTTAATGACCGAAAAAAATATGCTCGAAAACCCGGAATACCAGAAACTAAACGAAATTTTAGACGAACTTGGCGTTTTTTCTGAGCAAAAGCTCGATTAGGTTTTATAGAAAAAACTTGCAAGTAAGGCGCTTTTTTTATAACATATTAGCGTACGAGTTTTTCAAAAGGTGGCAGAAGGAAAAATGTGCGTTCGTCTATTCAAAATTTAGTAGCAGGTATTAGTATCACAAAATAAAGGGATGTGTAGCCTGAATGAAAAAATATTCAAAGAAAGAGCGACAAACAAAGTTGCAAGACGTGTTAGCGTCCAACCCGTTTATTACGGATGAGGAACTTGCTACGGAATTTGATGTGAGTGTGCAAACTATCCGTCTTGACCGCGTGGCGCTCTCTATCCCAGAACTTCGCGAGCGCATCAAGCATGTTGCTAGCGAAAACTACTCAGATTCTGTGAAAAGTATCCCGCTTGAAGAAGTTATCGGCGAAATTATTGACATTAAACCAAGTAAAAGTGCCATTTCATTGTTTGATGTAAGCTCGGAACACGTGTTTAAACGAAATCAAATTGCGCGTGGTCATCATTTGTTCGCGCAAGCCAATTCGCTCGCAACAGCGGTCATTCCAAATGACTTAGCGCTCACAACGCAAGCAACGGTTAGGTTTGTTCGCCAAGTGAAACAAGGTGAGCGAGTGATTGCGAAGGCAACTGTCAGGCCGCAAACAAACGAAAGATCCATCACAATTGTAGATGTGAAAAGCTATGTGGGTGATGAAATTATTTTAAAAGGAAAGTTTGAAATGTATCACGCCACTGAAAAAAATAAAAAGGACTGACGATAATGAAAATAGCAATCGATGCAATGGGCGGTGACAATGCACCAAAAGAAATTGTTCTTGGTGTTATGCAAGCAGTAGCCCAGTTTAAAGATCTTGAGTTTCTGCTTTTTGGTGATGAAAAACAAATTTTAGAATTTTTAACGGATAAAACGCGCGTAGAGATTATACATACAGATGAAAAAATTGAAAGTGATGATGAACCAGTGCGGGCGGTCAAACGTAAGAAGAATTCTTCGATGGTGCTTGCGGCACAAGCTGTGAAAGATGGTCAAGCGGATGCTTGCATTTCAGCTGGGAACACAGGCGCGCTCATGTCCACTGGGCTTTTCGTCATTGGACGAATCAAGGGAATCGACCGGCCAGCACTAGCCCCCACTTTACCTACAATAAGTGGGAAAGGGTTTGTGATGCTTGACCTTGGCGCGAACTCGGAGGCGAAGCCTGAGCATTTGTTGCAGTTTGGGCTGATGGGTTCGGTTTATGCGGAAAAAGTGCGGAAAATCGAACGACCGCGTATTGGGCTGTTAAACATTGGTACGGAAGAAACGAAAGGGAACGAGCTGACGAAAAAAGCGTTCGCCCTCATGAAAGAACAAACGGCGTACAACTTTATCGGCAACATTGAGTCACGTGATTTGCTCATGGACGTGGCGGATGTCGTTGTAACAGACGGCTTCACGGGCAACATGGTTTTAAAAAGCCTCGAAGGCACTGGTGCGGCTTTCTTCTCGATGCTAAAAATGAGTTTGATGAACGGATTTAAAAATAAACTCGCTGCGGGCGTACTTAAAAAGGACTTGCTCGAATTGAAAGCGAAAATGGATTATAGCGAATACGGCGGTGCGTGTTTATTCGGCGTTTCAGCACCAGTTATTAAGGCGCACGGCTCGTCTAATGCGCACGGGATTTTCACAACGATTCGCCAAGCGCGCGACATGGTACAAAAAGATATGGTTGGTACGATTAAAGCCGAAATTGATAAAGGGAAATTAGGAGGAAGCGAGTCATGAGTAAAATTGCATTTGTATTTCCGGGACAAGGGTCACAAAAAGTAGGTATGGGAATGGACGTTAGAGAGGCGTATCCTGAAGCAAAACACGTGTACGACGCGGCGGACGCAAAATTAGGGTTTTCGTTAACGGACATCATTCAAGAAGGACCTATCGAACGTTTAACAAAATCAGAAAATGCACAACCTGCTTTAGTTTCAACAAGTGTTGCGATTTTACGTGCGCTTGAAACGTATGGTGTGAAAGCTGATTTTGTTGCTGGGCACAGCCTTGGCGAATATAGCGCACTAGTTGCGGCGGGCTTTTTAGATGAAGCGGATGCGGCATTTTTAGTACATGAACGTGGCAAATTGATGGAAGCGGCCGTTCCAAACGGAGCAGGTGCGATGGCGGCTGTACTTGGTCTTGATGCAGATGCAATTTCGGCTGAGCTTGCTGAAATTAGTGAGCCGGTTCAAATCGCCAACTATAATTGCCCTGGACAAATTGTTATTTCTGGTACGGCAGCGGGCATTGAAGAAGCGTCCACTCGTCTTAAAGAGCGCGGTGCGAAACGCGTCTTGCCACTTGCTGTAAGCGGGCCGTTTCATTCGGCGCTTATGAAACCAGCAGCCGAAAAATTCGGCGCAGTTCTTGATCAAGTGACATTTAAAACTGGCTTTATTCCCGTAGTAAATAATGTTGATGTGGCCTTTACGACAAATGAAGCAGACTTGCACGAAAAATTGGTTGCACAAATTTACTCACCAGTTAAATGGGAGCAAACAATTGAAGCGCTTATCGAAAAAGGCGTGGATACTTTTGTTGAAATTGGCGCTGGAAAAGTGGTTTCTGGCTTGATCAAAAAAATCAATCGCGATGTAACGGTTCTTGCGGCAGGTGACGCGGCGAGCATTCAAGAAGTTGCGCAAGCACTAAAGGGGGATTTAGCATGACATTAAAAGGAAAAGTTGCGGTTGTAACAGGTGGCTCACGTGGCATTGGTCGCGAAATCGTTTTGGCGCTTGCAAAAGAAGGCGCAAATATTTTCTTCAACTACGGCGGCCGCGCTGATGCGGCTAAGGAAACACTTGATTTAGTGAGTGAATTCGGCGTGGAAGCGGAAGCGATGAAGGCTGATGTTTCGAGTGAAGAAGAAGTGCAAGCTTTCTTTAAAGAAGTCACGAATCGTTTCGGTCGTATTGACATTTTGGTCAACAACGCTGGAATTACACGCGATAATTTACTAATGCGTATGAAAGAAGACGAATGGGACGATGTCATCAACATCAACTTAAAAGGGACATTTCTTTGCACGAAGGCAGTTGCGCGGACGATGATGAAGCAGCGCGCTGGGAAAATCATCAACATGACTTCTGTCGTTGGGATTATCGGTAACGCTGGTCAAGCGAACTACGTGGCAAGTAAAGCGGGCATGATCGGTTTGACGAAAACGACTGCGCGTGAACTAGCGCCACGGGGTATTAACGTCAACGCTGTCGCACCTGGTTTTATCGAAACTGAAATGACCGACGAACTAGATGAAAACACAAAAGAGCTTATGCTTGCGCAAATTCCGCTCGGGGCGTATGGTAAAACGAAAGATATCGCAAATGCGGTGAAATTTTTGGCGAGTGATGAGTCTAGCTACATTACAGGTCAAGTGCTTTCTATCGACGGCGGCATGAGCATGTAAGGGATTTAATGACTTTGTCAGGAGTCTGATAAAATAATAGTTTACGCCACGCGTGAAATACTTTATAATACTTGGAGGGAGGTGAAGTAATAATGGCAGAAGTATTGGAAAAAGTTACAAAAATCATCGTTGACCGTTTAGGTGTCGAAGAATCCAAAGTAACTTTAGAAGCTTCCTTCAAAGATGATCTAGGTGCTGATTCCCTAGACGTTGTTGAACTTGTAATGGAACTTGAAGACGAATTTGGAGTTGAAATCTCTGATGACGACGCTGCTGAAATTGCTACAGTTGGTGACGCAGTGAAGTACATAGAGGCAAATGCATAATAATGTGACGAGATAAATGAGGGTGTCTTAGTCGCTTTGTTCAGGCCTCGGCGCGAGCAAAACGATTTTAGGCAGCCTCTTTTTCGACTGAGGTTCATTTTCTAAGCAGCTAAATTTAGGCTGTTTAGAAAATGAACTTGTGAATTTAACGCCGAACAGCTAGACGAATGACAATTTGTCACGACGCTAGAAAGATTTGGAGAGGAGCAAGTTGATGAATAGATGGGAAGAATTACAAGAAAGTGTGGGGTTTGACTTCGCGAATGTGGCGCTTTTGCAAACCGCATTTACACACTCTTCTTATGTGAACGAACATAGACATGAAGAATTACAAGATAACGAGCGACTTGAGTTTCTAGGCGATGCCGTGCTAGAACTTACTGTTTCTGATTATTTATTTAAAAAATACCCTGATATGGCAGAAGGACAAATGACGAAAATGCGCGCTGCAATCGTGTGTGAGCCGTCGCTCGTTGAATTTGCCGAGATGGTCCATTTTTCGAAATACATTCGCTTAGGAAAAGGAGAAGAAAAAGCGGGAGGCAGAACAAGACCAGCGCTCCTCGCTGACGTTTTTGAGTCCTTTATTGGCGCACTTTATTTGGATAACGGCATTCAGGCGGTCATTCGCTTTTTAGAACGGCTTGTCTTTCCGAAAATCGATACAGGCATTTATATGCAAACGGTTGATTTTAAAACGCAGTTGCAGGAAATTGTGCAGCGGGACCGCGACGTCCTTATTCAATATGATATTTTAGGCGAAACAGGGCCAGCTCATAACAAAGCGTTTGAAGCGCAAGTTGTTGTGAACGGGCAAGTCCTCGGGAAAGGGACGGGGCGAACAAAAAAACAGGCAGAGCAAAATGCGGCAGAGTATGCGATACGGCAAGTTTTGCGCGTAGACTAGGAAGGGGGATTCTTGCGTGCTTTTAAAACGACTTGAAATGAATGGCTTTAAATCATTTGCGGACAAAGTGGCGATTGATTTTGTACCGGGTATGACGGCGGTTGTCGGGCCAAACGGAAGTGGAAAAAGTAATATTACGGAAGCGATTCGCTGGGTTCTTGGTGAGCAATCTGCGAAGAGTCTTCGCGGCGGTCGAATGGGCGATGTTATTTTTGCGGGTAGCGATACCCGTAAGCCAATCAATTTTGCGGAAGTTTCCCTCGTTTTAGACAACAACGATCATTTTTTGCCGCTTGAGTATAGCGAAGTTTATGTGACGCGGCGGATTTACCGAAACGGTGATAGCGAATTTTTGATTAACAAACAAAGTTGTCGTTTAAAAGATATTGTCGACTTATTTATGGATTCTGGGCTTGGGCGAGAATCGATGTCGATTATTTCGCAAGGGAAAATCGATGAAATTTTAAATAGTAAGCCGGAAGAGCGCCGTTCAATTTTTGAAGAGGCAGCTGGTGTTTTGAAATATAAAAACCGCAAAAAACAAGCGGAAAATAAATTGTTTGAAACGGAAGAAAATTTAAATCGCGTGCAAGATATTTTATACGAATTAGATGGGCAGCTGGAACCACTTGAAATGCAAGCTTCCATTGCCAAGGATTATTTGTATCAAGTGGAGGAACTCGAAAAGTTCGAAGTCACGCTTTTAAGTTCGGAAATTGAGACGATTACGGAAACGCTTAGTTCGTGGCGCACAAATTTTCAGGAAAATCAGACGGCGCTTATTGCACTTCGAGAAGAAACAAGCGAACTAGAAACAAGCGCTTTTGAACGAAAAGATGCTTTGCGCAAAATGGAGGAAACGCTCGAAGTGATTCGGGCGGAGCTGTTAACGAGCACGGAGCGGTTGGAGCAGCTTGAGGGCGAGCGGAATTTATTTTTAGAGCGTAAAAAGCACGGGAATGAAAATGAGCTGGCTCACGCGGAAACGCTCGAGCTTATTCAGAGTAAAATCGAGACGCTTGAGTTAGAGAAACAAGTGCTGCTTGACGCGCTGCTTGCGAAGGAAACGGCTTTTCGCGTTATGACGGAAGAAGAGGCCGCAATCACGAAAAAAATGGCGCAATACGCGGATGTTTCGGAAGAGGCGATTGAAAGCCGCAAGAGTGATTTATTTGAATTAAAATATGAACAGACAACGATTCGTAACGATTTAGGCTACATCGACCGCGAATTTGCGCAAATGGCGATACGGTTAGAAAAGCTCGAAAATGAAAATAAGAAGCATTTGACGGGGCGCACGGATTTAAATGCGGCAGAAGAAGAAACGACCAAAGCGCTTGATGAGCTGAAAGAGGCGTTAAACGAGCAACTCGAAATTTATCAGGAAGTGAAAGCGACCCTTTCGAAACAAAATGCTCGTTTTGAAACGAGCGAACGTGATCTGTACCGCCATTATGAAAAAGTGCAACAAATGAAGTCCCGTAAGGAAACGCTAGAGGAGCTCGCGGACGATTATGCTGGCTTTTACCAAGGCGTGCGTGAAGTTTTAAAAGCGAAACATGAACTTCCGGGGATTATTGGCGCATTAATTGAGCTTGTTGAAATCCCAGAAAAATACCAAAAGGCGCTTGAAATCGCGCTTTCCGCGAGTGCGCAAAATATTGTGACGGAAGATGATGCGGCGGCGCGTGCTGGAATTGGCTTTTTAAAGAAAACGCACGCTGGGCGCGCCACCTTTTTGCCGCTATCCACGATTCAGCCGCGCCATTTACCTGATGCGACGCGAAATATGATTAAAAATCAACCATCTTTCGTTGCGTTAGCGAGCGATGTGGTGAGTTATGACACGAAAATTGAACCGGTCATTTTAAATGCACTCGGAACGACAATTCTCGCGAAGGATTTAAAAGGCGCTGGGCAACTTGCAAAGCTCGTTAATTATCGCTACCGCGTCGTCACGCTTGATGGTGACGTCGTAAACGCTGGTGGTTCAATGACCGGTGGGGCGACGAAACAAGGGAAATCATCGATTATCACGCGCAAGAGTGAGCTTGAAACGCTCATGAAAACCATTGCCGAGCTCGAAACCGAAACACGCGAAAAAGAAACGGTTGTTAAAAATTTAAAGGAAAGTTTGCACAAAAAACAAGACGAGCTAGAAGAAACGCGTTTAGTTGGAGAAAACTTACGACTTCGCGAACAAGAACTTTTAGGCAAGCGAACGCGCGAACAAGAAGCGCTAGAACGCCTGAATCAGCAACTTTCCTTATACGATTTAGAAACGCAAGAATCGGCAGATGAAGAAACGCGCTTAAAGGCGAAAAAAGCCGAATTAGAACAGAAAAATGCTACTATTGAAACAAAAATTACCGAAATGGACGCCGAAATCGCCACGATGATAGAGGCAAGTAAAGTTGCCGAAAGCAAACTGAAATCCGATGAGGAAACGCTCTCCAATTTGAAAGCAAAAATTGCGGTGCAGAAATCGGAGTTTGAGCAGGCCAAAACGGACGTGAGTCGTGTCGAGGAAACGCTTCATGAAAATTACTTGCAAAAAGAAGAACTCGAAAATAAATTGTTGACACTAAAAGATAATTTAACAAACGTCTTATCGAGCGAAACGGAAGCTAGTGAGCAAATCGAACGTACGAGGTCGCAAAAAGAAGCGGTAGCCAAGCAAATTGAAACGCTGAGCAGCGAAAAAGCGGAACTTCAGGCGGAAATTGCTGATTTGGAGGCGCGTATCGCGGAGAAGAATAATCAGGCGAGTTTTTATTTAGAGCAAAAAAATAAAGCTGAAATTCAAATTGGGAAAGCGGAAGTGGACGTCAGAAATCGCACGGAGCGCTTGCAAGAGGCTTACATGTTGACTCCAGAAGCGGCCAGAGAAAAGCGCATCGAAGCATTTGATATAGAAACGCTTAGAAGCAAAGTGCGGCTTTTGAAACGCTCGATTGATGAACTTGGTGTGGTGAATATTGGCGCGATTGAAGAATTTGACCGCATTAATGAGCGTCACACATTCTTGACAGGCCAGCAAGAAGACTTATTAAACGCGAAAGAAACACTGTTCCAAGTGATGGACGAAATGGACGAGGAAGTGAAAAAACGTTTTGGTGAAAGTTTTGAGGCGATTAAACATGAATTTGCCATTACATTTCCTGAACTTTTCGGCGGCGGTCGCGCGGAACTTGTGCTTCTTAACCCGGAAGATTTGCTAACAACGGGGATTGATATCGTGGCGCAACCTCCTGGCAAGAAGTTACAAAATTTATCGCTCCGCTCTGGGGGAGAACGTGCGCTAACGGCGATTGCCTTATTATTCGCGATTATTCGCGTTCGTCCAGTACCGTTTTGTATTCTGGACGAGGTGGAGGCGGCACTAGATGAGGCGAACGTGACGCGCTTTAGTCGCTATCTGAAAAATTTTGAAGCAGACACACAATTTATTGTTATCACACACCGCAAAGGAACGATGGAAGAGGCTGACGTCCTTTATGGCGTGACGATGCAAGAATCGGGTGTCTCGAAACTAGTTTCTGTTCGTCTAGAGGAAACCGCAGAATTAATCAAATAAAGGAGAACAATGCGATGACTTTTTTCAAAAAATTAAAAGAAAAAATGAGCGGTCAAAACGAGGAAACGACCGAGAAATATAAAGAAGGTTTAAGCAAAACGCGTAAAAGTTTTTCAGGAAGATTAAATGAAATCATGGCGCGCTACCGTAAAGTGGACGATGACTTTTTCGAAGACATTGAAGAAGTTTTAATTGGTGCTGACGTTGGTTTTGAAACGGTGATGGAGCTTGTTGATCAACTGAAACATGAGGTAAAACTGCGCAATATTAGCGATCCAAAAGAAGTGCAAGAGGTCATCGTTGAGAAGCTTGTTGCGATTTACGAAGGCGAGGAAGAGTTTGATGCACGTGTCAATGTGCAAAGTGACGGCTTAACGGTTATTTTATTTGTCGGGGTGAACGGTGTAGGGAAAACAACTACAATTGGCAAGCTGGCGCATAAATACAAAGAAGAAGGCAAAAAAGTCGTGCTTGCTGCGGGTGATACTTTTCGTGCTGGCGCGATTGACCAACTTGAAGTTTGGAGCGAACGCGCAGGCGTAGATATAATTAAACACGCTGAAGGCGGAGATCCAGCGGCAGTGATTTTTGATGCGGTACAATCTGCTAAGGCGAAAAATGCCGATATTTTACTTTGCGACACGGCAGGCCGACTTCAGAATAAGGTCAACCTAATGAATGAGCTCGAAAAAGTAAAGCGTGTCATCACGCGTGAAATTCCAAACGCGCCGCATGAAGTATTGCTCGTCTTAGATGCTACAACCGGACAAAATGCATTCGTGCAAGCCAAGCAATTTAAGGAAGCAACCGACGTATCTGGAATCGTGCTCACGAAACTTGACGGCACCGCGAAAGGTGGTATCGTCATTGCCATTCGAAATGAACTGGAGATTCCCGTTAAATTTGTCGGACTCGGCGAAGGCATTCACGACCTCAAGACTTTTGATGCAAACGAATATGTTTACGGACTTTTCGCCGATGTTATCGATGCAGAAAAATAAACGAAATGCGGCCTAATTCTGAGGTCGCATTTTTCGTCTGTTTAGTTGACATTCTTTGACTAAACACGTAATCTTAAAAGGGAGAAAGAGGTGTTTCGCTTGTTCGATAAAACGACTCGAATGAATTTACTATTTGATTTCTACCAAGGTTTACTCACAGAAAAACAAAAAGCGTATATTTCACTTTATTATTTAGATGATTTTTCTCTCGGTGAAATCGCTGAAGAGTTTGAAGTAAGTCGTCAAGCCGTTTACGACAATATCAAGCGAACTGAAGAAGGACTCGAAAACTACGAAAAAAAACTAGGCATGTTGGAAAAATACATTCGCCGTGAGGCACTTCTTAAAAAACTTTCCGAACAACTCGAAAAAGAACCTTTTTTTGATAAAAATATCGAACGAATGTTAACAGAATTGAAAGAAATCGATTAGGAGGAAAAAAGATGGCTTTTGAAGGATTAGCAGGCAGACTCCAAGAAACGATGAATAAAATCCGCGGAAAAGGAAAAGTTTCCGAACAAGATGTAAAAGAAATGATGCGCGAAGTCCGTTTAGCCTTACTTGAGGCAGACGTTAACTTTAAAGTGGTCAAAAACTTTATTAAAACAGTAAGTGAACGCTCAGTTGGTCAAGACGTAATGAAAAGCCTCACACCAGGCCAACAAGTCATTAAAATTGTCCAAGAAGAATTAACTAATTTAATGGGCGGTGAGGAAAGTAAAATCGCTGTGGCTGAGAAGTCGCCAACAGTTGTGATGATGGTCGGTCTTCAAGGTGCCGGTAAAACGACGACAACAGGGAAACTGGCAAATTTACTCCGCAAAAAACAAAATCGCAAACCGCTTTTAGTTGCAGCAGACATCTATCGTCCAGCGGCAATTAAACAGCTTGAAACACTAGGCAAGCAACTGAACATCCCCGTTTTCTCCCTAGGGGACCAAGTGAGCCCTGTCGAAATTGCGAAACAAGCTATTGAAAAAGCGAAAGAAGAACATTTAGACTACGTAATTATCGATACAGCCGGCCGCCTTCATATCGACGCCGAATTGATGGGCGAACTAAAAGACGTCAAAGAAGTAGCCAATCCTGCAGAAATTTTACTCGTTGTGGATTCCATGACGGGGCAAGATGCGGTCAATGTCGCTGAAAGCTTCAACGAGCAACTCGGCGTAACCGGCGTTGTCCTAACCAAACTAGACGGCGATACCCGCGGTGGTGCCGCGCTTTCGATTCGCGCCGTAACCGGCAAGCCAATCAAATTTGTCGGTATGGGTGAAAAAATGGAAGCCCTAGAAACCTTCCATCCGGACCGAATGGCTTCACGAATTTTAGGAATGGGTGACGTTCTTTCTCTTATTGAAAAAGCTCAAGTTGACGTGGATCAGGAAAAAATGCGTGAAATGGAGCGGAAAATGAAAGAAAACTCCATGACGCTTGATGATTTCCTTGAACAACTAGGACAAGTGAAGCAAATGGGCCCGCTTGATGAACTCCTGAAGATGCTACCCGGCGCTAACAAAATGAAAGGCCTAGATAACATGCAAGTGGATGATAAGCAACTTGGTCATATCGAAGCCATCATTAAATCCATGACAAAAATGGAAAAAGACAATCCAGATATCATTAACGCAAGTCGCAGAAAACGAATTGCAAGAGGAAGTGGCCGTCCAATTCAGGAAATAAACCGCCTCCTCAAACAGTTCAATGAAATGAAAAAAATGATGAAACAAATGTCCGGCGGCATGGGCGGAAAAGGTAAAAAAGGGAAAAATCCATTTGGTAATTTTAAAATGCCGTTTTAAAAATCTTAAAGCAAAAAAGAGTCTGTGACATAAATAAAAACAAGCAAAAATCCAGTGAAATCCATTTTTAAAAATGGCATAATTACTGGATTTTTTGCTTGTCTATTTTCCTTAACTCTTTTTTGCTCGTAAAGCGGAATAGCCAATCCGATATTTGGCAATGTAACATTATTTAGTAAGTTTGTTAATTTGAGAGTACTAAAACACTTAGAGCAGTTAATACGAACGACAAAAAATTTTAGCTCTAAAGCTGATACATTTTTTGTTCGCTTGCTATGAAACTTAATACGTGAATTATTTCACGAATGAAGAAACTTGTTTTTTTGAAAAAAATTAACTGATTTGAAGTAGGTGTGCAATCTACTTCTTTTTAGTTGTATCCAAGTTACTATGAGCTAAAGGGACTAAAGACTATCGAATGTATTTAAAATCCTGATTTTATCCAACTTTTTATTCAATAAGAACCAAAAGAACTATTTTTATCAGAAAGCTACTTTTTACTTTATTTTTTCCACATTACTCATTATATTATAGATAATCAACTAGAGAATCTGGTAGTCAGGCGAAGGAGGGGTGCATAATTCTGAAAAATTAATATCGTGTTTTTAGGCAAAGAGATTGTTCGGTCTTTGTAGATGTTAAGGGGAGCATACGCAAATTTTTATGAACAGTTGTGATAAACATAGGGGGCCCTTTCATGGATTTTCAATACTCGCCGAAGGGATACGGCGATAGGGGGAAAAATGATGGGAAGAAATAAAGTCAACTATAAGAAAAGATTGAATGATGAGCGAGCGAGAAAAGCAAAATTAATAGCGGCACTGGTTACAACCACAACAATGATGGTTTCTCCAGTTTCGCTTAATTTGGATGGGCTAAATTCTACCATTCAATTAGGGGGGATAAAAGCCGATGCAGCGACTGTTGATTTATTGGGGAACGCAGAACTAAATCCAGTTTATGCAAATGGTAAATTGACACTCACTTTATCAGGGACACAACTAGCATCGATAGGCCTAGTAGATACTTATTATACGTATTTTCAACTCCCTGATGAATTAAGTAGTTTATTGACTAACCCAGCTATTCGAGCAAATACAACATTATCTTATAGTATTCCACTTCTTCAAGTGGGACCAATTGGAATTCCGCCACATACTGGAACGGTAACGGGGAATGATTTATTACTTGATACTACGCACAACGCAATAGGGGCGCAAATTGATCATGGATTGGCTTCTGTTGGTGTAGCAGCAACTAATACATTTGTTTTAACAATTGATTTAGCAGCTTTAGGAATAATGGCACTCCCAGCTTCACCTGATGGTACATTAGAATTCGCAGCGATTAGTGGGGATAACTTTTTAGATGTAGACTTATTCACAACTGGAGCAGCGAGTGGAACATTGGTTACGGATGTAGGTGACGCCGATGCTGATGCCGATGCCGATGCCGATGCCGATGCTGACGCTGACGCCGACGCTGATGCTGACGCTGATGCCGATGCTGACGCCGATGCTGATGCTGATGCCGACGCTGATGCTGATGCTGACGCCGATGCTGATGCTGACGCTGATGCTGATGCTGATGCTGATGCTGATGCCGATGCTGATGCTGATGCCGATGCTGACGCTGATGCTGATGCTGACGCCGATGCTGATGCCGACGCCGATGCCGATGCCGATGCTGATGCCGATGCTGATGCTGATGCTGACGCCGACGCCGACGCTGATGCTGACGCCGATGCTGATGCTGACGCTGATGCCGATGCTGATGCTGATGCTGATGCTGATGCCGATGCTGACGCCGATGCCGATGCTGATGCTGACGCTGATGCTGACGCTGACGCTGATGCTGACGCTGATGCCGATGCTGATGCTGATGCCGATGCTGACGCTGATGCTGATGCCGATGCCGATGCTGACGCTGATGCCGATGCTGACGCCGATGCTGATGCTGATGCTGACGCTGATGCCGATGCTGACGCTGATGCTGACGCCGATGCTGACGCTGATGCCGATGCTGATGCCGACGCCGATGCTGATGCCGATGCTGACGCTGATGCCGATGCTGATGCTGATGCTGACGCTGACGCTGATGCCGATGCTGATGCCGATGCCGATGCCGACGCTGATGCCGATGCTGACGCTGATGCTGACGCTGATGCCGATGCCGACGCTGATGCTGACGCTGATGCTGATGCTGATGCTGATGCCGATGCTGACGCTGATGCCGATGCCGATGCTGACGCCGATGCTGACGCTGATGCTGATGCTGACGCCGATGCTGATGCCGACGCTGATGCTGATGCCGATGCTGATGCTGATGCTGATGCCGATGCCGACGCTGATGCCGACGCTGATGCTGATGCTGATGCCGACGCCGATGCTGATGCCGATGCTGACGCCGATGCTGACGCCGACGCTGATGCCGACGCTGATGCCGATGCCGACGCTGATGCTGATGCCGATGCTGATGCTGATGCCGATGCTGATGCTGACGCTGATGCCGATGCCGACGCCGATGCCGACGCCGATGTTGACATTGACTGGAGGGATTTCTTGGTTGATCGGCCGTCTGTTAAGCCGATTCATGCGGGGGATAAGATTGTTAGAGGGACAATTCCGTATAAAGATATCAAATCTATGGTAAAAGATGCCATTGCTGATGCACCTGATGGCACAGAATTCTTTATTGTGGTTACCTTGCCGGATGGTTCAACGATTGAAATTCCGGTTTCTGCGAACGGAGATTTTACTCTTAACATTCCAAATGGTTTAGATTTGAAAGCTGGCGATATTTTAGGTTTTACAATTAAAGCCGTTTATGATGGCCAAACGAAAACAGGTGAAACACTACTAGCGGTAGTTCAACCAAATGATGTTGAGACGGGTGGTGGAGGTGTTCCATTACCAACGAATGTTTCCAACACATCATCTGGTGGCGGAACATCGATTACGTATTCGAATAGCGATGGTACGTTATCTGGTAGTGGAATGGCAATGAACTCTTCGCTTCCTTCAACAGGAGATGAAGCAAGTTCAGCAGCACCGTGGATTGGTGCAGGAATGCTCGCTGCTTTAGCTGGGTTGTTTAGTAGAAAACGTAGAAAAGCGAATAAATAATGATGATTCTTCCCGCTCGAAATGAGCGGGGAGATTTCTAAAGGAGTTTTTAAGATGCCATTTGAAACAGCTTTTAAAAAAATTGAAAATAGCGCTATGGAAACGTTGCTTTCAAAAGATAACATGACCTACGAAATGAAATGGAATGGTTTTCTTTCACTCGGGTATGAAAACAAGCGCGCCAAAGTAATCAATATTAGTCGTATGTCACTTCGAAGTTTGATGGACGATATTTTAAGAGCACTTAAGAAAAATCAAACAGATGATTTGGTGTCATTTAAAGTTGACGTCGCATTTAATTACGAAGATTTTCCTCTGCATGTGTGGAATAAAGACGTTTTAGAGACGAAAAAAAATTACTATCGCAAAGGTATTTGTTTTGATAAGAAATTTGAACAAGCTTTACTTGAGCAAGAATTAAACGGGAATGCGGTTTTAAAAGCCGGGAAAGAAGACGTTTGTTTAAATCTGGAAAATTTAAATCGCTATTTGATTCAAGCGGGAAAACACGGAAAACCGTTGCAACTTAACGGTTATACGAATGTGACAACCTTTTCCACGTACAGTTGGTTTTTTGATGGGAAAGACGTTTTTACGTTACATACAGATGAATTAGCTCACGGGGTTCGAGAGGAACAATTGACTGAACAGCGAGTGAAGCAAATCGTTGAAAATGCGGGGATTTATTTAGCTAAACAAGTGAAAAAAACAGGTGAATTCCATTATGGGTATTTTGCTTGCTTCGATAAAACGATTAAGCACTACAATACGCTGCGCCATGCGAGTACGACATATTCGATGCTGGAAGCGTATGAAGTATCAGGAAATCAAACGATTTTAGCGGCCGCAATTCGTGCCCTCACTTATTTAAAACAAAATTTTATCCTTGAAAAAGAAGATTTTGCGTATGTGACCGAGCCGGAGCTGCGCGAAATAAAACTTGGGGCGAACGCTGCCGCACTGCTTGCTTTTTCAAAATATATGACACTTACGAAAAATCATGAAGACCTTCCGCTTGCGGAAAAACTCGCCTGGGGAATCTTACGGCTACAAGAACAGGATGGCAGTTTCACACACGTCTTGCATGCCCCAACTATGGAAGTGAAAGATCCGTTTCGGATTATTTATTACGAAGGCGAGGCCGTGCTAGGCTTGCTACGTCTATACGGCGTGAGCAAAAACGAGGCGTATTTAAGAGGTGCGGAGAGCGCATTTCAAAACTTCATTGCAAAAAACTATTGGCGCAACCACGATCACTGGCTAAGCTATGCGGCAAATGAAATCGCAACCTACATTCCAGATGAAAAATACGTTTTGTTCGGCATGCAAAATGCGTTTGATAACTTGGATTTTATTTACCACCGTGAAACGACTTTTCCTACCTTCCTCGAACTGACACTTGCCGCCCATGAACTATACGGAAAACTCGAAATGAATCGCCCTTTGGAAAGTGTGTTTTCAAAAGAACGTTTGCGAGAAGTCATTCAAAAGCGTGCCGACTACCAATTAAACGGATTGTTTTATCCAGAAGTAGCCATGTACTTTAAAAATCCGGCACGTATTACGGACAGTTTTTTTATTCGGCATCACTCGTTTCGCGTTCGGATTGACGATGTGGAGCACAATATTTCGGGTTATGCGAAATTTTATGCGTTAATTTGCCAGGAAAATGGAGAAAAAATTACTCTGTAAAGAAAAAACACTTTACAAACAAATCCTTTACTGGTAATATATATACTTGTGTAAGACTTTATGGAGGTGTATATAAACATGGCAGTTAAAATTCGTCTAAAACGCATGGGTTCTAATAAAAAACCTTTCTACCGTATCGTAGTTGCGGATTCTCGTTTCCCACGTGACGGTCGTTCGATCGAAACACTAGGAACTTACAATCCTTTACTAGACCCTGCTGAAGTTAAAATCAATGAAGAAGCAGTTTTAAAATGGATGCATAATGGTGCAAAACCTTCTGACACTGTTCGTAACATTTTGTCTAAAGAAGGCATCATGGAGAAATTCCATAACCAAAAATTAGGGAAATAAGGAAGGGGCCTGCGAATGGAAGATTTGATTATCGCCATCGTAAAACCACTTGTTGACCATCCGGAAGATGTTTTACTTCAAATCGAAGAAACAGATTCCACTGTTTTTTATAAATTGACAGTGAAGAAAGATGATATGGGACGAGTTATCGGTAAACAAGGTCGAATCGCAAAAGCAATTCGGACGCTCGTTTACGCAGCTGGCGCTAAAAATGCCAAAAAGGTACGCCTTGAAATCATCGAATAAAAGAAGCTCGGTTGGTGAAACCGAGTTCTTTTTATGTTCTCTGGATGGGTTAATACGCCTAGCTCTTTTTACTTAAAATTACTTTTTATATTGTGCATTTCATTACTTTTAAATATATACGATGTAATTTA
This sequence comes from Listeria sp. ILCC796, assembly GCF_900186175.1. NCBI lineage: Bacteria > Bacillati > Bacillota > Bacilli > Caryophanales > Listeriaceae > Listeria > Listeria sp. ILCC796. Next base: position 83,328 of record NZ_FYBV01000003.1, read on the forward strand.
TTATAATTATTTTTAGTAAATGAGCGAAAATCAGTTTTTGAAATAGGAAAAAACGCCTTTTGTAATCGCTTTCTATTTGTGCTAAGCTATAATCAAATAGTGGATTGTTACTGTGCGGCAGGCAAAACCAATTTTTCGGTAGTTTTCTATCGTGAAGAGGTTTTACCTGTTTTTTGTTGCGGTTGACTATTTTAGAATGAGAGCGAAAAGAGGAGATTTAAGGATGAAAAAAAGATGGTACTCATTAGCGTTTCTGGTTTTTGCGAGCTTAAGCCTAGCAGCTTGTTCATCAACTGAAGAAGCCGCAAAGAAAATTGATGCTAAAAAAGTGGAACTAGTGACAGAAGTTGTGGATAAAGGAGAAGTTGGCTCAGCCGTCATCTTAACTTATCCTGAAGAAATAAATGGCAATAAATTGGCGACATCTGATTTTTCTGTTTTTGCAGGAGCAAAGAGTCGTACTATTCAAGCAGTATATACGAGCGAAGAGCAAACAGCGGGCACACCTAGTGAAAAAGGGAAATATGTTGTACTAGAATTAAATCCAAATGATGCCAATGCGAGCACACTCGTGTTCGATATTGAGAAATTTATTAATACACGCGCAAACTTAACTTATACAGTTGCACAAACGGACGAAATTGAATCGGCTAAAGGCACGAAATATGCAGCAACCGATGCTTTAAAAATTAGTGAAATTAAAACGCCTATTTTAGATGCGTTTAAAGCGAGCACATTTGAAGATGGCAAAAATAAAATGCAATATCGTCTATTTTCTCCGGAAGTAGGGGAGAATAGTAGCGAGAAAAAACCGCTTGTTGTCTATCTTCACGGTTCAGGTGAACGCGGTGAGGACAATGAAATGCAATTGCTCGGTACAGATGGACCGCAAACTTTTTCAGGAATGTCATTCCAACAAACAACGCCTAGTTACGTTCTAGCACCTCAAGTTCCATGGGACGAAGCACGCGAAGGCTGGTTCGGTAAAGGGCAGACGGAACAAGTGAAAAAACTAATTGATAAAGTAGTTTCGGAAAATGACGATATTGATACATCAAGAATTTATATTTCAGGTGTTTCCAATGGAGCGACAGGAACTTGGAAAATGTTAACGGAGAATCCTAATTTCTTCGCGGCTGCGATGCCAATTGCTGGCTATATGTATCATGAAGGTTCGGAATTCATTCAAGTTGGTTCCGCACGGTATTTAGCGCCAGATAAAGCGGATGCTGCGAAAATTAAAGATATTCCGATTTGGACATTCCAAGCAGAAGATGATCCTGTCAACAGTGTTCAAGGCTCGCTTCAAGCGGTCAAAGCGATTCAAGATGCAGGAGGTAAGAAAGTTCAAATGACAGAGTACCCGTCTGGTTTAGTGGCACCAAATCCACACGCCTCATGGGAAAAAGCGTATAATGATTCACAAGCTTTAACTTGGCTTGTGTCAAATGTAAAATAATCGAAGTAGACTCGTCTGGCGCTAGAAATCCAGGCGAGTTTTTCTTTTTTGCAAAAACAGAGTAAAATCCTTCTGAATGGGGTAAAATAAATTGAGGTCAGGAGGTAGAGAAAATGAAACCAATTATTGGGATTACAGGAAATAGGCTCGCAAAAGGTATTGATAAATTTTACGGGCATCGTGTCACATATACGCAACAACGCTATGTTGATGCGATTCATAAAGTAGGGGGATTACCAATTGTTATCCCGATTGATGACCCAGATAGCGCCAAGCAAATGATCGGGTTAGTAGATGGCTTATTAATGACGGGAGGACAAGACATTACGCCGTTTTATTACGGAGAAGAACCGCTTCCTGAAATTGCCGATTATGCACCCATTCGCGATGCATTTGAAATTGAACTTACGAAACAAGCATTCGCAGCTAAAACGCCAATTCTTGCAGTATGCCGTGGTATGCAAGTAGTCAATGTGGCGCTTGGCGGTTCGCTTTATCAAGACGGGAAGTACGTAGAAGGTTCGCTTTTGCAACACTTACAGCAAGTAGATGAACAACTCGGCTCCCATTTAATTGATATAGATCCAGGAAGTTTACTAGCAACAGTTCATGGCACTAGAAAGCGTGTGAATAGCTTGCACCACCAGTATGTTAAAAAAGTAGCTAGTCGTCTACATGTCACAGCGCGTACACAAGACGGTATGATTGAAGCTGTGGAAGGAAACGAACTAGAAAGCTTTTTCATCGGCGTCCAGTGGCACCCTGAACTCATGTTCCAAATGGACAGAGAGAGCGAAGATTTATTCGCCCTTTTTGTAAAAGCAAGTAAGAAAAACTAAGCTTTTTTAGAAAACCTTTGGAAAGTGTGCGGCAAACTGATAAAATAAAAATAGTAGTAACGCGTCTGGAGGTGCAAAGTGAAACTCATTCAAAAAGTAGTCATTATGCAAGTTTTGACGGAACAAAGCAAACTTGAACTTTTAACGTATTATAAAGAGCAAAAACGCCTTTTAGAAACAGAAAGTGAACAGCTTTTATTTGAACAAAAAAAAGTGGAACATAAAAACCGTTACCAGCCAGAGCGTGTTAATGAATATTTTGAACATGAATTAAACTTGCGCCAAGAGAAAATCAAGTTGGTGGAATTTCAAATGGAACAACTTGAAACGCTACCGCTTGGAAGTGAAATTCGCGAACGCGAGCTTGAAACGATTGTAGATGTTCAAGTTGGCGATGAGTGGAGCGATGCCACACTTAGTAAAACGATTGTTGTAACGGACGGAGTAATTACAGAAATACGCTAGAGGTGACTTATGGGAAAGATGTTTAATGTAGGAAAAATCGTGAATACACACGGACTAATGGGCGAAGTGCGCGTCATTTCAAGAACTGATTTCGCAAGCGAACGCTACCGCACAGGTAATAAACTTTTTTTGTATTTAAAAAATGAAAATACGCCAATTGAACTTACGGTACGCTCACACCGTGTGCATAAAAATTTCGACTTGCTAACGTTTGAAGGCTACACTGGGATTAATCAAGTAGAAAAAATGAAGGAAGGCATTTTAAAAGTGCCAGAAGAAGCGCTAGGTGAATTAGAGGAAAACGCGTATTATTTTCATGAAATTATTGGTTGTCATGTGCGCACCTCAGACGGCCTTTTGCTCGGCGAAATTACTGAGATTTTGACGCCAGGCGCGAATGATGTTTGGGTTGTGAAACCAGAGCGCGGAAAAGAAATGCTTATTCCGTATATTGCTGACGTTGTAAAAAAAATCGATATCGGGAGCAAGGAAATTGTTATCGAGCCACTTGAAGGGTTGCTAGATTAAATGAAAATTGATATTTTATCCATCTTCCCGGAAATGTTCAGCGGCATGCTATCTGAATCCATTATGAACAAAGCGATTCAAAAAGGCATCGTGGACATTGCGGTGACAGACTTTAGACAATACGCCGAAGGAAAGCATCAGGTGGTGGACGACTATCCATATGGCGGCGGCGCAGGTATGTTGCTCAAGGCGCAACCCATTTTCGATGCCGTGTCACATGTACAACTCGAACATAAAAAGCCGCGCATCATTTTGATGGATCCAGCTGGTAAGCCGTTTAATCAAAAAATGGCAGAAGAATTTGCAGAAGAAGAACAACTCATTTTTATTTGTGGGCACTACGAGGGCTACGACGAACGCATTCGCGAGCATCTTGTAACCGACGAAGTTTCAATTGGCGACTACATTTTGACAGGCGGCGAAATCGGGGCAATGGCGATGACGGACAGCATTGTTCGGCTGCTTCCAGGCGCTCTAGGCAATGCCGATTCTGCGGTGCACGATTCATTTTCAAGCGGTTTGCTTGAACATCCGCACTATACGCGTCCCGCTGACTTTCGTGGCATGCAGGTTCCAGATGTGCTTTTAAGTGGGAACCACGCGAAAATTGAGGAATGGCGAAACAAAGAGTCGCTTCGGAGAACGTTTTTACGCCGCAAGGACTTACTTGAAACATACAATTTATCCAAAAAAGAGCAAGAATGGCTACATGAAATAGAAGAAGAATGTGATGAAAGGAAGCGTTAATATGACTTTTTTTGGGAAAGACCGAGCTGTTCGGGATAAAAATCGGGAAGAATATGTATCTGAGCAAAATGACCAGAAACGAATTGGTGAAACTTGGGAGAATGTGCAAGTGTCAACGGGTGGCATTAATGTCAATCACGATGTTCTAACGGTCGTTTTCGCAAAAAGTGTGCGCCAAAAATTGAAGTCAGACGACGAAGCGATTTTAGAAACAGTCGGCTTTGAAAACTTACTTAAAGAGCTCCAACAAAAAGCGCTTGACGTCGGGGGAAACGGGATAATCCACTGTAACTTCACGGAACAATTTGTCGGCGACCGCGTCTATCAACTCGCATACGGTACAGCTGTGAATATTAAGATTACGAGATTTTAAAAGAAAATCACTAGCATTGCCTAGTGATTTTTTTACGTATATAAATGTATATAATTTGAAATCTATACGTTTTAGCATTAAACTGAAAGAAAACGCATACATAGATGGGGGAGACGGGATGAGCAGTATAAAAAGGGAAGAAGTTTTTGAGAAACTATTTAATGCACATAGTTATGGGAACTTGGGTTTGTTTATAGGTGCTGGATTTTCGAAAGCAATGGCTGACGAAGCACTGGGATGGTATGATTTAATTAAAGAAGCAAGTATAGTACACGAATTGCATATGCCTGAGGGAGAAAATTTAATTGGTCTTTCCATGCCAGAACTTGCGACATTATTGTGCAAACAATTGGCGGATAGGAAAAGTTATGATGATTACGCTGAGGCAAAAAATACTTTTAAAGAAGAAATTTGCTTGCTGGCCAATTGGCTCCCAAAAGAAGATAAGATTGAACTTTTAAAAAAATTATTTGATGAAATTAAGCCTTCTTGGATTGTAACGACAAACTATGATTTAGTTCTAGAAACAATTCTAACGGGAAAAAGTAAGAGCTTAGGTCCACTTGATTATCTTTCAGCTCCTAAAGGTATTATTCCTATTTATCATTTACATGGCGTGCGGAATGATCCGGAATCGATTATCATTGTTCAGGAAGATTATGTCCCACTTTTTAGACCAACTGAATATAGACAATCAAAATTAGCAATGACAATACGAGAATCTACAACATTAGTTCTTGGATATGGGCTTGGGGATGTAAATGTATTGTCTGCAGTAGATTGGTCGAAGAATTTATACACAAGAGGAAATGAATATCCCTATGAAATTATTCAAGCTCTTTGGTCAGAAAATCCAAAAGAGCTGCCATATAGAGATGAGATGGGAAATTTAATTATTGAAATTTCGAATATAGAAGAGTTTCTACAAGAATTAGCGGACTATATACAAAAATCTCAAGGTTTGTATCTTCATAAATTAGAAGAGCTACAAGCTGTTGTAGAAAATTTGAATAATAAAGAAGATGAGGAAATTCAAGAATTTATTACTAATCAAGATTTTAGACTACAGCTCTTAGAAATGCTTCCTCAATTTGAGTATCATATGATTTCATCGTATATCGAATTTCTATTAGTTTGCATTAATGAGTTATGGGAGAAAGCTAGAAAACGAAATGCATTTTCCAATTATGATGAATATATCAATATTTTATTGGATATCTTGATTCATTATGACTATCATAAAATGCCACCCAGACTTTTTCAAATATTGGCTGAGGGGCTTAATCGTGTTTTACCGTACGTAGGGGATTATGCTGAGGATAAGGTGAAAGGGACAGCGTATGATGCTACAAAAACATGGTTTACAAGAAAAGATAGCATTCCCAAGGACACAAAAGTTCAACTTATAAGTTATGCTAATAAATATAGACTTCTCTTTCTGAATAGAAAGCTTACAGAAGAGATGGGCGTCTATTAAAAGATAAACTATCAAGAAAAAAACTTTACAGTCAAAGAAGTTTGTGTTAATCTAATTAAGTATCTGGGCTATTCCAGATTTGATAACAATATTCCGCTTCGTTCTTAATACGTATGAATATTTGTATGAAGGAGAGAATAAGATGAATAAACTTATCGAAGAAATTACGAAAGAACAGCTAAAAACTGACAACCCGGATTTCCGTCCTGGTGACACTGTACGTGTTCACGCAAAAGTTGTCGAAGGTACGCGCGAACGTATCCAACTTTTCGAAGGTGTTGTAATTAAACGCCGTGGTTTTGGTATTAGCGAAACTTTCACAGTTCGTAAAATTTCTTATGGCGTTGGTGTTGAACGTACGTATCCAGTACATACACCTCGTATCGCTAAGCTAGAAGTTATTCGTCGCGGTAAAGTTCGTCGTGCGAAACTTTACTACTTGCGTAACTTACGCGGTAAAGCGGCTCGTATTAAAGAAATTCGTTAATTTAAAGGAAGCACCCTTTCAAAAGGGTGCTTTTTTTATTGGATAGAAATGATAAAACTAGAATATTTTTGTGGAAGTAATAAGGAAAATTACGATATGGAACTAGAAATATTCCAAAGTTTGGTGTGTGTGTGAAGAATTTCAAAACATTTATTTTAAGTTAAAAGGAGAAAAGGTGGAACTTTTTTCGTGAGGAGCCTTTATTCATGGCTGAAAAATTACCAATTGTTGTTTTAAATGATGAAGTTATCAAAAAAGGTGGGCTTCTTATTATAGAAGAAATAGAACAAATTTTGGATATAGGGTTGTCGATACAGGGAGAAAATGAATAAGTTTAGCCGTGTTTTTTAATGAAATCAAGCAATTTCACTAATAAATTCAGTAAAAAAATAAATTTTAATGAAGGGATATGTCACTAAACGTCTGAAAATTCAAACTTAGAAGAAGGGCTGTATAGCAGGAAGTTAGATTTTAATTGGTAAAATTTTCCTATTGACGTTTGGTGCCTATGACTTTGTTTTGAAACAAAATGAAATGGAACAGTAGTTGTTTTGAAATGTTGCTATGTTATGATGAATCCCGTAGAAAAATTAAGGAGTTGTTTTTAAGGAATGAAAAAAAATGCATTAGGAATTGCCGTATCATCTTTTGTGATTGGAGCAGTAATTATCGCTGGAGGTCAATTCGTAGACGCTAAACAAATCAATGTAGCAAAGGGAGACACTCTATCCGAAATCGCCAAGAATAACAATACGACTGTCGATCAAATTGCCAAGGATAACAACATTTCGAATATTAATCTTATTTATATAGGTCAAGCGCTTGAAGTTGGAGAAGGTGGAAATGGCGTAGCTACTGCTGCACCTGCACCAGCTGCACAAAGCAAGCAACCGACACAACAACAACCAGCGCAAAAACAAACGCAACCTCGTCAAAGCGCGAGCGCATCAACTGGAAGTTCCACAGAGCAACAAGCGAAAGAATGGATTGCACAAAAAGAATCTGGTGGTAACTACGGTGCAGTAAGTGCAACAGGTAAATATATTGGTCGTTACCAATTAACGAACTCGTACTTAAATGGTGACTATTCTGCTGCCAATCAAGAACGTGTAGCTGAAAACTATGTGAAGAGCCGCTATGGTTCTTGGAGTAATGCGAAAGCACACCACTTGCAAACTGGTTGGTATTAAAACGAAGGATTTTATAATCTTTGAATGACTATGTTTGGCTAGTATGAAAGATAGAGGCACTCTGTTGCCTCTATCTTTTTTTGCTTTAATACTATATAATAAACACGGAGAAATGTTTGGAGGATTATTATGCGGAAAATTGCCTTTATTTGTATTCATAATTCATGTCGCTCTCAGATGGCTGAAGGCTGGGGGAAAGTATTATTAAATGATATAGCAGAGATATATTCAGCAGGAACGGAGAACTATCCAGAAGTAAAACCGTTAGCAGTCGAGGTTATGGGGGAAGCAGGAGTAGATATAGCCGAGCAATATCCTAAATTATTGGCGGATATTCCTGGCGAAATAGATATAGTGATTACAATGGGGTGTGGCGTTTCTTGCCCTAATTTGCCGAGCCGTTATCAGGAAGATTGGGGCTTAGTTGATCCAAGTGGAAGCTCAATTGATAAGTTTAGAGAAACAAGGGACTTGATACAAAAGAAAGTTTCAGAATTACGAACAAGAATACTTGGTGGAGAGTTTGATAAATAAAAAATAGCAGGCTCACCTAGGCCTGTTCTTCTTTTATTGTAATCCGCTATTTAATTATGTTTTATTTTCAGGTATAATGTACTTTAGAATAAACAGAAAGTAGGGCAATTATGATTAATAGAAAAGCAGAATTTATCATGAGTATTATTGGTGCCAGTTTAGCAGCTCTAGGCGTCTTTATTATGGGAGGGTTTAGCATTATAATGCTATTTGCAGCATCGGTTGATCCAGTAGTGACACGTGATGATTTTATTGATATGTCATTTGGTATTGGATTTATTGCACTTAGCCTCTTGCTTGCTATTGCAGCTTGCGTGTTTGGTTTTATCGCTGCCTTTAAATTGAAAAATGGTGTTAGTGTAAAAGGCTGGTCAATCGTTTTAATTGTGATTGGCGGAATCAGTTTCTTTAGTTATGGTTTTGTAACGGGCGTTTTATTCCTTATTTCAGGAATTATGTCGCTAGCAAAACTTTCTAGTGAGAAAAATCAATTTGATTCATTTTAAATTATGAAAAGAGCCCGTGCTGCGTGTCAGCACGGGTTTTCAATCCTCATAAATTTCTATTTTATCCTTAATCGCTTGTTTGGTAAGATTATTTTTTTTCATATAACGAATGGCTCGTTTCACTGTGTAATGATATTCAAATACAAGTGCAATGAGTCCGAGGACGATAATACTCGTTAAAATGAGTGCTTCCTGCATCTAATCACCTCGCTTCACCTTAGTGTAGCACAGAATAAATGTGTTTTACAAAAAATCATGCGAGGGAAGTATGAAAAAATACAGCGTTATTGATATAATGAAAATATCTTATTTAAAAGGAGAAAACGAATGAAAAATACTTGGAAAGTAATTATTGGGATAGCGATTGCTTTGATTGTTTTAGGCGTGCCCTTTATTGCTACATATAATTCTTTAAATAAAAAAGAAAATGAAGTTTCTGCGCAGTGGGCAAACGTAGAAAGTAAGTTGCAACGCCGCTATGATTTAATTCCCAACTTAGTAAATTCAGTGCAAGGCAGCATGAAGCAGGAAAAAGAAGTTTTCGGTCAAATTGCCGAAGCAAGAACTGCTGTGTCTAAAGCTAGTACGCAAAGTGAAGAAATGAATGCGGCTAACCAAATGGACCAAGCTGTCACACGCCTAATTGCAACCGTAGAAAACTACCCAGAACTAAAATCAAGCGAGAATGTGACGCGTTTAATGGACGAGTTAGCTGGAACGGAAAATCGAATTTCAGTTGAACGAGATAAATATAATGATGTCGTCCGTTCCTACAATACGAAAGTGACAAGCGCGCCAACAAGCTTTGTTTCTGGCATGCTAGGCTTTGAAACGAAACCGTATTTTAAAGCTGTAGAAGGGGCGGATAAAGCGCCGGAAGTGAATTTCGACTAACTATAGAGGAAAGGGAGATGACGCGTTTTGAAACGGCTAACCTTTTTTACATTTTTTATTTTATTTCTGGCTGTTGTATTTCTGCCCAATCATGCACAGGCAGTCAAACTTCCTGAACCAACCGAGCAATTTTATGTTACGGATAGCGCGAATATTTTAGATGAAACGACGAAAAATATGATAATGTCGGTGAACTATGCGTATCAAAATCAGATGGAAAAGCCACAAATTGTGGTGGCAACGGTGGATTCATTTGATGGTTTAACCAAAGAAGAATACGCGCATCAACTTTTTAATAAGTGGAAAATTGGTAGTGATTCTCTCGACAATGGCGTTTTGATTTTGCTCTCAACTGGTGAGCGGGAAATTAAAATTGAAGTCGGCTACGGGCTTGAGGGCGCAATTACGGACGGTACGGCGGGTGAAATTTTAGACAATAACCTGACTTACTTAAAGGCGGATGATTATAACACGGGGTTGCGCAATATTTTTTCGGAAGTGGCTTTAAAAGTAAATCAAGAATATAACTATAAAGACGAAACGATTTTTAAGAACTACACTAACGAGATGCAACTGGCAAAAACGAATGGAGAGAAAGGCGCTTCAGGTAAGCTTAGTCCGGGCGTTATTGGCATCATTATTCTTGTAGTTGTTACATTTATTATTATTTCGATGATAAATGGCAGAGGCCCGCGCGGCGGTTCACGAGGTCCGTTTGATAGCGGACGGGGGCGTGGTGGCGGTCCATTTATCGGCGGCGGTTTTGGAGGCGGACGCTCAGGCGGCTCTGGTGGAGGTTTCGGCGGCTTTGGTGGCGGCGGAAGTTCTGGCGGTGGCGGAGCTGGGAGAGGCTTCTAAACGGTTATTTATGAAAGTCACGGTATTATATACTGTGGCTTTTTTGAATGCATATTGCTTTAAATAGAAAAAGAATTCAGGTATCGTAAAATGGAAAGTGATTATGAAAAGGGAGGAAGAAATGGCTGTTAATCGATTTTGGCAAGGGTTCCTGATTTTTTTCTTACTTATCCTTTTTCCGGTAACTCACGTAGATGCCCATGCCTATTTACAAAATTCAACACCGGCAGATGGTAGCAGTGTAGCTAAAATGCCGGCAGAAATTGTTCTTACATATAATGAAACGATCAAATCTGATTTTCCGCTAATTACAGTGACCAACTCGAAAGGGGAGCGAATTTCGACAGGAAAAACGCTTGTGTCTGCGGAGAATGATCATGTTGTTTCGGTGCATGTGGACGGAGAAGAAAAACCAGACGTGTACGCGGCAGAATGGCGTGTCGTTTCGGCGGACGGTCATCCGATTTCAGGTGTTATTTCTTTTAAAGTCGGTAAGACGGACAAAGAACTCCCGAAAACGATTGCTGAAACGCCAAACTCAGAAATAATGAACACCATTTTAAAAGACTTTCTTTATATAAGCTTTAGTATTGTTTTCGGTGTGTTGTTCGTTTTATTCGTTCTTTTCCCGCAGAAAGAAGCATTTCCGCGGCAAATGCTGAAACGAGCAAAAATCCTAACAGTTATTGGAATGGGGATGATGGGCAGCGTGGTAGCGCTTTTCCTACCGGTTCAAGTCAAAACCATGACATTTGGCGCCGCCCTGACGCCCGAACTCATGCGCACATTTTTCGGCACGAGCACTGGGAAACTTTGGCTTACGCAATTCATTTTGTGGCTCATACTCGCTAGTTTGTTTTTCTTTTTGTTTAAAGGAAAAAGCCGGATTTTAATGCCGCTTCTTGCTGCCCTAACTTTGCTTGCCATCTTTATGACCAAAGCACTTAGTGGGCACAGCCAGGCGCAGGCGGACCGAATTGTTGCGACAACCGCTGACTTCTTGCATCTCATTTCGGCGAGCCTTTGGGTAGGCGGCATTATTGCCTTGCTTTTCGTTGTCCCAAAACAAGAAGCCAAAGCAATGTGGAACCGATTTGCGATTTACGCGATGGCTGCGTTTGGTCTGCTCATTTTATCGGGCATTCTCATGTCCGTCATGAATATCGGGCAAATGAAAAACCTCGTCCAAACCGCGTATGGCATCACGCTACTCATCAAAATCGGCCTCGTCATTTTAATGGCGCTAATCGGTTTAGGCCACTACTTCTATTTGAAGAATACGCAAAAACAAATTCCGGTTAAAACGATTCTCATTGAAATGCTACTGGGCTTGCTTATTTTAAGCGCCGCGAGTATTTTATCTGACACGAAAACACCGCCCCCTGCGCCAAGCAAACCTTTCAGTGAGGTGATGGCGGACAAAAATGATCGAGCAAAAATTCGGCTGCAAATTACGCCGGCCAAAGTCGGAGATAACACATTTATAGCTCGTTTTTTAACCAAAGAAGGGGCTGTGCTTGAAGCGTTTCAACAAGTAACATTTAGCGCTAAGCATGCGGGCGGCCGTGCGCATGAGTTTCAGGGCGAGCTCGCGGAAAGCGGCGATTATGTCGCAAGCGGTTTATACTTAAATCAAATTGGAAAATGGGAAATTACGGTGCGCGGTTTAACGGAAAATTTTGAGACGATAGAACAAACATTTACTGTGCAAATAAAGGAGTAAGCGATGAAAAAATGGATTGTAATGTGTAGTGTAGCGATGTTAGTTTGGGGATTTCCTGCTCTTGTGAGCGCCCATGTCAGTGTTTCGCCTAGTGAATCGCAAACGGGAGCGTACGAGACGTATACGATGAAGGTGCCTGTTGAAAAAGAGAGTAACACGACGAAAATTGTACTTAAAATGCCTGCCGGGGCTACGTATGTTTCTTATGAGCCAGTGGCTGGATTTAAAACGACTTTTGATAAATCGAAAAATGTGATAACATGGGAGGCAACAGGCGCGGGCATTTTGCCAGGTCAGTTTATGCGTTTTAGTTTCATCGCGAGCAACCCGGAAAAAGCCGCTCAACTTAATTGGGATGCTTTTCAATACTATGCGGACGGGTCGATAGTGGAATGGACGGGGGATGCGAATTCGGATACGCCGCATGCGGTTACGACGGTGAATAGATCGAGCGTTCCGCAGACGGACGCGCACGGAAATACCACGAGCAAAGAGCAGGACGAAAAAAATGAATTCTCTGCTTGGCTCATTTACACGACACTTGGAATTAGCCTTTTAGCCATTATTGTTAGTTTGTTTGCTTTACTTCGGAAGAAAAAATAATACAAAATGGAGTGTGCTAGAAATGAGAAAAGTACATCATGTCGCGATTGGGAAACCTAAGGAACTGGCGTTTTCGAGCAAGTCGAAAATGATGACAGGAATTGAAAAAACAAGTGTGTTAGAAGCCCAGCTCACATTTCAAGGATTTGTTGGCGATGGACCGTTTAACATGAAGCATCACGGCGGCCCTGACCGTACGGTATGTGTGTTTCCAGTTGAACATTATGCGTATTTTGAGGAGAAATTTCAAAAGAAGTTACCAAAAAGCGCATTTGGCGAAAATTTAATGGTTTCTGGCATGCTTGAAAAAGATGTTGCGATTGGCGATATTTTCCAAATTGGTGAAGCGGTCATTCAGGTGACAGAGGCGCGTAACCCGTGTTCCACCATTGGAAAATATAATCATATGCCTGAACTCTATAAAGAAGTGCAGCAAACCGGCTTTACAGGCTACTTGTGCCGCACGATTCAGGAAGGGAAGATTCAGCAATTGGACGAAGTGATTTTGCTCGAAGCGGACGCGCACCAAGTTACGGTTGCTTATTGTCACGAGATGGTTTTACATAAAAAAGGAGCAAAAGCTGATTTCGAAAGGATTGCCGCCGTCAAAGCTTTGTCCGAACGCTACTATGAGTCCTTGCAGAAAAAGTTGCAAAACTCAAGTAGGTGACATCGCCAAACTTGATCGAACATAGAGGGGCTTTAAATCTACCGACTTATAATGATCTAGTTGATGCTGTTCAACTAGATGTAGATGAATATGTGAGTGTTAATACGAAGGCAATAATTGATTATATTCTTGAATAAAGTAACTGAACTTAAAAGATTCTTTAATTTGAAGCTGTAGTGAGTAGACCACATCATTTTTAGATAATGTAAAGGTTGATTTTTCAATAATAAAACAGGAGAGAAAATCTTTTTTGATTTTCTCTCCTGTTTTAGATTCATCAAGAATTTATTGTTCCTCCACATCTAACTCCATAGCCGCTTCCGCATCTAAAATTACGGTTAAATTCGGATGCATCTGAAGAATGGAAGCGGGGACAGTGCTGTCGACCAGGCCAAAAAAGGCTTTTTTGATGATGCTTGCTTTTTTTCGTCCATTTGCAAACAAAACAATTGATTTGGCTGCCATTACGCTTTTTGGCCCCATCGTTACGTAAACGTCAGGACATTTGGATTCGTCGCCGCCAACTTCTGCAATTAAGATGTCGCGCATTTCAGGAATAGAGTCTGTTCGCACGAGTGTTGTTTCATCTGCGAAGGTTGTTGTTCCCGGAAGGTTGCCACAAAAGTGCCCATCTTCACCAATACCGAGCAAAATTAAATCTAAGCCGCCGTCTGCTTGAATACGAGCATCTTGATTTTGATAGTTTTCAGTATCTAAAACGTGAATGTTTCGTTCCGAAATCTTTGCCGGATGAAAGAAAAGGCGATTTAAATTTGTCATCGTCACACCAAAACCGCTTTCGCCAGCATAAGGAATTTCGTCAAAGTTATAAAAATGAACATTTTCCAAATAAGGACGCTCTTTTACCTCTGCTACTAAATACTCATACATTTTGACTGGCGTGTTTCCGGCCGTAATGGCTAAATTCACCCGATTTACTTGATACATTTTTCCAAGTAAAATATTCGCTGCAACTCTGCTCATCGACGCATAATCTTTTTCTACAATTAGTTTCATTAAATAGCTCCTCCTTTTTTGTTCTACAAGAAGTATACATTCTGTAATGCATTTCAGAGCAAGCTATTTTTTCTTTTTCATATCAAGATAACTTTCCAAAACAGCAATTTCCTTTTCATCAAGCTCTTCCACTTGGTCGATTGCTTTCGTAATATGCGAGATTTTTTCAGAACTGGTGGAAATTTTTCGTTGCTTACTCGCGTAGCTCATAATCGTACTAGTAATCATACCGATAAAACCGATACCGACAAGCATCATAATACTGGCTAAAATGCGCCCAATTGGTGTAATGGGAATGATGTCGCCGTAACCAACAGTTGTAGCGGTCACAATTGCCCACCAGATTGCATCGGGGTAGTCGTGGATATCTGGCTCAATCAGTACCATTGGAAGTGGAATGAAAATAACAAGTAGTAAGAAAATTAAAATGAAGCGATTCAGACCGTTTGTTTTTAAAAAATTAAAAAGAGGTGTTAAATAGCGATTTCCCATTGCGGTAAGGCGTAAAATATGGAATAGGCTCACGATTCGTGCTGCCCGAAAACCGCCGTATAATGGGATAATGGCAATTAGTTGGAACGGGTGTGTTTTAATGTAGCGTTTTTTGTCCTCTGCCCGAACAAGGCGGGAAAAATAGTCTAATGTGAAGATTCCCCAAATCACCCAATTTAAAAGGATTGTCCAAAAATTATGATAGGGAAGTAACGCAAGGGATAATATAACAAGTAAAAGCATGAATAATTCGTATATAAGTGTCCTTTTTGATATTTTCATAATCATCATCCTTTCATTCAAGTGAGACCGTGTTGCTTAAAGAAATTTGCAATGCCATCTTCATCTGGCGTACCTGTGACAAAATCGGCAATATTTTTTAATTCTTGTTTTGCATTTCCCATTGCAACACCGTAATTTACAAATTGGAGCATCTCAAAATCATTCATACCGTCCCCAATTGCAATTGTCTGTGCAGGGCTCGCATTGAGATGTGTCAGTAAGTAGCGAATTGCGACTTCTTTATTAATACCACGTAAAACAATTTCGCCGCTATTTTCTCCAAAAAGTGGAACAGTAGTATGTAAAATTGTAAATTTATCTTGATATGTATTTTTAACTTTTTCAAAAGGCACGTGTTCGCTCATAAATGAAATTTTGTTTACCGTAGTCAGTTCAGAAACGGGCTTTTCAGGTAAAAGTAAGTCAAAAAAGAAACTCAATTCGCTGGCGCGTTTTTGGTATTCGGCGTCCGTTTTGTTTAGCCCTTTAAAAATTTGTTTGCGAATTTCTGGAATGCATGTGTCACTTGCAAAAAGGCCGTCGTTTGATTCCAAATAGTAGCCGATACCTTCTTTTTTGAAAAAGCGAACGATGCTTGAAAGATCTGCTAAATCGAATTTTTTATGCAGAAGGAGCTTGCCTTGCTCTTCAATGTAGCCGCCGCCTGCGCCGATAAAGCCATCAAATTCAATATTTTTAATTTCGTCCGTGATTTCCGCTTTGGATCTGCCAGTGCATAAATAAACTTTATGCCCGTTTTGTCGTGCTTTATGAATGGCCACCCCAGCGGACTCGGGAACGCGGCCATAATCGTTACAAAGTGTACCATCAACATCAATGAAAATAATTTGTTGGTTCATGTCAAACTCCTTCAATGTTCTATTCTCACTTAGCTATCATAGCATATGTTGAACAAAAAAAACGAGCCTGAAAGGGCTCGTTTTAACGAATACGTAAACGATTTTTTTTGCTCCGCGCACCGAGCATACATAAGTAGCAGAAGAGCGCGAATAAAATGGTAATGATTAAACTGTGGAATAGTGCCACATAAAGATTAACCTCGGTGTAAACAGACAGGATACCTGTGAGCGCCTGAAGTGCTACGAGAATAACAGCGAGGACCATGCCATAGGTGAGCACGCGGTAATGTCTGTAATCACGGAAAACAAGCCATGTCACATAGAAAATCCAAACGACTAAAATGAAAGCGGCAATGCGGTGCCCATATTGCACATAATCTTGAATGGAATCTGGCCAAATGAATGTCCCGTCTTGGAATGGCCAAACTGGAACGGCGAGACTTGCGCGCTCATGTCGAACCAGTGCGCCGGTATAGACAGCTAAGTATGTATAGATGGTTAAAAAGTAAAGATTAAATCGTAGTTTCGTGCCCATCACTAAATTTCTGGCATCAAATTTGCGGTCAAACTCAAATATAAGTAGCGCCAGTAAAATGATTGCCGCATAACAGATAATGGAAATGCCAAAATGTAACGCCATGATGTATGGATTTTGGCCCCACATGACGGCGGCAGCACCCATGAAAGCTTGTAAAATTAAAAATAAAACAGCGATAATAGCGAGTGGTTTTGTTTCGCGGCGATCTTTAATTGTTCGCCAAGCGAGTATGGCCAACACAATAACAAAAATGGAAGCGAGTCCCGTTGTCATTCGGTGCGCGACTTCAATTAGTTTTTCCGTTGTAACGTCTGTCAGGCGAACGAGTTGTCCGTTGCAAAGTGGCCAAGTGTTTCCACAACCATCTGCTGAACCCGTTTTGGTCACCAAAGCCCCACCAAAAACAACAAATGTCATGAAAATAATCGTCAAGACGGACCAAATTTTAAGAAACTTATTCATGATTTCTTATTCTCTCCTTTTAGATGAATCTGTCATCAAACGTGCTTTTACACATTAATTTTATTGTAGCGAATTTTAAAACAGAAGTAAAGAATTCGTTATTTGGCGCTGTTTCACAAACTAAAACGAAATCTTTGCTAACAAATTCACATAATGCTTGCTTGGAATTAGTTTTATCCAGCCGAGTTTTGTGAAGCCGATTGATTGACAAAGCATGTCCTAATTTCACATAATAGACGTAGAGTGATTTACGCGTTTAAGGGGGAGAGATTTTGAACAGAATAGAGAATACTGGCGAGTTAAAAACAGGAGTTGCCAGTAAATTTACGGTTCGGGATTTCACGGAACTGGTTAAAATAGGAATCGTTAATTCCAATACAATTACAGCATTTACAGGAATGTGGCTTGCATTCCAGTTAAATGGTATTTCATTTATGCAAAATCTTGATGTGATGTTCTTTACGATTATTGGTTCTGCGCTCATCGTCGCCGCATCGGGCGCTTTTAATAACGTTATTGACCGTGATATCGACGGTAAAATGGAGCGAACGAAAAGCCGACCAACGATGACAGGGAAAATTTCGGGGAAAAAAGCACTCGTTTTAGCTTCTGTGCTGCTAATCATTGGTGTAGCGATGCTCTTTATGACAACTTGGCAGGCTGGTGTGCTTGGCATACTAGGCGTGTTTTTATACGTTGTGGTGTATTCCATGTACGCAAAACGAAATTTAGTTAGCAACACGGTTATCGGTAGCTTTTCAGGCGCTGTCCCGCCACTAATTGGGTGGTTTGCAGTTGACCCGACGTTTAGTTTAATCCCAGTGATGTTGTTTCTTGTGATGTTTTGCTGGCAACCACCGCATTTTTATGCGATTGCGATTAAGCGAAAAGAAGAATACCGCGCTGCTGGGATCCCTATGTTGCCTGTTGTAAAAGGCATCGAGCGGACGAGAAAAAGCATGGTCTTTTGGGTGCTACTTTTAAGTGTCTTACCATTTTTTATGACCGAACTCGGCATCGTATATGTTATTTTAGCAACCGCACTTAATATTGGCTGGCTCGTTTTAAGCTTTTACGGCTTCAAAATGAAAGACAGCCTAAAATGGTCCCGCCTAATGTTCGTCTACTCACTAAACTACATGACCATTCTATTTGTCTCCATGATTGTAATTTCAATTTTCTTATAGGGGATGTCATCAGTCTGATTGTGCGTGGTACGTTTTGTTTGGCTTAAGTTTAGAGGTTTTCTACAAGCTGAAGTCCGATTTTAATCGGGCTTTTTTCTTTAAAAAATCTTTGAATTTTCCTTATCGTTTTTTCCATTTCAGGTGATATAGTCAAGGGGAGAACGAAGAAATCGGAGTTGATTGTTATGAAAATAGCAAGTTTTGAGCGAATGACACAACTGCTTATCAGTGGAAAAGAACAAGAGGCTGAAAAAGAAAGCCAAAATATGATTACCGAGAATCCTTCGCATTACGCGGGTTACCTTTGCCTTGCTTATGTTTATGCAGAAACGAATCAAAATCTCGATTTAGCAACAAATTATATTGAACAAGCTTTATCATATAACCAAAATATTGTTGAAAATTACGTCGTCGGCATTGCCATCTACGAACAGTTACATAAACCAAAACGCGTCACAGAGCTCGCTCGCTTCGGTCTAACGCTTGATCACTCGCAAGCGAAATTTTACGAAGCTTTGGCAGAAAATGGGAGTGGAGGATTGGTAGAAAAAATCGCTTTGTACGAGAAAGCCCTATTTTATGCGCCCAACAATACGAGCTATATGGGCATTTTAAGCGAGGCTATTTTCAACCAAAATCCACGAAATCTGCGTGCGCTTGAGCTGGAAAACTTAGCTTTTGCGACAAAACCAGATGACATAGACAATTTAAATCGCTTTGCTAAAATGAATTATGCGCGCGGTGATTTTAAAAAGGCGCTTCAATACTCGGAGCGTGCTTTGTGTCTTGCGCCAGACAGAGAAGATTCGCGTGAGCTTTATGAGGAAGTGGAGCTTGCGCAAAATCCGTTTTTTGGCACGTATGAAAAAGTACGTCTATATACGCATCGTGTGCCAATTAGTGTTACTATACTCATTGTGTTAGCCTATGTGCTTCTTTTCATGTGGGCATTAAATTCAGTAGGCTATCTTGCGGTTGTCATGTGGATTATTCCGCTAGGGATTTTAATTGTCGCGATTTTAGTGCAAACTGGCACCCGGCAAAAGGAAACGATGCAAGCGAAGCAAAACCGGTATGTGCGCTTACCAATTGCGATTATCGCACTGATAATCCTGTTTATTCCGGCGGGGATTCAAGTTGTACATTTGGCGCTTGATGCGGTGAAACAGGAAGTGGCTGTGCCAAAAAGGCAAATGATGGTGCAGTCGCATGCGGAAAAAAAGATGCGCGTTGCGAATACGTCTGAAAATGCCACTTTTAGCGCGGATTATGACCGTGTGTTAGCTCTTCGGAAATTGCTTGAAAACGGAAAACAAAATGATGTTGAGCTTCTGGAATATGTCGCACGTTCGTATTTACCAACATTTAAACAGAAAATAGCAGATGCTAAAAATTATCATGCGTTTATGAATTTTAAGTTTTACCAAATGTTTGCACTGGACGGAGCGGAAAAAGCCTATTTGACGCAGGAAAATAATCAATTTGATGTCATTGTGCTTATGGAAGACGGAAAAATTAGCCATGTCTATGGTGATTCTTGGACGACCGATAAAAAAGAAAAGCTTGCAATGGAAGGTATGATGCCGCATATCGTGGCGGACGGTAAATATACGGAAATTTATGAGTGAAGGCTAGTATTTAACTCGAAAAACGGCTACAATAGAGAAAAGGTTATTCGGGAGGCTAAAGTGTGAAATTTATTTTAAGAGTGATTGTGCTTCTTGTTATCAGCCTCTTTATTTTCTATAACACAGATTTATTTTTTCAAGCACCGACGGAAAAAAATGAGGCTTCTGAAAAAGTGAAGCAAGGAACAATCCTTCCTGAAGATAAAAAAACGAATGAATCGACTGAGGACATAGCGAATACGGACAGTATGGCAAGTTTTGTCAATCAAGACGTCAGTCAATTAAAAGAAAAATTTGGCGATCCCATTCGAGTTGATAAGACGCCATATGGCTTTGAATATTATGTCTACAACCAACCGAATACAAGCTACATGTTGGTTGGCGTTTTAAATAATAAAGTGCAGACCATTTACGCGCTAGGTCAAGACTTAAATTTAACCCCATATAAAATTGGTATGTCTGTTGAAAAAGTATTTACAAATGCGAAATTGCAATCTGAAATCGCGTTTAATTATGAAAATAATTTTTATCGTTTTGAGCTATCCGAGAACGATTTAAACATGCGCCCAGTTGCCAATTTAGGCAGTGGTGTTTATGCCCAACTAAATTTCGACAAGGTAGACGGGAAGCTCGTGAGCGTGCGCTATTTGAACAAACTTTCCTTCATAAAAATGCATCCTTACGAGCTTAACTATCAAGGTGATATTTACGAGGAAGATGTTTCGGCGGCTTTATGGAGCGAAATTGATAAAGCGAGCGATATGCAAGTGCTCGAAATTACAAATGTGCTTCGTGAACGTTACGGGGCGGAACCTGTGGCGCTCGATCCAGATGTTGCGCGCGTAGCTTACGGTCATAGTGTGGACATGGCGAACAATAATTATTTTGATCACGACTCACCAACTGTCGGAACACTTTCTGACCGCTTAGCAAAGGGCATGGTGAAGTACACGAAGGCGGGCGAAAACATTGCATATAACTATTTAGATGCGGGCGCAACGGTTGAAGGCTGGTTAAATTCGCCAGGGCATCGCAAAAATCTGCTCGATAAAAGTTTTACGTATATGGGAGAGGGCACTTTCCAAAAATATTATACGCAAAATTTCATTACAAAATAAAAGACGAATTTTAGCTCTACGTGTTATAATGAAATATCGATGAAACTAAGGGGGAATAAGTTTGTTTGCAACAATGGAAAGTTTAGCGCTTCTTGACTTGTCGGATGAACTATCTGCCATGATTTTAGAGTCAGAAGAAAGACAAGCGTATGTTGAGAAAAAGAGTGCGCTAGAAAATGCGGAAACGCAAAATAAAATTAAAGCTTTTACGAAAATTAAAACGCAGTTTGAAGAAGTGGAACGCTTTGGTCGGTATCATCCCGATTATAAAGAAGTGACACGGAAAACGCGTGCTTTAAAACGTGAATTAGACATGGATGCGCATATTGCGGCTTTTCGGCAAGCGGAGATGGATTTTCAGTCACTGCTCGATGAAATCAGTCTGATGCTAGCAAATGCCGTATCCAGTCATATAAAGGTTCCAACTGGGAATCCGTTTTTTGAACAAAAATCTGCATGCAGTTCAGGTTGTGGTAGCGGCGGGAGTTGTAGTTGTTCAGCCTAGGACTTTGCGTGCTAAAGGGGCAATAGAGATGGAAAATGATAGACAAGCGATTATTGTTTGGATGAATCATTTGAAGCAAGTGCGTTCGCTCAAACGTTTTGGAAATGTTCATTATGTTTCACGAAAACTTAAATATGCGGTATTATATTGCAACATGAATGAACTAGAAGAAATTTCCACGAAAATAGCGCGTTTTAATTATGTGAAGCGTGTCGAGCCTTCTTTTCGGCCGTTTTTGAAAACGGAATATGAATCGAAGAAAGAAATGATGTATGAACGCAAAAATGAAGATGTTCAAATCAGTATTTAAATGCGAGGCAGTGCTCAAAACGGGCACTGCCTCAAGTGTCAAATCGAAGCGAAAAGGATGTTTAACATGAGAGTTATTGCGGGAAGTAAGAAAGGGCACGCGCTAAAAGCCGTTCCAGGGAAAACGACGCGCCCGACGACAGATAAAATTAAAGAGTCACTTTTTTCGATTATTGGTCCTTTTTTTGATGGGGAAAAAGTATTGGATTTATTCGCGGGAAGTGGCGGTCTTGGCATTGAGGCGCTAAGTCGTGGCGCAGGCGAAGCCGTCTTTATTGATCAGGCGTCTCTCGCGGTTAAGACGGTGAAGGAAAATTTGACGGCGTGCCGTTTGGAAAATCAGGCGGTCGTTTATCGGAACGATGCAATGCGCGCACTTAAAATTTTCCAAAAAAATGAAGAAGTGTTTGATTTGGTGTTTTTAGATCCACCCTATAAAAAGCAGCAGCTTGCGAAAATTTTGACCTTTTTGGACGAAGCAAATTTAGTGTCTGATGGCGCGCTTGTTGTTTGTGAGTATGAGAAAGATGATGCTTTGCCGGATGCGATTGGTCGTTTTACGAAGACACGCGAGGTGAATTATGGCATTACGGTGCTATCCATTTTTAAATTTGAGGAGTGAGCGCATTGAAAGAAAAAATTGCAGTTTGTCCGGGAACGTTTGATCCGATTACGAATGGTCATTTAGATATTATTGAACGCGCGGCGAAAACTTTTGATGTGATTTTTATTTCGGTTTTAAAAAATGCGAACAAAAAACCGCTATTTAGTTTGGAGGAACGAATTCAGCTAATCGAGGACGCAACAAACCATTTGCCTAACGTCCGCGTGGAAAGTTCAGAAGGCCTCCTTGTTGATTATGCGCGCAAAAAACGGGCAACAGTCGTGATTCGCGGTTTGCGAGCTGTGACGGATTTTGAATACGAGCTGCAAATTGCGGCAATGAACCGAACGCTTGATGCGGAATTGGAAACTTTTTTTGTGATGACCAATCCAAAATATTCGTTCTTGAGTTCTAGCATGATTCGCGAAGTGGCGAGTTATAATGGTGATGTTGGAAATTTAGTGCCGCCTAATGTGAACGAGGCGCTACTTGCTAAATATAAAAAATAGAGGTGTAGTAATCAGATGCGAACGCAATGGAAAAAAATAGTTGCTATTGTCATTTTAGTGGTTGTAATTGCGGGCTTTTTCATTCCAATGCCCTATTACATTACAAAACCCGGTTCGACGGAAAAACTTGAGCCGCTTGTTGAAATTGCAGGGCATGAAAGTGAATTGAAAGGTTCGTTAAGTCTTGTGACCATTGCGATGGCCAATGCGAACATTTATACATACGGATTGGCTAAACTTTTGCCTTATCAGGAAATCGAAAAGGAAAGCGATGTTCGCTATGAAAACGAAACGGATGAAGAATATAACGTCCGTCAAATGTACATGATGAATGAATCGAAAAACAACGCGATTCAAGTAGCCTATAAAGCGGCGCATCAAAAGGTGACAGTGGAATACGACGGGATTTATGTTTTGAGCGTACTGGAAAATGTACCGGCCGCAAAGTATCTACACGCAGGTGATTTAATCACAAAAATTGATGGCCATGCTTTTGATTCTAGCGCGGAGTTTATTAAATATGTGAAGAGCAAAAAAGCTGGGGACGTTGTGAAAATTGATTATGTGCATAAGAAAAAAGCGGAGTCGGCGGAAATTGAGCTGACAACGATTGATGATAAGGGCACAGTTGGCATCGGGATTACGCTCGTTGATGATGAAAAAGTGACGACGGATCCAGCGGTGAAAATTAATTCGGAACAAATTGGTGGTCCGTCTGCGGGATTAATGTTTAGTTTAGAAATTTACAGTCGTTTTCAAGAGGCTGATTTAACAAAAGGCTATCAAATTGCTGGGACTGGAACAATCGATCCAGCTGGCAATGTCGGGCGTATTGGTGGCATTAATCAAAAAGTTGTGGCGGCAGATAAAAGCGGTGCAGAAATTTTCTTTGCTCCAAATGATGAGATTACGGCTGAAATGAAGAAAAAGGATGCCTCGCTAAAATCCAATTATGCAGAAGCGGTTGAAACGGCGAAAGACATTGATACAGATATGAAAATTGTGCCTGTTAAGACGTTTCAGGACGCGGTGGATTATTTGATGGATTTAAAGTAAGGAATAAAAGCTTACCTCACTCGAATTTGATCAGGCTCTAATATGTTAAGAAACAATAAGCGCTAGGAGGTCGAACGTTGACCTTTAGCGCTTATTGTTATTTATTTTGCTATTTTGACTGGAGTTTCTGCTATAACATTTCCCTCATGGCTGTAGCTTAGAAGACTCACTTGATCAGTTACAGTCGATACGCGGCTCTTTGCATAGTATCGGAAATCTGTTGTATTCATGACACCTACTCTACTTAAAATGGTTCCATTCACTTTTAACGCTACATATTTTATGTTTCCTGTGTAAGTCCCTTTCACATAACTATCCTGGTTCAGGACAAACTCATCTGGATTCAAAATTGCACTTTGATTGACTGTTACACGTTCTTGATTTATAACTATACCTGCTGAATTATAAGCTTTTATGCTTACAGTATCTGAAAGGCTAATTTTCCCCTTTGCATAGTATTGCCAATTCGAAGCATCTAAAACGCGTACTCTACTATACTCAGTTCCATTTACTACTAATGAAATATATTTTACATCTCCCTCAAAAGTGCCTCTTACATAGGAGTCAGTTGAGAGTGTATAAGGTGTGACATTCAGTTCATTCTTATGCTGAATAAAAGCCCCTTGTGCCACAACTGTACTGGCATTTGTTGTTTGTCCGCTAGCTGTCGCTGTTACAATGGTACCAGCTTCTAGTTGAGGGATTGTGATACTATAATGACCACTTGAACTCACTTGCCCCACTCCAATTCTTGTTGCGCCAGTTTTAATTAGTAAAGAAGCATTTGGCTCAGCAGTTCCTTCAACTTTCGTAGAGTCTGTAGTTAATGGGTTGATAGTTGTTGGGGCAATATTGCCTTGTGCGACAACTGCGCTGGCACTTGTTGTTTGTCCGCTAGCTGTCGCGGTTGCTGTTACAATGGTACCAGCTTCTAGTTGAGGGATTGTGATACTATAATGACCACTTGAACTCACTTGCCCCACTCCAATTCTTGTTGCGCCAGTTTTAATTAGTAAAGAGGCATTTGGCTCAGCAGTTCCTTCAACTTTCGTAGAGTCTGTAGTTAACGGGTTGATAGTTGTTGGGGCAATATTGCCTTGTGCGACAACTGTACTGGCACTTGTTGTTTTTCCATTTAAAGATGCTGTTGCTACTATAAGCGTACCAGCAGCTTGCCTAGGAATCGAAAAACTGTATCTTCCATTTGAGTCTGCTTTCCCGGTTGCAAGTATTATTCCATTCAAACTTATTGAAATAACAGCATTTGGTTCAGCTGTTCCTTGAACTGTTATAGATTCGGATGTCAGAGAATTAATGCTGATTGGCGTGAGAATATATTGGTTTGTGGTTGAATTTTTTAGACTGCTTTTTTTTGTTTCAACACTAGATGCACTCACTTTGTCGTTACCTAACAGTGGGGAAAACATGGTTGAAATGATAAGTCCTCCTGTTAAAATACTAACTGCTGATTTTCTTAATTGTTCTTTTTTTATGTACATGCTAAACTCTCCTTTTTTAAGTAATAATCTGTACTACATAACGAAAAATCAGAAAAAAATCTTTATTTATTCTCCAAATCAAATCCACCTCCTTGTCAATCATACATTGTCATGGTAACATTTCAGGAAAAAATTCAGAGGCTATTAAAATCAAATTTCTATCAATTTTTTTGTAAATTTTGTGACATTTTTCTTATATTCGAAGTTCTTGTTTTTTTGTTTGAAATTCGGGAAATTACTAGGTAAGAACAAGAAATAGGTGGGGACGATGAAATTTAAGAATGATACGAAAAATAAAATTGGTCACTTCTTTCCGGCATACGTGGACGCGGAAGGACTTGATGCGGGAATTTTGGAGACGGAACGGGCTTTTTTAGCTTTGCCTTTTACACGGGAAATCGAAAAGGTGCGTACGTGGAAATGGCATACGACGGGAAAGCTTGATAATACGTTTATGCGACCGGCGCTGATTAAAAAACGGCCGCTACTTGAAGTGGACTGGCAGCCGCTTCTTTTTGCTGAACTAGGCAAGCTTCGAGGTGAAGCGGTTCAAGTTTCGGTATTGGATTTTGGTGCGGTAGCGGACGGAAAAACGGATTGTACGGGGGCATTTGTACGCGCGATGGGACAAGGCGGGCGAAGCGTTCGGATTCCAGAAGGGGAGTTTATCATAACTGGCCTTAAGGTGCCTTCTCATACGGAGCTGATTGGGGCGGGCTCGGGGAAAACAATTTTGCGGATGCATGATTTTGCTGCGAAATCGCGTCAGGGGATTCGAAATCGGAATCGCTTCACAGGGAACAAGAGCATTCGGCTAGAAGGCTTCACGCTCGATTGGCGCGCGGAGCGTTTTCCTGAAAAAGAAAAAAGTGCGGCTCGAGGAATTCGTTCGAGTGGGATTGCGTTTTGCAATGTGATGTTTGGGCTCGTGCGGGATGTTTGTGTGCAAAATCCGGGGCTGCACGGGATTGATGTGACATCTGCTTATTATAGTTATGGGGGTGACGGGACGACTTCGCGTTTTAGGAGTCGCTACGTGTGGATTGATGACGTGGAGGTTTATGGGTTTGGTGATGATGGTGTGACGACGCATCATAGTGATTATGTGTACATTACGCATTCTTATTTGCACAATCCGAGCGGTAGAGCGCACAAAAAAGGCGCCTCGAACTCGAATGGAATTGAAGTGGACGATGGTTCGCGGCATGTGGTGTTACACAATAATCGTACGGAAAATTGTTTTGGTGGCGTGGAAATTAAGGCGCATGAAACGAGCTCTGCGGCGTATGACACGCAAATTATTGGGCATTATTCGCGCGGGGATAACCGGGCATACAATTTTAGGCATATTGGGCACCACAAAGAAGGTGACGCGAATAGTTTGACGGCAATTGGCATTCGCGCCACCTTTTTAGTAGCAGAAGAGCCACGCAAGACGCCGCTTTATGCGGAAAGCCGTCCTCGGGCTCTAGTTGTTTCGGCGTATCAAAGAGTGGCGTTGAACTATGTTTGTACGGTAAGCGAAACCAAAGCGCCCGTTATCGCGGTTCAGTACCGCGCACGTGCTGTGGATCTTCAACATATCGCGCATTCAGGAGTAGCTCCGCGCATTAAAATTAGCCAAGATACACAGTCAGTTCGTGTTTCACCAGTAGATGAGCGGTCGCCTTGAAAAATCATTATCCGGCGCAACGAGGCTGCCTTCCATCAGACTGTAGAGCTTTGTCGCGCGAACATCGTAGGCAATAAGTTTTTCTTTTGCCTTTGAAACCGTCGTAACGAGCGGAAGTTCAAGGTCTTTTTTTACTTGGGATAAATAGGCCTGCCCAGTTTGGTTCATGCCTAGGAGGCGCAAGTAAGGCGACACCTCGTCTTGTTTTTCAAAGCGCATTAAAATTTGCATGGCCGTACGCTGAACACGTGCGCGGCTATAGCGTTTTGTTACGATTTCATTTAAGAAGGCTTCCGCCTCATCATGTCTGGCCGCTTTCACAAAGCGGTTTTCGATGCCTTCTGTAACGCTATTAATTTTCGAAAGTGTCCCCGGATCGTCCGTTATAAGACGGTAACGCAAAAGCGGATACAGCTCGGCAAATGTCATCAAATTTGCTGAACTCCCAATGATTTCCCAGTAAACAAACGGAGGAATGTATTTTTTTACCTCGTTAAAGTGTCCTTGTAAAAGCATATTGCGAACAGCGGTTGCGCTTGTGACAGCTGGTCTTGCGGGCGCTAATTCCGCGTAATTTGTTGTGCGCGTTAAAGTTTGAATGTTTAGCGGGCGATTCATTTTTTCATTGGCTAGCGCATAATGGAAGCCAAGGATATTATTTGGCAGTGTCACATCAAGTCGGTCCCCAATTTGTTCATGGAGAGCTTCTGTTAGTGCCGCACCGTAACTTAATGTCTTATCGCTTAATTTTTCTTTTATAAGCGCATCAAATGATTCTTGATTGGCTAGTTTTGCCGCCTCAACAAAGGCTTCGCTATCCCCATTTTCACTTCCAAAAAAAATGGTTTCAGCCTTTAAATCTGCAAGTATTCGCACGGCTTCAGTTGCGAAAATATCAGCTTGCTGCATGACAAACCTAACAGGCAGTTCAAAGACGAGGTCAGCCCCGCCAAGAATCGCCATTTTTGTTCGAGTCCACTTATCAAGCATAGCAGGTTCCCCCCGCTGAACAAAAGAGCCACTCATAACTGCGATAATACAGTCCGCCTTAGTTTGTTTTCTAGCTTTATTCACATGATAGAGATGTCCGTTATGAAATGGATTATATTCAACCACAATTCCCGTAGCACGCATGAAAATCACCTATTCCTTTTTTCTTTTTATTTTAGCACAAATTTGCGTGATGTGGTGCCGTTTCTTTTCCTAAAAAGGATTGACAAACCCGCCTAGAAAAGCTATAATGATTTTTGTTGCGCCCGAGGTGATTAATGATGAAATGGTCTTTAAGTCAACTAAAAAAATATCGCGATGGCGAGTTTGAAATTAATGAAACGATCGACTTAACCGAGTTTTTAAAAGAAAATAATCATGACGTCAGAGAGGCTTCGCCTGTTCACGTTACCGGAACATTCGAAATGAAGCGCGACGAAGTAATTGCTCATTTGACAATTGCTGGCGAGTGGACGTTGCCGTGTGCAAGGACGCTTACAGACGTTTTTTATCCGTATGAAATTAAAGCGGTGGAAACCTTTGTTAAAAATCGTGACCAAGTTCATGATGAATCTTGGCATGTAATGGAACAAGATACGGTAGATTTAGTTCCTGTTGTGAGCGAACTTCTGCTAGTTGAAATTCCCATGCAAGTTTTTAGTGAAGAAGCGGCTGATGTAGACGCACTTCCTAAAGGTCGTGACTGGGAACTTCAAACAGAAGAAAAATTTGCTTCTGAAAAAGCAAAAAACGAACCGAAAGTGGATCCTCGTCTTGCTGGACTAGCCGACTTTTTTAACGAAAAAGAAGATTAGTTTCAGTAAAGCTGGAATATATCTAAGGGAAACCTTAAGAATAGTTTTAATCTCTAAGGAGGTGTATGGAAATGGCAGTACCTTTTAGAAGAACTTCTAAAACAAAAAAACGCAAACGTCGCACGCATTTCAAATTACAAGTACCTGGTATGAACGAATGTTCAAACTGTGGTGAAATGAAACTTTCTCACCGTGTATGCCCTGAATGTGGTCATTACGATGGTAAAGACGTGGTAAATAGCTAATTCTAACAAGTGAGACGTACACTTGTTCACTAAAAAAACGACAAGATGCCATGGATCTTGTCGTTTTTTTGCATACATAAATAACAAAATAGTGTAAAATATGAGATGTAGTGCGTTTTCTATATTAAAAAAGTAGGTGAGAAGATGAAGCCGAGTATTGGAATAATTGGAGCAGGTGCGATGGGGCTGCTTTATGCTGCTCATCTTGCTAAATATGCGCACGTAACACTTTATGTAAGGCGCGAGGAACAGCTGGAAAGTTTGAATAAGAACGGTTTGCATTTTAACGGAGAAACTCTGCCTGTTCAGGCGACCAAGGGCATTTCTTTTGAAAAAATGAAACAGCATGGCATTATTTTAATTGCCGTGAAAAGTTATGAACTTGAACATATTTGGACAGATTTAAATAAAATTCCGTCAGAAATTCCGCTTTTGTTCATTCAAAATGGTATTGCGCACTTGAAATTCATTTTAGACCTCACGGCGACAAATATTTGGGCGGCCACGACGACCTACGGAGCGAAGCGCCTGAATGACTTTTCTGTTGAACAAAAAGGCAAAGGGAAAACAATTTTCGGCGTACTAAAAGGGAGTGTCGCTACAGAAAAATTGAATTTCTTACAACAATTGGCCGATTTTTCCTTCGAATTTTCAAATGACATCAAAAAAGCGATGTACGAGAAACTCCTAATTAATGCAGCAGTGAACCCGCTTACCGCGGTTTTAGGAGCCAAAAATGGCGATTTAATCCAAAACGAAAACTGGCGCGAGTTACTTCACGAAATCGTCGAAGAAGTGAACCGCGCGCTACAAATTGATGATGCCATACAGAAAGTGGAGCAGGTGTTAATCGCGACAAAAGAAAATCTATCTTCCATGGCAACCGACGTAAAATTGAATCGCCGCACAGAAATCGATAGCATTTTACTTCCCGTGATCCGGTTGTTAGAAGAGGGCAATTACCCTGCAACTCGTCTAGACACCCTATATAAACTAATAAAAGGAAAGGAGCAACAATATGTTTAATTGGCTAACCGACACGACTTTTGTTTTAATCGTGCTACCCGTAATCGTTTTTTTAATCGTATTTTGGACAGTTCGCTTTTTACTTAAACAACCACGTCGCGCGTTAAAACTCGCAGCCGATTTTACAACTCTTTTCCTTATTATTGCTGTTCACTTATTCATGAAACTGCTATTTAATCATTCTTTCCTACTATACATATTCCTTTTCTTATTCATCATTGGGATCGTTATCATCGCGCTGTTTGCTAAACGTGATGGAGAAATTCATGTTTATCGAACAATTCGTATTTATTGGCGCATTTGCTTCTTTGTTTTCAGCTTGCTTTATATCGCATTGTTCCTTACGGGTCTTGTAATGAGCGTCGTTTACCTACTCGGATAAAGGCACCCAAACTTTAGAAAGACTGAAATAACCATAAATCATGTCCTCTACGCCGCGAATATGGCTGTCAATGTTATGTGTTTTATCGCCGTAAGCCACATAAAATAAGAAAAAATTTTCCGTAAGCCATGTGTCAAGCGACATGCGGCTTTTTTCTCGCTCTAAAAAAGTCTCACCAAACTTCATATCTTCCAAAAAAGGAGCTACAGTAGCTAAGATTTTTTCACTTAAAAACCTTTTTGGGAATAAATGAGGGTTAGTGAAGAACTCCATGTAGCCAAGTTCCATATCAGCGCCTGGTTCATCCTCCAGCCAAATAAAATCTAATTTTTGAAAACTTGTGTCATAATAATCAGTCGCCAAATTGATGGGCACCCATTCCATTTGAAGGCCAAACGCCAAAGCCTGTTGCCTGAAAATTTCAGCGTTTTGTTTAATAATGGGGCGGTCAAAAATCCCTAAATAAATGATGCGCCCGTCATAACCCGACTTTTCTAGCAAAGAGGGAATTTGTTTTGCGTCTTTCCGAATACCAGGATTCCTTCCCGATTTAAAATAACTCGCCGCCTGCCGCTCTTTAGAAACTCCAATTAATTGTCCATCAAACAAATGATAAATCGCTTCGCGAAACGCTTTATTTTGAATAAGCGAATCTTGTTTTTGGAAATTAAAACAAACCGCCGAAACACCAGAAGACTGACTAGCCGTTTTAACGTAATGCTCATCCGATTTTTCCAAACCATAGGAAAAGCGCACATCATTTAATTTTTCAGCACCTTCAATATACCAAAACTCAATTTTATCTAGCAAAGCCCGCGGCATGAAATAGCCATCAAACGCTTCCAACGTAATTTTATTCCCAGAACGTTCGCTCAGGCGAAAAGGCCCTGTCGAAATCCATTTCATTTCATCAAAAATCGTATTTTTAGGCAAAATGGGAACATTAATAGACGTTAAATAACGAATAAAGAAAGGATCTGGCTTAACCAAATGAATCCGCAAAATGTAAGTAGAAACAAGCTCAATATGCCGGATATCCTTCAAAAAATGTGCCACTACAGAATCCGCCTCCTTTGCGCGGTAAAGCGAATAGGTGACATCTTCACTAGTTAAATAACGTCCATTATGAAAAGACACCCCTTTACGTAAATAAAAAGTCCAGCTTGTTTTAGTCGCGTTAGAAGAAAAATGGTGCGCAAGCCACGGTTCGATTTTTTGTGTTTCTCGATTAAAGATGACCAATGTGTCGCTTAAATGTTTCAGCAGGAAAGACTCAATGGAAGTGGACACCCGTTTAGGCTCTAATGTACTAATCTTGCGTCGCATCATCATTCGGAGAACGTCCGTATTCCCCTCGTGAAGTTGCGTATTAAATAATTGGCGAAACTCTTCTGTTATAAAGGAAAGAATATGAGGCGGCAAATCACTTTCTAGAAAAGTTGCAATGCAAGAAAGTCGTTCTTCTTTTGTTTTTCCTCCCAAAAAAGAGGTGATATCTTCTAAAAAAGATTGTGTGAAAGTTATGGAAGATAAATGCCCACGACCGCGGCCGGGAGAATAATAAAGTAGATTTTGAGTGGCGTAAGCTTGGATTTTTCGTTTCGCATTTTTGGGCGAGCAGTACCAAAGATTGGCGATTTCAGCCAGTTTGAAAGAACAGCTATGATTTTCTAAATAATTCCGCAATTTAAAATAGTCAAAATCCATATTAAAAACCTCCACCTGTTAAAAGGGGACAAAAAAATCAATTAACGTCCCTTTTTATAAATTTATTTCTACTTTATAATAACAGAAGTAACGTATCAAAAGAAATTTTATACGGAGGGGATATTCATGTTTCGTGCGCTTCACCCAAATATTCGCATGCGAATAGTGATTAACTTTTTTAGTAAAATTATTGCTTCCATGATTTTCCCTTTTTTGGCCATTTACTTTACAGCGCATTTTAATCCTTCTGTAGCGGGCATTTTATTAATGCTTAACATTGCGATCCCGTTTGCAGTAGGCCTTTATGGTGGCCATTTAGCAGATGTATTGGGGCGCAGAAAACTAATGGTGACCGGAGAAGTGCTAAAAATGATTAGCTATCTGGGGCTAGTTTTGGTGAATTCCGCACTATTTAGCTCTCCATTACTCACATTTGTATTTTTATTGCTCATCGGAATTGCACAAGGAATCATTAATCCTGCAGCAGATGCAATGCTAATCGATGTCAGCACACCAGAATCCAGAAGTTTTATGTATTCCATTAGCTACTGGGCAAATAATCTGTCTTCTATGATTGGAATTATTATAGGTGGTTGGCTCTTTACAACACATTTTTTCGAACTTTTAATTGCGCTCTTTCTTATGTCGATACTAACAACGTGGTTAACGTTCCATTTTATTACAGAAACGCATAAGCAAGACTCAAGTAAAAGTTCAGGGACTGGCATAAAAGAAGTTTTTAACGCCTATTCCGACGTCGTTCGCGATAAAAGCTTTGTTTTGTTCACGATTTCTGGGATTTTTATCATGACAATTGAGTTTCAGCGTAACAATTTCATTTCTGTACGTCTTGCAGATGAATTTCAAAACCTTACGCTGCAAATGGGGCAGCTTTTGGCAATCCCAATTGATGGCGTGCGAATTTTAAGCTTGCTCACGGCGCTAAATACGTTGTGCATCGTATTGTTCACTGCGCCAGTCGCCAAGTGGCTAATACATCGCAAAAATGAACCGGTCATGTATGTTGGCTTTCTTCTATTCGCAGTAGGCTTTTCTTTTTCAGCCTTTTTATCAAACATGTGGTTGTTATTTTTCGCAACGCTTTTACTTTCTTTAGGGGAATTGCTCTATGTACCAACACGCCAAACCATTTTAGCAGCGATTATCAACGACAATAAACGAGGCGCTTATATGGCTTTTAATGGGATTATCTTTCAAGTCGGAAAACTATTTGGCGCCGCCAGTTTATTATTCGCTCCTTTAATAGGAAAATATGGAATGGGCGTTTTCATCATTGTTTGCGGCGCCTTGGCATGTATCTTCGGGCGTCTTGCACTCAGAAAAAAACAAGTTCTTCTTGCCGGAAATGAATCAGATTCTCTTGAAAGTGGGGATTAGTGGTTTTGTCCCCCACTTTCCCACCATTTTATAATCTTATGTAAAAATGGCTTTGTACCAATGATTTATCATCTCTTTTAAATGAAGAGATGAATTTTTTTTGTCTTTTTTTAGGTTTTGGGTGGTACAAAGTGGGGAGATGTGGTAAAGTTGTACGTAAGAAAGTGGGGGAAGTCTAATGTTCATGGGAGAATATCAACACAACATTGATATAAAGGGCCGTTTGATCGTGCCAGCGAAGTTCCGTGAACTACTCGGGGACAATTTTGTCATTACGCGCGGGCTAGATAAGTGCTTATTTGCCTATCCGCAAAACGAATGGTCAAAACTCGAGGAAAAACTTCAGACGCTTCCACTGACTAAAAAAGATGCTCGTTCTTTTACGCGTTTCTTCTTTTCAGGTGCTTCTGAGTGTGAGTTAGATAAACAAGGAAGAATTAATATTCCGCAAAATCTAGTCGGTTATGCGGGGCTTGAAAAAGAAACCGTTATTATCGGAGTTTCAAATCGTATTGAAATTTGGAGTAAGTCGGAATGGGATGCAGTTTTTGAGGAATCAGAAGAATCCTTCTCCGAAATTGCAGAAAATATGATTGGATTCGATATTTAAAGGGGGGCTACGATGTTTAAGCATGAAACGGTCTTACTACATGAAACTGTAGACATGTTAAATATAAAAAAAGATGGCATTTATGTGGATTGCACGCTAGGCGGTGCAGGTCATTCCGCATACTTGCTAAGCAAACTGGGAAAGCAAGGGCGTTTAGTGGCTTTTGACCAAGATGTTACGGCAATCGAAAACGCGAAAGTGAAATTACAAGATGAGCGAGTGCTCTTTATTAAATCTAATTTTCGTTTTATTAAAGAAGCGCTGTTAGAAAATGGCATTTCAAAGGTGGACGGTATTTTATATGATTTAGGTGTTTCATCACCGCAGCTTGACGTTCGTGAACGAGGTTTTAGCTATCATCAAGATGCTCCGCTAGATATGCGCATGGATCAATCACAAGAACTTACAGCGCAAATTGTTGTTAATGAATGGGCGTACGAAGATTTGGTGCGAATATTCTTTCGCTACGGGGAAGAAAAATTTTCAAAACAAATCGCACGTGAGATTGAGCGTCGTAGGGAAATGAAGAAGATTGAAACAACACAAGAGCTCGTTGATATTATTAAAGAAGCGATTCCAGCGCCGGCAAGACGCAAAGGGGGACACCCTGGTAAGCGAACTTTTCAGGCGATTCGAATTGCGGTGAACGATGAACTTGGTGCTGTCGAGGATTCATTACACGATGCGCTTACGCTTTTAAAACCGGGCGGTCGAATTAGTGTGATTACGTTTCATTCTTTAGAGGACCGCATCACGAAGCACATTTTCCAAGAAGTGACGAAGGGGCCGGAAATACCGAAAGGACTTCCTGTTATTCCGAAAGAATTTGAGCCAGACTTTAAGCTTGTGTCACGAAAACCCATTTTACCTAGTGAAGAAGAAGTTGAAGCAAATAATCGGGCGCGTTCAGCAAAACTGCGCGTTATTGAAAAAATTGAGAAATGAGTAGGAGTTGAAAAATGTGAGTAATTTTGCCTACAAATCCAATCTGGAGCCTAAGCGAATACATAAGGAAGTAGAACAACCGAAAAAAGCAATTTTAAAGCGTGGACAAGTGACACTCTTTGAAAAACTAATTGTACTCATGGCGATTGTGGCTATGGCGATTTTTGCATTTTCTATCATCAGCGTTCAAACTTCTATTTATACCGTTAATAAGGATATTGAAGCAAGCGAAGAAAAATTAGCAACTCAGCAAAAAACGAATGATGATTTAAAAGTGCAAGTAAACGATTTAGGTCGGTATGAACGCATCTTGAAAATGGCGAAAGAAAAAGGCTTAAGTTTAAACGGAGATAATGTAAAGGTAGTGGACGGTAAATGAAACGGCGCAGAGGAAATATGAGGAGGGGCGCACTGGTACTTTTTGTCTTTTTCGCGACGCTCTTCCTTATTCTTACTGGCCGTTTTCTTTATTTGCAAATTACCGGTGAGGCAAACGGCGAACCATTAGCCGCTGAAGCCGCAAAACAACATTTGAAAACGGAAAAGATAGAAGCGAAACGTGGTTCTATCTTAGACCAAAAAGGCGAAGTGATTGCAGAAGATACATCGACGTATACGCTTGCGGCTGTCGTGTCGGATAAGTTTTCCAAAACATCAAAAAATCCCACATATGTTGTCGATAAAGAGCAAACAGCGGAAACACTTGCGAAATACATTGCTATGTCTAAAGCAGAAATTTTAGAACGTTTAAATACGGAAGATGTTTACCAAGTTGAATTTGGAAAAGCTGGAAAAAATATATCCGTCGAAACGAAAAATAAAATTGAAGCGGAGAATTTACCAGGACTTGAATTTACACGTCAAGCTGCCCGGTTTTATCCAAATGGCACCTTTGCTTCGCAGCTAGTGGGCTTTGCGCAACAAACCGAAGGCGAAACAGGTGAATCCACACTTGTTGGAAAAATGGGACTCGAGAAAAGCTACAATTCCATATTAACGGGTAAAGATGGCGAAATTAATTATAGTACAGATAAACTCGGTTACATTTTACCTAATTCAAAGAAAAATGTAAAAGAAGCAGAAGATGGAAGCGATATTACGCTGACTATTGATAAAAAGATTCAAACATTCTTAGAAGATACGATGACAACAGTTAATGCGAAATATAAACCTAAAAATATGATGGCAGTTGTCATGAATCCTAAAACAGGTGAAATTTTAGCGATGAGTCAACGCCCATCATTCAATCCGTCAACTAAAGAAGGTTTAAGTACAGAAAATGCGGGTGTGTGGCAAGATTTGCCAGTCGAATATGCTTATGAGCCAGGTTCTGTTATGAAAATTTTCTCATTAGCCTCAGCAATTGATACAGGTGTTTATAATCCAAATGCCTACTATAAATCCGGTATTTACCGCGTCGGCGATATTCCGATTCATGACCATAACGGCGGTGCCGGCTGGGGGACAATCACATATCGCGAAGGCGTTGAACGCTCTAGTAATGTGGCGTTTGCTACTCTTTTGAATAAAATGGGGACGGATACGTTTGAAGAATATTTGACGAAGTTCGGCTTTGGCCAAAAAACCGGAATCCAGCTCCCAAATGAAGCAAGCGGGAAAATCCTCTACAACTATCCAGTTGAAAAAGTAACAACTGTTTTCGGTCAAGGGACAACCGTATCCATGATGCAAATGCTTCAAGGAGCTTCAGCAATTGCAAGTGATGGGAAAATGAAGCAGCCTTATATTGTTTCAAAAATTACCAATCCAAATACAAATGAAGTAACCGAAACGAAAACGAAAGTATCAGGAACACCAATTAGTGAGGCAACTGCTAAGAAAACACGTGAAGAATTGCAGCAAGTTGTTAGCGGAGAACACGGAACTGGTAAATTATATGCGATTCCAGGCTACTCGGTTGCCGGTAAAACGGGAACCTCTCAAATTGCTGACCCGAAAACGGGCAAATACATGACGGGAAGCGATAATTATATTTTCTCTTTCATGGGAATGGCACCAGCAGACGATCCAGAATTGGTGATGTATGTTACGATGCAACAGCCGCAATTGGAGGGCAGCGAAACTGGTGGTGAGGCCGTTTCAGAAGTGTTTAATCCGGTTATGAAAAACAGTTTGCAATATATGAACATTAAGCCAGCGAAAGAAGCGAAGATGGAAAAAGTTTCAGTTCCAAATTATGCTGGACAATCGGTTGAAGACGCTAAGGCCGCTATTACGAAAAGCAAATTGGTTCCTGTTGTTGTCGGAAATGGTTCAAAAGTAGTTCAACAAATCCCGCAACAGGCAAATAAAGTGATGGAAGGCGAGAGAATTGTCATCATGACAGATGGCGATATGACGATGCCAGACATGACAAATTGGTCGCGCGATGATGCTCAAAAAGTTTCCGAAATAACAGGTATCCCGTTCACCTATAATGGAAGCGGATATGTAGCGAAGCAAAGCGTTTCAGCAGGTTCTATTTTAAATGAAAATTCGAAAGTGACCTTAACGATGAAAGCACCAAATGAAATTTATGCCTTTAATCAAAACCGTGATCAGACGAATCAAGATCAATTGAAGCAGGATACGAACATTCAAGAAAATGCGGGTGTTGGGGACTTGCTTACAAGATAAATGAAGACGTGTCTTAGACAAATAAGCCATTTTTGTCTGAGACATGTACTCATTTTACCCTATGGAAATGCTTCTTGCTTTTTGCTAAGATAGAGAAGGATATTTTTTCTCTTAGCAAAGTGCGGGAAAATGTCGCTAAAGGAGATGGACATTTTGAAGTTAAAAGAGTTGCTCAGTATATTGCCGCTTTATGAGTCGAAGGCGGATTTAAATATGGAAATCACCAAAATTGCACAAGATAGCCGCGAAGTCGAAGCAGGCACGCTTTTTATTTGTATTGATGGCGAAGTTGTAGACGGACACCAATTTGCGCAAGTTGCGGAACAAAACGGGGCGGTAGCCATTATTGCTGAAAAGCCAGTAGACGTTTCGATTCCGGTTGTCCTTATTCGGGATACAAAACGTGGAATGGCGCTTCTTGCGGATTGTTTTTATGGTTCTCCGAGTCAAAAGATGCGTCTCATTGGCATCACTGGCACAAATGGCAAGACAACTGTAAGTCATTTGGTGGAGCAGGTTTTGCGCGATTCAGGCGAAACAACGGGATTAATTGGTACGATGTACATGCGCATTGCGAATCAAACAGTTGAAACGAAAAATACAACGCCAGATAGTTTGACTTTACAGCGTGTTTTTTCCGAGATGAAAAGAAGAGACGTCTCATCTGCGGTCATGGAAGTATCCAGTCACGCGCTTGTGCAAGGACGTGTTTACGGGACAGATTATGATGTTGCGGTCTTTACGAATTTATCGCAAGACCATTTAGATTATCACAAAACAATGGAAGAATATGCCTATGCGAAAAGTCTTCTTTTTGCGCAACTGGGCAATCGTTACTCGAAAAGTCATCCGAAAATGGCGGTTTTAAATGTGGATGATGCGGTTTTTGACACGATGAAAACCGCAACAGCTGCACATGTAATTACATATGGTATTGATAAAACGGCAGATTTCCAAGCACAAAATATTGAAATTACGAGTCAAGGTTCCACTTTCGAATTGTTTTCTCCAGAAGGACGCGAAAAGGTTCACATTCAAATGATTGGTAAATTTAGTATTTATAATGTGTTAGCGGCCATCGCAACTTGTTATATTAGCGGAATTCCGCTGCAACAAATTATGAAAACAATTTGTACGATAAAAGGTGTTGCCGGTCGTTTTGAGTTAGTCCATGCCGGACAAGATTTCCCAGTCATTGTTGATTACGCACACACACCAGACGGACTTTTGAACGTGTTACAAACCGTTTCTGAATTTGCCAAAAAACGCATTTTTGTTGTAGTCGGTTGTGGGGGAGATCGCGATAAAGGCAAGCGTCCTAAAATGGCGAAAATCGCGGCAGAATATGCAACCAATCCTGTTTTTACATCAGATAATCCACGTACGGAAGAGCCAATGTCGATTATTTCGGACATGCTAAAAGGCGTGGAAGGCCAGTCTTATGAGGTGCGTGTGAATCGCCAAGAAGCCATTGAATATGCTATAAACGAAGCAGAACCCGGCGATGTGATTTTAATTGCGGGAAAAGGGCATGAAGATTATCAAATCATCGGTACAGAAAAACATGATTTTGATGACCGCGTTGTCGCTAGAGAAGCTATTGAAAAAAAACAAAAACTTTAATACAATAGTAACAGTTTAGAGTGGAAAAAAAGATTGGAGAGAAAAAATTGTGTCTTTATACTTTTTAATTACAGCATTAGCGGTTGCTTTTATCATAACAGTAGCCTTCGTACCAATATTTATCCCATTTTTAGTGAAGCTAAAATTTGGTCAAAGCATTCGTGAGGAAGGCCCGAAACTGCATGCGCAAAAATCCGGGACTCCAACGATGGGCGCGATAGTCTTTTTAACGGCTATTGTAATTAGCTATGTGCTTCTATCTGTTATAAGTGGAGATTTTACATCTGCAACATGGCTGATTTTGATAGTGACGCTACTGTTCGGGGCACTAGGATTTCTCGATGATTATATTAAAGTAGTACAAAAACGTAATCTTGGCTTAACATCTAAACAAAAGTTTTTTGGTCAAGTAGCTATCTCGCTGCTCTTTTATATCATTTACCATTTGAGCGGTTACCCAGACACATTAACGATTCCCTTTACAAGCACAGAAATTAATATTGGCTGGTTTTTCCTGCTGTTTGTTTTGTTCTGGCTCGTGGGCTTTTCAAACGCGGTCAACTTAACAGATGGTTTAGACGGGCTCGTTTCAGGACTTTCAAGCATCGCGTTTCTCGCGTTCGGGATTATCGCGATTTACGAAAACCAAATGGAAGTAGCGCTTTTCTGTTTTGCTGTTGTTGGCGGCATGTTAGGTTTTCTTCTTTTTAATAAAAACCCAGCGAAAATATTTATGGGTGATACAGGTTCCCTTGCGCTAGGCGGGGCACTTGCAGCCGTCTCGATTCTCTTAAAACACGAATGGTTGCTCCTTTTAATCGGTGTCGTCTTCGTCATCGAAACCGCGTCTGTCATGTTACAAGTCGCCTATTTTAAAGCGACAGGCGGAAAACGAATTTTTAAAATGACGCCAATTCATCATCATTTTGAGCTTGTTGGCTGGCGCGAATGGCGCGTTGTTTTAACTTTTTGGGCAGTAGGACTTGTAGCGGGCATTTTAGCCGTACTACTTGTTATTATATAGGCCGCAATTTGCGGCATAAGGCGTCTCTAAACGGTTTTAAAAACCAGTTTTAGTTGGCGCTTTCGGTCGTTTCTAAGCATTTAAAAAACGGGGGAAATTTTTATGAAAAATATTAGTCAATACCATCACAAAAAAGTACTTGTGCTTGGTTTAGCCAGAAGTGGTGTTAGTGCAGCAAGTTTACTTCATAAATTGGGCGCATTCGTAACAGTCAACGACAAACTACCTTTTAGTGAGAACCCAGAAGCACAAGGTTTACTTGAACAAGGAATCAAAGTCATTTGCGGCAGCCACCCAACAGAATTACTTGATGAAGGCTTTGAACTGGTTGTGAAAAATCCAGGCATTCCATATAATAACCCGATGATTGCAAAAGCAGAACGCTTGAAATTGCCTATCTTAACAGAAGTTGAACTTGCTTACCAAATTTCAGATGCGCCTATCATTGGCATTACGGGAACGAATGGTAAAACAACGACAACGACCATTATTCATCACATGTTAAATGAAATGGAAAAAAACAAGTCGCTTCTTGCAGGGAATATCGGTTTCCCCGCGTCAGAAGTGGCAGAAAAAGCAACAAGTGACCAATACATTACGATGGAACTTTCCTCTTTCCAATTGATGGGAATTGATACATTCCGTCCGCAAATTTCAGTGATTACAAACATTTATGAAGCCCATCTTGATTATCATCATACGCGTGAGGAATATGTGGCTGCCAAGTGGAAAATCCAAAAAAATCAAACCGCAGATGATTATTTAGTCATCAATTGGGACCAGGAAGAACTTATCCACTTGACGAAAAAAACGGCGGCTAAGATCATCCCGTTTTCAACCACCCAAAGGCTTTCAGAAGGGGCTTATGTGCAGAACGGCATGTTGATGTTTGGCGAGGAAGAAATTGGGAAGCGCGATGATATTTTACTTCCGGGCGAACATAATTTGGAAAATATTCTCGCTTCTATTGCGGTAGCGAAGACGATTGGCGTACAGAATGAAGCCATCATGCATGTGCTTGAAACCTTTAAAGGTGTGGAGCACCGGACGCAGTTTGTCACTGAGCTACTCGGCAGAAAATTTTATAATGATTCAAAAGCAACGAACATTCTTGCAACTCAAAGCGCGCTTAAAGGGTTTAAACAGCCTGTGATATTGCTTGCCGGCGGACTTGATCGCGGCAATGAATTTGATGAATTAAAACCATTTTTAAGAAATGTTAAAGCCGTTGTTGTCTTTGGCGAAACAGCAAATAAAATGGCACGCATTGCAAAAGAAGTCGAGATTGATGTCCACTACGTGAAAAATGTTGAGGACGCCGTTCCAGTTGCCTTCAAGGTTTCAAGACCCGGCGACGTCATTTTGCTTTCGCCAGCCTGTGCAAGTTGGGACCAGTACCGCACGTTTGAAGTGCGTGGCAACGCCTATATGAATGCTATTCAAGAATTGACAGATGAGGTGGAACAATGAGAATCGTATTAAGCGGAGGCGGTACGGGTGGCCATGTTTATCCGGCGCTTGCTTTCCTAAGAGAATGTAAAAAAGAATATCCAGACGCCGAATTTCTATACATTGGTACAGAAAAGGGGCTGGAATCTGATATTGTGAAGCATGCAGACATTCCGTTTGAAGCTATTGAAATCACTGGTTTTAAACGCTCGCTTTCTTTTGAAAATATCAAAACGATAACACGCTTTCTAAAGGGCGTTACGCGCTCAAAGGAAATTTTGCGTGATTTTAAACCAGATTGTGTAATTGGTACGGGTGGTTATGTTTGCGGACCTGTCGTGTATGCGGCAGCAAAGTTAGGCATTCCAACTGTCATACATGAGCAAAATAGTGTCGCGGGTCTGACGAATAAGTTTTTAAGTCGGTATGCGGATAAAGTGGCAATCTGTTTTGAAGAAGTGAGCGATTCTTTTGCTTCTGAAAAAATTGTTTTCACCGGAAATCCGCGCGCCTCAGAAGTCATCCGCACAGAAGATGCCGCTGTTCTTTCGGCATACGGCTTAGATTCTGCCAAACAAACTGTGCTTGCATTTGGCGGAAGTAGGGGAGCGAAAGCAATTAATGAGGCAGTCGAGCAAATTTTACCCGCGTGGTGTGAAAAAGATTACCAGCTCCTTTATGTGACTGGCGAAGTGCACTACGAAAAAATAAAAGATAAGCTAGCCGCAATGGATTTACCAAATACCATTAGCGTGCAACCCTTTATCTATGATATGCCCGCTGTTTTAAACTCTGTGAATCTCGTCATCTCAAGAGCCGGCGCGACGACGCTTGCCGAGCTGACAGCATTAGGCCTGCCAAGTATTCTAATCCCGAGCCCTTACGTGACGGCGAATCACCAAGAGAATAACGCTCGTTCTTTAGAAAGAAATGGCGCCAGTATCGTCATTACGCAAGAAGAATTAACCCAAGCTAATTTAATGGAAAAAGTCGATGCGATTATGGTAGATGAAACCAAGTTAAACAAAATGGCTTACGCCGCTAAAGAGCTCGGAGTACCTGACGCAGCAGAACGTCTTGTTGATGTGGTTGTGCAACTAATTAAATAAAAAAGGGATGAAAACAATAGAAAGGAGATGCGAATATGACGGACAACAAAAAAATTATCTCAATCGAAAATAAAATTCCTGAACTAAAACGTTATCGCAAGAAGAAACTTATTCGTCATCTCGCTATATTGGTAGGCTTCTTTGCCGTTTTAATCCTGATTACCCTTTATTTTCTATCCCCTTTCAGCAAGGTTGATCAAATCTATGTTTCAGGAAATCGCCAATTGACCGAGAATGAAATCAGACAAGCAAGTGGCGTTGACTCAAGCGATTTTGTGATTGCTGTTAACAATAGCAAAGTGGAAAAGCAACTTGAGAAGCAAGAACTCATTAAAAAGGCAGTTGTTGAAAAAGATGGACTGCGCAACTTAAAATTAAAAATTACCGAATATAAAACGGTAGGCTATATGGAAAAAGACGGCATGTACTACGATATTTTAGAAAATGGCAAAATTCTAAATGATAATGCCCAAAAATTTCCAATTGGAAACCGCGCTTTATATGTCGGCTTTAAAAATGGAACGGTATTAAAAGACATGGTCGAGCAAATGAATCAATTGCCAGAAGAAGTCATACGAGCCATTTCAGAAGTCCATTTAGACCCTAAAAAAAGCGATGCCGAACATATTGTGCTTTACATGAATGACGGCAATCAAGTTTCCGCAACAATCCCTACTTTTGCAGAAAAAATGAGTTATTATCCGTCTATTGTAGCCCAGCTTCAAGAAGGACAAAAAGGTGTCATTAATTTAGAAGTAGGCGCCTATTTTGAAAGTTACTATAAACAAAATGAAGCGAAAAAGTCAGAAGAACAGAAAAAAGATTAGAATTAAGGCTTGATTACGAGCGTTTGTTCGCGTTTTTTGAGTTTTGAAAAAATAAATTCAAAAAAATAGTCAAAAATTGTTCTTTGTGCTTTAATTACATGTTTTGTTAGTGTAGACTGTAAATAAGTGAACTCGAAGCTAACAATAGAAAACAGGATAGAGAAAACAACCCCGTTTTGGGAAAATATATGAATGAATAAAAGGAGGTGCCGATAAATGGGAGAAAGTGAAATTTA
The DNA here is from genome assembly GCF_900186175.1 of Listeria sp. ILCC796. NCBI lineage: Bacteria > Bacillati > Bacillota > Bacilli > Caryophanales > Listeriaceae > Listeria > Listeria sp. ILCC796. The sequence continues at coordinate 127,442 of NZ_FYBV01000003.1, forward strand.
TGTGAGCCTTGACATTGGTTCATCCAAAATCAAGGTCATTATTGCCGAAATGGCAAACGAACGTCTTAACATTATTGGTGTTGGAGATGTTCCTGCACAGGGAATTAAAAAAGGTATTATTATTGATATCGATAAAGCCGTTGAATCTATTAAAAAAGCAATTAGTCAAGCTGAACGCATGGTTGGCGTTGAAATTTCGCAAGTCATTGTTGGCATTGTCGCGAGTCAAGTAGCGCTTTTAGAAGCGCGTGGCATTGTTGCCGTAAGCAGTGACAAGCCTGAAATTACTGTTGAAGACGTATGGAATGTGATGGATGCAGCGCAAGTGATACCGCTTACTGCTGAAAGAGAAATCATTAGCTTAATTCCAGAACAATTCGTTGTAGATGGTTTTGATGGCATTACAGATCCCCGCGGCATGAGTGGTGTTCGACTTGAAATGGAAGGAACACTTGTAACAGGCTCAAAAACAATTTTACATAATACACTGAGATGTGTGGAGCGAGCAGGACTTGAAATTACAGAAATCGTCTTGCAACCTTTAGCAGAAGCAGCAATTTCATTATCGGAAGACGATTTGGAGTTTGGCACAACATTAATTAATGTCGGTGCCGGCACAACGACTGTCAGCGTCTTTGAACATGGCAAATTAGTTTATACGTTTGTCATTCCAGTTGGCGGAGATAATGTCACAAAAGACCTTTCTCTTGGTCTAAATACTTCTACGACAAATGCGGAGAAGGTTAAATTAGAGCACGGTTACGCTTTTTATGACGAAGCTTCAGCGGACGAAATTTTTGCGATTGATGTGATTGGTTCTGACCAGAAGCAACATTTCACGCAAGTTGAAATCGCCGACATCATCGAGGCTCGCATGGAAGAAATTTTCCTACTCGCACTAGACGGCTTAAAACAAGCTGGTTTCACCCAATTGCCGGGCGGATTTGTCTTAACTGGCGGCGGCTCTGGCATACCTGGCTCCCTCGAACTAGCGGCTAAAACACTAGGTGGGCACGTTAGACTCGCGATGCCAGATTATATCGGTGTACGCGATCCTGCTTATACGACAGCGGTCGGTTTAATCCAGTATGCTTATAACTTAGCTGAGTTTGATGGCCGAGATTTAAGCAGCGATACAGAGGAGCAAGTAGAGGAAAAAACGCAAGCAAGAGCTACGAAACAGCCGAAGCGAAAGAAAACAGAAGATGAAAAGGTAACAACGAAAATGAAAAACTTTTTTGGAGCCTTTTTCGAATAAAATATATCGGAAATCGTGAAACTAGGAGGCAAAAATATGTTAGAGTTTGATACAAATTCTGAGAGCTTGGCGACGATTAAAGTCATTGGTGTCGGTGGTGGCGGAAATAACGCTGTTAACCGCATGATTGAACACGGTGTTCAAGGTGTTGAATTTATTGCTGTGAATACTGACGCTCAAGCGCTTAATTTAGCAAAATCAGAAATTAAATTACAAATTGGCACAAAGCTAACGCGTGGACTAGGAGCCGGAGCTGTTCCTGACATCGGGAAGAAAGCTGCGGAAGAAAGTCGCGAAATGATTGAAGAAGCATTAAAAGGCTCGGATATGGTTTTCGTCACTGCTGGAATGGGCGGCGGGACAGGAACAGGAGCAGCCCCTGTTATTGCACAAATTGCAAAAGAAATGGGCGCTCTTACTGTCGGTGTTGTGACTCGTCCGTTTGGCTTTGAAGGACCAAAACGTTCGAAGCAAGCTGTAGCTGGAACTGAAGCGATGAAAGAAGCGGTAGACACACTTATCGTTATCCCAAATGATCGCCTCTTGCAGATTGTAGATAAAAACACCCCAATGCTTGAAGCTTTCCGTGAAGCTGATAATGTTTTACGACAAGGCGTTCAAGGTATTTCGGATTTAATTGCTGTCCCAGGGCTAATCAATTTAGACTTCGCTGACGTAAAAACCATCATGACAAACCGCGGATCTGCCCTCATGGGAATTGGTATCGCGACAGGTGAAAATCGTGCCGCAGACGCCGCTAAAAAAGCAATTTCATCTCCACTTCTTGAAACATCAATTGATGGAGCAAAAGGTGTGCTAATGAATATCACAGGTGGCTCAAACTTAAGCTTGTATGAAGTTCAAGAAGCAGCTGAAATTGTATCAAGCGCATCTGATCCAGAAGTCAATATGATTTTTGGTTCAGTCATCAATGATGAATTAAAAGATGAACTTATTGTGACTGTAATTGCGACAGGGTTTGATGAAGCGAAACAAGCGGAGATGAAAAACCGTCGTCCAGCTGCCGGGCAACAAATTCAAGTAAATCGTCCAAACTATGCAGCCAATGAAACACAAGAAGTGAAGCATGAGGAACCGCAAGTTGCGGAACCTAAACAAGCTGTGGAAACGAATAACGGCGATGTTGATGTGCCAGCCTTCATTCGCAATCGAAATCGCAGAAGCTAATTTCGTTTAAACCGCGGATAAAGTGGGAATCCACATAAAAAGGTGTAGGTAATCATGACGAAAAAAGACAATCTTAGTCACATTGAATCAAATATTGAAGCAGCCTGCCAAAAAGTTGGACGTACTAATGATGTCCATCTGGTGGCAGTCACGAAAACAATCGATGTGGCTGGAATACGAGAGCTATACGAGTTAGGTTTACGGAATTTTGGTGAAAACCGGGCGGACGTTTTTTTAGAAAAATTTGAAGCCTTACAGGATTTGCCCGATATTGTCTGGCATTTCATCGGTTCCTTGCAAACGCGAAAAGTGCGTGACATAGTGGATAAAGTGGACATCATTCATTCTGTAGACCGCCCTAGTTTAGCAAAAGAAATTGAAAAACGTACAACAAAATCATCACCTTGCTTCTTGCAAATTAATATTTCTGGTGAAGAAGCAAAACATGGCTTTACTAGGGAAGCAGCTGTTCGTTTCTTGAAAGAGACGGATTTTAAGAATATTGAAATTATTGGTTTAATGACTATGGCACCACTTACGGAAGATGTGAGTGAGTTACATCAAGTATTTCACGAATTAAAGCAGTTGCAACTAGACATTCAAAAGCTCGGTTTAAACCGTGTACCATGTAAGGAACTATCGATGGGAATGACGAATGACTACATGATTGCGATAGAAGAAGGTGCTACACATATTCGAGTAGGTAGAGCTTTGGTGAACGACTAATTACGGAGGTGCAAAAAATCATGGGACTTTCAAACAAATTTAAATCTTTTTTCTTTTTAGATGAAGATGGAGAAGAATACTACGAAGAACCAACATCAAAAAAAGTACAGGAGCCTGAACCAATGGTACAAAAAAAAGCAGCTAAGAATAAATTCCGAGCAGTGGAAGAATCTGAAAACAACAAGGTGGTAAGTATGCAAGGTGCGCAATTTTCTAGTCAAGTAGTGTTAGCTGAACCTCGTGTTTATGCAGAAGCACAAGAACTTTCGGATTACTTAAAAGAATATAAAACACTAGTTGTAAACTTACAACGAATTAGCCATGATCAGGCGATTCGGATTGTAGACTTTTTAAGTGGGACTGTATATGCTCTTGGCGGAGATATTCAGCGCATTGGAAATAATATTTTCTTATGTACACCTGAAAATGTAGACGTAGATGGATCTATTTCCGAAATGTTAGAAGAACAAGACTTCATGTAAGTAACTAGAGAGGTGGACTCTTTTTGGAACTGTTTTTATATCAAGTTGTGCAAGTAATCTTGTTTATCATTCGCTATTTGCCAACTTTAATGTTTGTTTACTTTTTGATGAGCTGGTTCCCAGGAGCGCGTGAATCTAAAATCGGACGTTTTCTAGGAAAAATCTTTGAACCAATCTTAGAACCGTTTAGAAGGATTATACCGCCAATTGGTATTTTTGACATCTCATCACTTGTTGCCTTTATTGCATTCCAATTTGCAATGTCGGTGTTAACAAATTTAATTTATAAATATGTATTACCATTGTTATTTTAAAGCTATGCTTAGGCATGGCTTTTTTTGTTCGTTATAAATCCATGGTATAATGAAATGTATATGCGTTTAAAAAAGAGGAGAGAGTACGAATGGAAGGGATTTATCAACATTTTCGCGGGGAAGAACATGCTTTTATTGACCAAATATTAGAAATTACGATGCAAGTAACAGATGAATATACGCCGAAACTAACCGATTTTTTAGATCCACGACAACGTTTTATCGTACAAACGATAGTGGGCAGTTATGAAAATATTGAAGTGAAGTTTTTCGGCGGAACGCCTGTTACAGAACGGAAAAGAGCACTCATCTATCCAGATTATTACACATCAACAATAGATGATTTTAACATCGCGCTTTTCCATATTCGCTACCCAGTAAAATTCACGACGCTTTCGCATCAAAAGATTTTAGGAACACTTATGTCACTCGGAATAAAAAGGGAGATTTTTGGTGACATAGTCAATTTAGAAGAGGAATGGCAATTTTTTGTAGATTCAGAAATGGAAAATTATGTTTCAAGTCAACTTGATAAAATCGGGAAAGTCAATATTACGCTTGAAAAGCTACCGCTTGATGCGGCGTTACAAATTGAACCAGTCTGGGAAGAAACAATGATTACAGCTCCAAGTCTTCGTTTAGATAGTGTGGTAGCTAATGCCCTACATTTATCACGGCAAAAAGCCAAACAAATGATTCAAGCAGGAATTGTTAAAGTGAATTGGAAAGTTGTGGAGAATCCAGATTTTGATTGTGAGGAAGCAGACATCTTATCCGTCCGCGGATACGGTCGAATTAAACTTTTGTATATACATGGACGAACAAGAAAAGATAAAATTCGCATGGATATCGGTTTTTTGAAATAAAAATTAAAGAGGTGTGCCAATGAAGAAAATGCTAGGTGAGGAACGTCGTAAATCGATTTCAAAATGGCTGATGGAAGCAGACGAGCCAATTTCTGGTGCAGAACTAGCCAAACGAACAAACGTCAGTCGCCAAGTGATTGTACAAGATATTTCTCTTCTTCGTGCAACAAATTCACCAGTTATCTCTACACCACAAGGCTATTTATACGTATCAGAGAGCAGTCGGCCAAGGCGAGTGATTGCTTGTCAACATACGAAACGAGAATCGGAAAAGGAACTTAACACGCTTGTTGATTATGGAGTATCCATTATTGATGTCATTGTGGAACACCCCATTTACGGAGAAATCGTTGCGTCGTTACATTTAAACAACCGTTTTGATGTTGAAAAATTTATTAGGCGTCTCGGAGCAACAAACGCAATGATGCTTTCAGGGCTAACTAATGGTATTCATTTGCATACAATTGAAGCAGATACAGACGAACAATTAGATGAAGCTATTGAAGCGTTAGGACGTTTAGGCATACTAGTTCAATAAATTTGACACAAAACTATGAAAACGAAGGTCTTTATGGTAAAATGTAATTTATATTAGGCTATTTTTACAGAAAAGCTATTTAAAAGAAAAAATTAAAAACTGTTTTTATAATTTGCATGGAGGTGTTAGCTATGCCATTATCACCACTGGACATACATAATAAAGAATTTACCCGTGGTTTTAGAGGTTACGATGAAGATGAAGTCAATGATTTTCTTGATCAAATCATCAAAGATTATGAGCAAGTAATTAAAGAAAAGAAACGTATGGAGGATTCGCTTAGCAACAACGAAGAGCGTTTAGGTCATTTTACAAACATTGAAGAAACCTTAAATAAGTCACTTATCGTTGCGCAAACAGCTGCCGAAGAAGTGAAACTATCTGCTGAAAAAGAAGCAAAATTAATCATTCGTGAAGCAGAGAAAAACGCAGACCGAATTTTAGCTGACTCTCTTTCAAAAGCACGTAAAATTGCGATTGAAATTGAAGATTTAAAACGCCAATCCAAAGTTTTCCGTGAAAGACTTCGCCTACTTGTAGAAGCACAAATGGATTTAATCCAAAGTGACGATTGGCAACAAATGATGGAATATGATGTTGACGCAACAGAATTAAAATCCATCAAAGAAGTACAAGATGCCGATTCAGAAGAAAATATTGACTAAATAGATGTTGAAAGAGACAAGTATATTTTTCTAACCCAATCCAAGCGATTCAGTGACGGTGTGAGACTGAAATTGGACGAAAAATAGAAATCACTCTGGAATCTCTAGTTCCGAATCCAGTAAGAACTAGCGCCGCCAAGCGTTATTGGAACGAGTGGGCAAGAAATTAAATTCCTGTCAACAAGGGTGGTAACGCGATAATCTCGTCCCTTTTTTGAGGGAGGAGATTTTTTGTTGGAACTCTTAACGCATCAGCGTTTAGAGTTCCAATACAAGGCTGGGCGAAGCCCTGCGTTGATCCACAAAACCTTAACGCATCAGCGTTTAGAGTTCCAATACAAGGCTGGGCGAAGCCCTGCGTTGATCCACAAAACTCTTAACGCTTCAGCGTTTAGAGTTCCAATACAAGGCTGGGCAAAGCCCTGCGTTGATTCACAAAAAATATACAAATCTTAAAGGAGCCAAATAAAAATGGAATACAAAGACACATTATTAATGCCAAAAACAGCTTTCCCAATGCGAGGAAATTTACCAAATAAGGAGCCAGAATGGCAAGCAAAATGGGAGAGTGAAAATCTTTACCATAAAATTCAAGAAAAAAATGCTGGACGTCCGACTTATATTTTGCATGATGGACCGCCGTATGCGAACGGGGAACTTCACATGGGACACGCCATGAATAAAACGATTAAGGACTTCATTGTGCGGTACAAATCTATGGCCGGATTCCGCTCACCGTACGTACCTGGTTGGGATACACATGGTTTGCCGATTGAACAAGCTTTAACCAAAAAAGGGGTTAAACGTAAAGAAATGACGGTTGCAGAGTTTCGTAAACTTTGTGAAGAGTATGCGTATAAGCAAGTTGATATTCAGCGCACAGGCTTTAAACGCCTTGGGATTAGCGGTGATTTTGATAATCCATACATTACGCTAAAACCGGAATATGAAGCAGAGCAAATTAAAGTTTTTGGCGATATGGCGAAAAAAGGTTATATTTACAAAGGTAAAAAACCGGTCTACTGGTCGCCTTCAAGCGAATCCGCACTAGCAGAAGCAGAAATCGAATATCAGGATAAAACATCTGCCTCCATTTATGTGGCTTTTGATGTTAAAGATGGAAAAGGTGTCTTAGATAATGACACAAAAATTATCATTTGGACAACAACACCGTGGACGATTCCGGCTAATATGGCGATTACGGTAAACCCAGATTTAGACTACGCGGTTGTGAACACTGGCGGGCAAAAATATGTGGTTGCAGCAGCGCTTGTAGATTCCTTAAAAGAGCAACTTGATTGGACGGATGTAACCATTGAAAAAACAATTCGCGGCGTTGAACTTGACCGCGTTGTGGCGAAACATCCATTCTATGACCGCGATTCGCTTGTTATTAACGGCGAGCACGCGACAGCAGACGCTGGTACTGGGGCAGTTCATACCGCGCCTGGGCACGGGGAAGATGACTTTATTGTGGGGCAAAAATATGAGCTTGAGGTGTTAGCTCCACTTGATTCGCGCGGGGTATTTACAGATGAGGCACCCGGATTTGAAGGGCTGTTTTATGATGATGCCAACAAATTGGTGACGGAAAAATTAAAAGAAGTGGGCGCGCTTCTTAAAATGGAATTCATTACGCATAGTTATCCGCATGATTGGCGTACGAAAAAGCCGGTTATATTCCGAGCAACTCCGCAATGGTTTGCTTCGATTAATAAATTCCGCGGTGAACTTTTAGATGCCGTTCAAGATGTAACGTGGACGCCTTCGTGGGGTGAAACGCGCCTGTACAATATGGTTCGTGACCGCGGCGATTGGGTTATTTCGCGTCAGCGCGCATGGGGGGTTCCGCTTCCAATTTTCTATGGCGAAAACGGGGAACCCATCATCACGGATGAAACGATTAAGCACGTCTCCGATTTATTCCGAGAGCATGGTTCGAATGTTTGGTTTGAACGCGAAGCGAAGGATTTATTGCCTGAAGGTTTTACGCATCCATCAAGTCCAAACGGCGAATTTACAAAAGAAACGGATATTATGGACGTTTGGTTTGATTCTGGTTCAAGTCATCAAGCTGTTTTAGCGAGTCGACCAGAACTTTCGCGTCCGGCTGACCTCTACATGGAAGGTTCCGACCAGTATCGTGGTTGGTTTAACTCTTCCTTAACTACGGCGGTTGCTATGACGGGTGTTGCGCCTTATCGCAATGTACTTAGCCATGGTTTTGCGCTTGACGGCGAAGGTCGGAAAATGAGTAAGTCGCTTGGAAATACGATTTTACCGGGTAAAGTCATTAATCAGCTTGGTGCGGATATTGTTCGCCTTTGGGTGGCGTCCGTTGACTATCAAGCAGATGTGCGGATTAGTGATGACATCTTAAAACAAGTGTCGGAAGTTTATCGTAAGATCCGTAATACGATGCGTTTCTTACTTGGAAACGTGAGCGATTTTAACCCTGAAACTGATAAAGTAGCTTTTCAGGATCTTCGTGAAGTAGACCAATTTATGCTTGTGAAACTGAATGAGCTTACGCAAAATGTCCGTAATGGCTATGAAAAGTTCGAATTCTCGACGATTTATCATCAAATCAATAACTTCTGTACGGTTATGCTAAGCCAGTTCTACATGGATTTCGCGAAAGATGTCGTTTACATCGAAGCGGCAAATAGTTCGGATCGTCGTGCAATGCAAACAGTCTTTTACGAAGCCGCTTCTTCTCTGGCTAAACTACTGGCGCCAATTTTACCACATACATCAGATGAAGTGTGGTACCATTTAAACGGGGAACAATCGTCTAGCATTCACTTAGAAGACCTTCCAGAAGTTCAAAATTACGCAAATACTGCTGATTTAGTAACAAAATGGGATGCATTCCTCCGTGTGCGTGATGACGTCCAAAAAGCGCTTGAAGAAGCGCGAAATGAGAAACTAATTGGGAAGTCCATGCTAGCGAAAGTAACGCTTTACGTTGATACAGAAGGTGAACAACTATTTAACTCCTTACAAGGTGACTTTGCGCAGCTCTTTATTGTATCGGATTTCGAATTGGTCGTTGGTTTAGAAAAAGCGAATGAACAAGCCGTAAAAGGTGAACATGTTGCCGTAGAAATCACAGTAGCAGAAGGCGAAACATGTGAACGTTGCCGCGTTGTGAAAAAAGATGTTGGCGTAGATGCGCTTCATCCAACGCTTTGCGGACGTTGTGCGACAATTGTAACGGAAAACTATTAAAGGAGTAGAGGAGGGCGTTACTAGCGACCTCCCTTTTCCTTAATAAAAAAGTGAGAGGAGTTTTGACGCAATGAAAATAGAGTTTATTAAAGTTCATGGCTCACAAAACGACTTTTTTATCATCGATGAACGTTTAAATGACATCGAAAATTGGTCTGATGAAAGACGAACTAATTTGGCGCTTTTAATTTGTGCGCGCGATAATGCACTACGTGGTGCTGACGGAATTTTATTTGTGAGTACTGGGCGTGCGGGTACAATTGGGAAAATGCGTGTTTTTAACGCGGATGGCTCGGAAGCTTCGATGTGTGGGAATGGTCTTCGGACGGTCGCGCGTTATTTGCTTGAGAAGGCAAACTTAAACGAGGCGAAAGTTGAAACGATGAAAGCGGATCTTTTGATTCAGAAAAATGAATCGCTCGGCTATGACATTCCAACCTATCAAGTCGAAATTTCACCCGTTTTGTTTGACTTAGGAAGTCTCCCTTTTAACTACGAGAAAAAAGAACTTTTGAATGAAAAAATCCCTGAATTTGATGACGAACTGACTTTTTCTGCGGTGGCGGTGCCGAATCCGCACTTGATTACGTTTACTAGTCAGGCCGTTTTGGAATCGAGTAAGCAGGAGGAGCTCTCGCATTATTTGAACGGGGAAAATCCCTATTTTCCGGACGGTGTCAATGTTAGTTTTGTTCGTAAGCTTACGCCGGAAAAGATTTTTGTGCGCACGTATGAGCGAGGAGTAGGCTTCACTAATGCATGTGGAACGGCGATGTCGGCCTCTAGTCTGATTAAAAAACTCATCGACCATGATAAACTGGATGAGGTGCTTGACGTTTATAATGATGGTGGACGTGTTCGTGTGAAGGCGGATGAAAAATCCATCCAACTTATCGGAAATGCGACATTTACGGCTTTTGGGACTTTTGAGTTGGGTGATAATGGTTTTGAAGTTACCGCTTTTTCTGAAACGGGTGAGCAGGAAAATTATCTAAAGATGGTTCGTGAAGTGGAACAATTTTTAAATGATACAAAATAAGGAGAGAATTTATGAATACAAATCGAAAGAAAGCTTTGCCACTTTTTGTCATAGGAGGATTTGCTCTTTTACTATTTTTGATTGAACTTATGAGTGTGGCATCGGAACAAAGATGGGTTGCGAAATTTGATTTAATGTGGATTGAACGCATTAGGGAAGGAAACATTAAACCGAGCACGACAAACATGGTTGAATTCCTGACCCATTTTGGTTCTGCTGAATACATCATAGTGATGACGATTATCGTCGTGATTGTCTTATTTATTTTGAGAAAATTTGTAGTTGGACTATGGTTCGGTGGAACAGTTTTACTTTGCGGAGTCGTTTTGAATTTACTGTTCAAAAACTTAGTTGAACGCACTCGCCCAGATTCAGTAAATTGGTTGATTTCTGAAACTGGCTATAGTTACCCAAGTGGGCATGCGACGGCAACAAGCGTGTTTTATGGATTAGCAGCACTATTTTTGATTTTCACGGTGCGTCAAATGTGGCTGAAAATTGTTGTAGGTGTAGTAGGACTATTTATCATTTGCTATGTGATGTATTCTCGTGTTTACTTAGGCGTTCATTTCCCGACAGACGTATTGGGAGGTTTCTTATTCGGAATGGCATCGATTTTCCTTTCGACAGGTGTTTATTTCTTAGTTCGCAAGCCACTTCATGATATGTTAAAAAAATGGCGTCTTAACGATAAAAGTGTTGTAGAATAAGCAAACAAATTGAAGTGAAGTTTTTCAGAAAAGATGCTGAAAGCTTCACTTTTTTTATTAAGTTTTATAAAAGGGTTGGAATTTTCAATCATGTAAACGCCTTACTTTTTACTTGCATTTTAGAGTAGAACGATGTAATATAAATATATTGATAAGAAAATAAGCAAGTTGTATCATGAAGTAATGATGAGAACTATTCACATGTTATAAAGGGTATTCGCCTTGTCATTTGAATACTTTTTATAATATGTGAATTTTTTTTAAAAAAGCACTCGGTTGTTTGTTGTTTAGCTCGAACCAGTTTGTTTTTTTTGAGAAAGGCCATATTAGTAAATTTTTGGAGGTTTGTGAAATATGCAAACAGGTAAAGTAAAATGGTTCAACAGTGAAAAAGGTTTTGGATTTATCGAAGTTGAAGGCGGAGACGATGTATTCGTACACTTCAGCGCTATCCAAGGCGACGGATTCAAAACTTTAGACGAAGGTCAAGAAGTTGAATTTGAAGTTGTTGAAGGCCAACGTGGCCCACAAGCTGAAAACGTAACTAAATTATAATTTTCAGTTTGACCAAGCCAAAAATCTAGCAAATAAAAATATTTGCTAGATTTTTTTATTCCGTTGTATTTCAGTGAAAACTAGGTTAAGATACAGATATCATGTATCGAAGGAGTTTTGAATAATGGACATTGCGAAGATGATTGATCACACTGCTTTAAAACCTGAAACAAGCAAAGAGGCAATTTTAAAGCTAACAAGTGAAGCGAAAGAGTATCAATTTGCTTCTGTTTGCGTCAATCCAACATGGGTAAAATTAGCAAGCGAAGCACTTTCAGGAACGGATGTAGATGTTTGTACGGTTATTGGTTTTCCGCTCGGGGCAAACACTGCAGAAGTAAAAGCTTTTGAAACGAAAGATGCTATCCAAAACGGCGCGACGGAAGTAGATATGGTTATTAATATTGGCGAACTAAAAGACGGTAACGATGACGCAGTTCTTGCTGATATTAAAGCCGTTGTAGATGCAGCGAATGGGACACTCGTTAAAGTGATTATTGAAACATGTTTATTAACTGACGATGAAAAAGTGCGTGCATGTGAGCTAGCTGTAAAAGCGGGAGCTGATTTCGTAAAAACTTCAACAGGCTTTTCAACAGGCGGTGCGACTGCAGCTGATATTACTTTAATGCGCAAAACAGTTGGACCGAATATTGGGGTAAAAGCATCTGGTGGCATACGCACAAAAGAAGATGTTCTTGCGATGATTGAAGCAGGTGCGACACGAATTGGCGCTAGTGCGGGAGTTGCTATTGTTTCTGGCGGCACGAGTACATCAGATTATTAGGATAACTTGAGGAAGCATGCGGGCATGCTTCTTTTTTATAAAATAAAATAGTATGCGTTTACATTGCTAGCGTTGCAACGATTGTCGCTTTAGTGTATGATGAAGAGGAGCGTTGAAGGAAGCGGGGGAACGGCATGAGTGTAACGATTCGGGAGATTGCGGAGAAAACGGGTGTTTCGATTACGGCCATTTCGCAAATCTTAAACGGAAAAGGGGACAGGTTTAGCGAGGTAACTAAAAATCGCGTGTTAAAAGCAGCAAAAGATATGGCGTATAAACCGAATTTTTTTGCTAAAAATATGGTCACGAATCATACGAATACAATTGGCATGGTTGTACCAGAAGTGACGGATGCTTTTTTTTCGCAAATGGTCAAAGGGGCAGAAGACTATTTAAATCAACATGATTACATGATTATGCTTTGCAACTCTTCCAATGATAAAGAGCGCGAAGATAGATATGTGGAGGAACTACTACACCGCGCTGTAGATGGACTTATTATTGCCAGCCCAAATATTTTAGCTTCCAAAGTATTCGAACGTATGCGTGAAAAAAAGAAACCGTACATTTTACTCGACCGACAACGAAATGAACAAAAAGAAGGACGAATTGCTGTTGATGACTATGAGGGCGGTTATATGGCGACCAAACATTTACTTGAACTTGGTCACGAAAAAATCGGGATTATTATTTCGGACAACTCATTTTACAACGTATTTGAGCGTTATGAAGGCTATTTGGCATGTATGAAAGATGCGGGCATAACCGTACCAGAAGACTGGATTGCTAGCGGGGATCAGACGATGGACGGCGGATTTAAAGCTGGGGATAAGTTGCTTGCAGGCGGTGTAACAGGCGTGTTCGCAACGAATGATTTAATGGCTGTCGGACTTTATCGCTTTCTTTTTGATAAGGGGATTAAAATTCCAGAGGATTTATCGGTCATTGGCTTTGATGATATCGAACTTTCGGAATTCATGACGCCGCCACTTACAACCATTCGCCAGCCTATCTATGAAATTGGCGCGATTGCAGCCGAATTTCTCTTGCAAAAAATTGCTTGCCCAGAAGAAAAAATGAAAAATCGTTTACTCGATTTAAAGTTGATTGAGCGAGGCAGCACAAAAAAGATTTGACAGAACTTGGTAGCCTCAAGTATAGTGAAAATATCTGATAGTTTTAGTCAAAAGTAAAACGGTTTACTAAAAATGTAACCGATACCAAATAAGGAGTGGTTAGCGTGAGAATGGTGGATATTATTTCCAAGAAAAGGGACGGGCACGAACTTACGACGGCTGAAATTAATTTTTTTATTGAGGGATATACGAAAGGGGAAATTCCTGATTATCAAGTGAGTGCACTACTCATGGCGATTTATTTTGAAGATATGACAGATAACGAGCGCGCGGATATGACGATGGCGATGGTGAATTCAGGTGAAACAATTGATTTGTCGGCCATTCACGGAATAAAAGTAGATAAACACTCCACAGGTGGCGTAGGGGATACGACAACACTCGTTTTAGCTCCGCTTGTTGCGGCTTTAGGTGTTCCGGTTGCGAAAATGTCTGGGCGAGGTTTAGGGCACACAGGCGGCACGATTGACAAATTAGAAGCGGTGGAAGGATTTCATGTCGAGATTACGAAAGATGACTTCATTGAGCTTGTGAACCGCGATAAGGTGGCTGTCATTGGACAGTCTGGCAACTTAACACCCGCCGATAAAAAACTGTACGCTCTTCGTGATGTAACGGGTACGGTGGATTCCATTCCGCTTATTGCGAGTTCAATTATGAGTAAAAAAATTGCCGCAGGTGCGGACGCGATTTGTTTGGATGTGAAAACTGGCGCGGGTGCGTTTATGAAAACCGATGAAGATGCTGAAAACTTGGCGCGGGCGATGGTGCGCATTGGGAACAGTGTTGGTCGCAATACGATGGCCGTTATTTCTGATATGTCGCAACCGCTAGGCTACGCAATTGGGAATGCGCTTGAAGTGAAGGAAGCGATTGATACGCTAAAAGGGGAAGGTCCAGCTGATTTGACGGAACTTGTTTTAGTGCTAGGCAGTCAAATGGTAGTGTTAGCGAAGCAGGCAGAAAGTTTAGAAGAGGCGCGCGAAAAATTGCTTGCTGTTATGAAAAATGGACAGGCGCTTCAGAAATTTAAACAGTTTTTAGAAAACCAAGGTGGCGATGCAAGCATTGTAGATTCGCCAGAAAAATTGCCACAAGCTACATATAAAATTGAAGTACCTGCTAAAAAAAGTGGTTTTGTGAGCGAAATTGTAGCAGACGAAATTGGTGTGGCCGCAATGATTCTAGGCGCCGGGCGTGCAACGAAAGAAGATGAAATTGATCTAGCGGTTGGACTGATGTTACGCAAAAAAGTTGGCGATGCCGTTCAAGCAGGCGACTCTCTCGTAACCATTTTCAGCAATAAGGAAGATGTGGCGGGTGTCACAGAGAAAATTTATGAGAATATCCGCATTTCTAGTCAGGCGGAAGCGCCGAAACTGGTGCATAAAATTATCACGGAATAATGAAAAGCGTTTGGGGCAACCCCAAACGCTTTTTTTTAAACCAAAAGAGTATATAAAGTTTGATTATCATTAATCGGAATGAAACTTGGGTCAAAGATTCCCATTCGCTCGAGCAGCGCGGGATAGTCTTCTTTATAACTTAGTAGCACGCCAATGATAACAGGCCCGTTGCCACGATTGACTTTTTTCGTGTATTCAAATTTAGTAATGTCATCATGCGGTCCGAGCACCTCACCAACAAATTCCTTTAGCGCACCAGGGCGTTGCGGGAAATTTACGATAAAGTAATGCTTTAAACCTTGGAACAGAAGGGAGCGCTCCTCGATTTCCTGCATGCGATTGATGTCATTATTACCACCGCTCACCACGCAGACGACCGTTTTCCCTTTAATTTCTTCTTTATAGTGTTCGAGCGCCGCAACAGACAGGGCTCCAGCCGGTTCCGCCACAATCGCTTGCTTTGTGTACATCTCAAGAATCGTCTGGCAAACTTCGCCTTCTGGGACTGAAATGCAACCATCTATAAACTTCTCGGCATGTTTAAAGGTGAGTTCACCGACTTGCTTCACAGCCGCCCCGTCTACAAACTTGTCGATTTGGGGGAGATTGACCGTTTTGCCGGCTTCAAGGGCAGCCGCCATCGAAGGTGCACCGCTTGGCTCAACGCCAATTATTTTCGTATGTGGGCTAGCTTCTTTCATGAAACTCGAAATGCCACTAATTAAGCCGCCACCGCCAATTGCTGCGAAAACGTAATCGGCTTTTTCCCCAGCCGCTTCGAGGTCATAAAAGGCTTCAACAGCAAGCGTGCCTTGGCCTGCAATGATATCAAGATCATCAAACGGCGCGATGAAAGTAGTTTCATGCTCCTTTGAATAAGCTTTGGCAGATTCAGCAGATGCGTCGAATGTGTCGCCTGTTAAAATGACGTCGACAAACTCACCACCGAAAAATTTTACTTGCGTGACCTTCTGATTTGGCGTAGTTGTGGGCATGAAAATGGCTGCTTTTACCCCCAATTTTTGACATGTATAAGCAACGCCTTGTGCGTGATTGCCAGCGCTTGCGCATGTGACGCCTTTTGCGCGTTCGGCTTCGCCTAAGCGGTGAATGGCATAGTAGGCACCGCGGAGTTTAAAGGAGCGGACCCATTGCAAATCTTCGCGTTTAAGGAAAACTTGGCAGTCGTATTTGTGCGAGAGATACGGATCTAGTTCGAGCGGAGTCCGTTTTACGATGGATTTTAACACCTCATATGCTTTTAAAACATCGGATTTTGATACGAGTACATCAGCCAGTTCCATTTTTTCACAACCTTTCTATTTGGTTTCGATTTTTTCTTCATACGCCAAAATGGCATCTAAATGTTCGAGCGTAATCGCGATATCGTCGAGTCCGTTCAAAAACTTTTCTTTCCAAGTGGGGTCAATCGTGAATGAAAATTGACCGACAGAGCTTCGCACC
Organism: Listeria sp. ILCC796; assembly: GCF_900186175.1. NCBI lineage: Bacteria > Bacillati > Bacillota > Bacilli > Caryophanales > Listeriaceae > Listeria > Listeria sp. ILCC796. Next base: position 143,807 of record NZ_FYBV01000003.1, read on the forward strand.
TCTTGATTTGGCAAGTCGATAACGATTTCTTCTTCGGAGGAAATTTTGGACAGTTTCTCGCGTGCCAGAGCAGGCAACACAATGGGGAGGACTCCGTTTTTTGTGCAGTTCATGTAAAAAATGTCGCTGTAGCCACCGGCAATGATGACCCGGAAGCCGTAATCAAGTAGCGCCCAAGCGGCATGTTCGCGCGACGAGCCGCAACCAAAATTGTCGCCAGTTACTAGAATCGTCGCGTTTTGTCTGTCAGCCGCATTAAGCGGGAATTCAGGATTTGGCTTACGATTTGGCAAATAGCGCCACTCATCAAACAGAAATTCACCAAATCCCGTTTTTTCAATTCGTTTTAAAAAGGTCTTTGGAATAATTTGGTCGGTGTCGATGTTATCATTCATGAGCGCCACCGTTTGCCCTTTATGAATTTGAATAGCTTCCACTAAGAACAGCCTCCTTTCGAACATCAATAAATTTGCCGTGAATAGCTGCTGCCGCGGCCATAGCAGGGGAGACGAGATGCGTTCTAGCACCTTTCCCTTGTCGTCCTTCAAAATTACGGTTGGACGTCGAGGCGCAGTGCACACCATCTGGCACTTGGTCGGGATTCATCCCAAGACACATTGAGCAACCAGGCTCGCGCCACTCAAATCCGGCCGCCTTAAACACCTCATCTAAACCACGCTTTTCTGCTTCAAAACGGACTTTGCGCGAACCCGGGACGACGAGTGCGCGAATCCCCGGTTTAACTTTTTTCCCCGCAATGATTTTAGCCGCTTCCTCAAGATCAGAAATCCGTGCGTTCGTGCACGAACCGATAAAGACGTATCCGAGCTCAATATCTTCGGCGCGTGCGCCAGGAGTAAGTCCCATGTAAGTGTAGGCACGCTCATCGTTAATATTTTGAATCGCTGGGAACGGCTGGGAAATCGGCACGCCCATTTCAGGATTCGTTCCCCATGTGACGTAAGGTTCGAGAGTGGAAACGTCAACTTGAAGATGCAAATCATAAGTAGCGTCGTCGTCTGTTTTCAGCGTCTGCCAATCTGTAATGGCCGCTTCCATATCTTGCGGTGCATATTCACGTCCGCGAACATAGTCAAATGTCGTTTGATCTGGCGCCATCATGCCCATTTTTGCGCCACCTTCAATTGCCATATTGCAAATGGTCATACGTTCTTCCATCGTGAGCTTCGATATCGTATCGCCGAAATATTCAATGGCATATCCCGTTCCAAAAGCAACGCCATAAGTGGCAATTAAATGCAAAATAATATCCTTCGCATAAACGCCTGGTTGCAGCTCGCCCGTAATTTCAATGCCCATCGACTTCGGTTTCTGCTGCCAAATGGTTTGCGTCGCAAAAACATGTTCCACTTCACTTGAACCAATCCCAAAACCAATCGCGCCAAAGGCCCCGTGTGTCGCCGTATGCGAGTCACCGCATACAATGACTTTCCCAGGTTGTGTCAGCCCCGTTTCAGGGCCCACCATGTGCACAATTCCTTGTCGGTCAGAACCTACATCGGCAAGTGTGACACCAAAATCGCGACAGTTTTTTTGCAAAGCTTCAATTTGTTTTTTCGCTACTAAGTCTTGAATGTTAAAAATATCTTCAGTCGGAACGTTGTGATCCATCGTCGCAAACGTCTTATCTGGCCGTCTTACTGGACGATTTCCCATGCGAAGCCCTTCAAACGCCTGCGGAGAAGTCACTTCATGAATGAGATGCAAATCAACATATAATAACTGTGGTTCACCAACTTCCCCGTAAATCACATGACGGTCCCACAATTTATCAAATAGCGTCTTACCCATGTGTAACGCCTCCTTTAATCCGTTTTTGAACTTCTGTCGTAAAGGCCGTCGTACTCGTTTCGCCCTTTAAATCTTTTGTGAAAAACCCGGCTATTAAGGTATCATTTACAGCGGTTTCCAGTGCGTGCGCCTCAGCTTCCAAGTGGAAAGATTCCCTTAACATCATCGCAACTGATAAAATCATCGAAATTGGGTTTGCTACGTTTTGACCCGCAATATCAGGCGCAGATCCGTGAATCGGCTCATAAAGCGAAGGTCCATTTTCCGCAAAACTCGCCGAAGGAAGCATGCCCAGTGAGCCAGACAAAACAGAAGCTTCGTCACTTAAAATATCACCAAACATGTTTTCCGTAACGAGCACATCATATTGCCGCGGATTTTGAATCAAATGCATCGCACATGCGTCCACATATTGATGTTCGAGTGTAACGTCAGGATAGTCCGCCGCCACATCATTTGCGATTTGGCGCCACAATTTGCTCGATGCAAGTACATTCGCTTTATCAACCGAAGTCACTTTTTTCTTGCGGTTTTTCGCAATTTCAAACGCCTGAACGATAATTCGACGGATCTCTTCAGCAGAATAAACGAGCGTATCTACCGCGCTGTCTGCGTCGAAACGCTTCGGCTCACCGAAGTAAAGCCCACCCGTCAGCTCCCGCACAATCACCAAGTCAGTGCCATTTACAATCTCTTGTTTTAAAGGGGAGAGATGGCTAATACTTCTAGACACCTGTACAGGACGAATATTTGCGAACAAACCGAGTGATTTCCGAAGAGCAAGTAAGCCTTGTTCCGGCCGAATCGGTGCATCATCCCACTTTGGGCCTCCAATTGCCGCAAGCAAAATGGCGTCAGCGCTTAGACATGCTTGAAGCGTTTCTTCTGGAAATGGCTGGCCTGTCAAATCAATTGCCGCCCCACCAAACGCGCAAGTTTTAATTTGAAACGTATGACCAAATTGTTTTTCAATTTCCTTTAGCGCAGAAAGACCAGCCTCCATAATTTCTGGTCCAATCCCGTCGCCTGGAAGTGCTGTAATCGTATACTCCATTTAGCGTGCCTCCTCAAATGACTTTTCTGTTTCAGGCATTTTTTTCGTGCTTGCATTTAAGTATGCCTTCGCACTTGCGGTCAGCACATCATGGTCAATGCCAATTCCGTGAATTTCATGGCCCGCTTGATTTTTAATAACCACATGAACTTCCGCTTGTGCATCTTGACCAGGAGTAATGGCTTGAATGTGATAATTCACGAGCGTAACGTCTTGATTTAGCAGACGATTAATCGTGTTGTAAATCGCTTCAATGCTTCCAGCTCCAGTCGCAGCGTCTTCGCGCACGCCATCTTGTCCCTCTGTTCTAACGACCGCCGCCTGAACGCCATCTGTCACAAATTGCACTTGGAGGTGAGTCAGCGATTCATTTTCCGCTGTTTCAGCCGCTTGACCAGCCACTAACGCATGCAAGTCTGCCTCGGAGATTTCCTTTTTAACATCAGCAAGATTTTTAAATTGTTTAAAGGCTTCGTTTTGTTCCGCTTCCGAAAGCGAATAGCCGAGTTCCTCCATGCGTGCTGTGAACGCGTGCCGCCCAGAAAGCTTCCCAAGTGGTAGCGAATTTTTTTGAACGCCAACAAGAGCTGGCGTAATAATCTCATACGTATCCGGATTTTTCAGCACACCATCTTGGTGAATGCCCGATTCATGCGCATAGGCATTGCCACCAATAACCGCTTTGTTGCGCGGAACCGGCATGCCTGAAAGCCGGCTTACCAAATCGCTCGTCGCCTTAATTTGATTGAGTGTTATATTCGTTTCCGCTTGGTAGAAATCCTTCCGAATGTGGAGCGCTACAGCGACTTCCTCAAGTGCAGTATTGCCCGCACGTTCGCCGATGCCATTAATAGCACCTTCCACGCGGAGCGCACCGTTTTCAATTGCTGCCAGCGAATTGGCAACTGCCATTCCAAGGTCATCGTGACAATGCGAGGAAAAAATCACATCATCAAATTCTGGAATGTTCGCTTTTAGGTCACGGAAGAGCTGGCCAAATTCGGTAGGATTCGTGTAGCCGACCGTGTCAGGGATATTAATTACCTTTGCGCCAGCATGAATGGCGGTTTGAACGGCCTCAATTAGAAACGCCCGATCTGTCCGCGTCGCATCTTCTGGCGAAAATTGAACAATGTTAAATAGCTTTCTAGCAAAAGTAACGTGGTGTTTGATAGAAGCCAAAACTTCATCTTTGGTCATTTTGAGTTTGTACTGCATATGGACGTCGCTTGTCGCAAGAAAAATATGCAGTTGCGGGCTTTTCGCATGTTTTAGCGCTTCATGTGCCCGTAAAATGTCCTGTTCCCGGCAACGTGCTAAACCAGTTACACTAGATGTTTGAACGGCTTCACTAATGGCTTTCACGCATTCAAAATCACCTAGAGAAGAAATCGGAAAACCGGCTTCGATGACATCTACACCAAGTTTTTCCAGTTGTAAGGCGATTCTAACTTTCTCCTTTACATCAAAATTTACTCCAGGGGTTTGTTCGCCGTCGCGAAGTGTAGTGTCAAAAAACTGGATTTTTTTCATTCGATTTCACCTCATTAGATTTATTTGATGGAACAAAATTATTTGACTTGTTCAACTTGTTTAGGATTTACAAATGGCATCATACGACGTAAATTCGCGCCAACTTCCTCAATTTGATGTCCTTTTTGTTCAGCACGCAAACGGTGGAATTCTTTAAAGCCGTTTTTATTATCATCAATAAAGGCTTTGGCAAAATTTCCGTTTTGAATATCCGTAAGTACTTCTTTCATTGCTTTTTTCGTATCCGCCGTCACAACGCGAGGACCAGATACGTAATCACCGTATTCCGCCGTATTTGAAATGGAGTGGCGCATTTTTTCCATACCGCCTTCATACATTAAATCCACAATTAATTTCATTTCGTGCAGCACTTCAAAGTAAGCAAGTTCAGGTTGGTAACCCGCTTCCACAAGCGTTTCAAAACCAGCTTGGATTAAATGTGTAGCACCGCCGCAAAGAACAGCTTGTTCACCGAATAAATCTGTTTCCGTTTCTTCTTTAAAGGTTGTTTCAATAACGCCAGCACGTGTTGCTCCGATACCTTTTGCATAAGATAAAGCAACATCGCGCGCGCCTCCAGTTGCATCTTGGTAAACTGCAAACAGGGCAGGGACTGCACCGCCTTCAACGAATGTGCGACGAACAAGATGCCCAGGACCTTTTGGCGCTACTAAAAATACATCCACGTCACTTGGCGGCGTGATAACGTCAAAGTGAATGTTAAAACCATGTGCAAAAACAAGTGCATTGCCAGCTTCTAGGCCGGGTTTAATTTCATTTTCATAAGCTTCTCCTTGTGTCTCATCAGGAAGCAAAATCATGACCACATCAGCTTTTTCAGCAGCATCTTTGACAGAATATACTTTAAAACCATCATTTCTTGCCGCTTCCGCTGATTTACCTTCACGAATACCGATAATAACGTTATTTCCATTATCACGTAAATTTTGAGAATGGGCGTGACCTTGCGAACCATACCCAATAACCGCAACCGTTTTTCCTTCTAAAGCATTTCCATTTACTGCATCTTCATAATAAACTTTTGTCATTTTCCTAACCTCCAAATTTTTTCTATAGGGTAATTCATTACCTAATTTTTTTTCGGACTGCGTGTAAAGCCAGTCACACCAGTTCTTGCCATTTGTTTAATTCCATAAGGTCTGACAACATCGACAAAGGCGTCTACCTTTTCACTCGTTCCCGCAACTTGAATGACAATGCTTTTTGCACCGACATCAATAATCGTCGCTCGAAAAGGTTCAATCACAGCAGTGAGCTCCGCACGAACAGAAGCAGGGGCGCTAATTTTCACAAGTGCTAATTCACGCTCAATATGCGGATCATCTGTAATATCACTAACCTTTAACACATCAATTTGCTTATTTAATTGCTTCGTCACTTGCTCAATTTCATACAGTGAGTCCACATGAACAACAATCGTAATCCGCGATACATTCGGGGTTTCTGTCCAACCAACCGAAATACTATCGATATTATATTGTCGCCTCGAAATGACACCCGTAATCCGGTTCAAAACCCCCGAAGCGTTGTTCACCGTTGCCGTAATAATTCTGCGCATCTCACTCGACTCCCTCCATCTGATGATTCGGTTTTCCACTCGGCACCATCGGCAGCACGAGCTCATTTTTTGAAATATGAACATCAATGACAGCAGGACCATCGTGTGAAAAAGCTTCGCGTAATTTCGCTTCAAGCGTTTCAGGGGCTGTGATGCGTACACTCTTGACCCCGTATGCTTCACTAAGCTTCACAAAATCAGGCTGACTTTGGAAAATGGAATGTGAAAAGCGCTCATTGTGGAATTTTTCCTGCCACTGTCTGACCATCCCAAGAGAGCCATTGTTTAAAATAATCGTCTTAAGTGCGATGCCGTAATCATTTAAAATCGCCAGTTCCTGCGACGTCATTTGAAAGCCACCATCGCCAACAAAAGCCACGACCGTTTTATTTGGAAAAGCTAACTTTGCGCCAATCCCAGCTGGAATCCCAAAGCCCATCGTGCCTAGACCGCCACTTGTAATAATTTGATGGTCAAATTGGAAAGGATAAAATTGTGCCACCCACATTTGATGCTGCCCAACGTCCGTTGCCACAAGCGCCTCACCATTTGTTAATTCACCAACGAGTTCAATTACTTTTTGCGGTTTAATCTCAGCATTTTGTTTCCGGTCATATGAATAAGGATGTCGTTCTTTTCGCGTCATATTTAATTTGTGCCAGTGGGCAATATCTTCCTTGTCCGCTAAATCCATTTTTAAAATTTGCTGTAGCGTTTCATTAATGTCTGCCACAATAGGAATTTGCGTCGGAATAATTTTACCAATTTCCGCTGGGTCAATATCAACATGAGCAATAACAGCGTGTTTGGCAAATTCTTTTGGCGCGCTTGCTAAACGATCATCGAAGCGTGAACCAAAGTTGATGAGCAAATCGCAATCTGTTAGCGCCATGTTGGCAGCATAGGAGCCATGCATACCGCCCATACCAAGAAAAAGTTCGTGATCAGAAGGGAAGCTCCCAAGACCAAGTAAGGTATTCACAACTGGTATTTCATAACGTTCTGCAAATTCTAAAAGTTCAGCCGTCGCGCGCGAATGATTTACGCCTGCACCTGCTAAAATGAGCGGCTTATTCGCTTTTTCAAGCGCCTGCATCAATTTTTCTACTTGCAACGGATTCGGTAAGTAAGTAGGTTGGTATCCCGGTAAATCAATTGTATCGGGATGTACCACATCCGTATGCGCAATTCCAATGTCTTTTGGAATATCAATTACAACAGGGCCTTTTCGACCGGTTGTCGCAATATGAAATGCTTCATTTACAATTCGTGGTAAGTCACGCACATCGCGCACTTGGTAATTGTATTTTGTAATCGGAATGGTTAGCCCAATCATATCAGCCTCTTGGAAGGCGTCTTTACCAATTCCCGGCGTATGAACTTGGCCAGTAAAAACGACTAAAGGAATTGAATCGCTCATGGCATCAGCAATTCCAGTTAGCACGTTCGTAGCACCAGGCCCACTTGTCACAACAACAACGCCTGGTTTGCCCGTCACTTTCGCATAACCTTCCGCCGCATGAATGGCACCTTGTTCGTGTCTTGCCAAAATATGCGGAATATTGCAGTCATAAAATCCATCGTAAAGCGGTAGAACGGCACCACCCGGATAGCCAAAAATCATTTCAACGTTTTGTTTATTCAAGGCATCAATTAGCAGTTCGGCGCCTGTTTTTGCTGCCGTGTCGCTTACTTCGTTTTTTAGCATCTTCATCACCTCGTTTTAATCTAATAAGTCTTCTGGAATTTGCATAACGCCGCCTGTGTGAGCCGATGTGACGAGCGCTGTGTAACGAGCCAAATAACCCGTTTTTACTTTTGCTTTAAAAGGTTGTAGTTCTTGTTTGCGCGCTTCAAGTTCGGCATCTGACACGTCCACGTTTAGCGTTCTGTTCGGCAAGTCGATGATAATTTGGTCACCGTCCCGAACGAGTGCAATCGGACCACCCGCTGCTGCTTCTGGTGAAATATGACCGACGGCAATGCCGCGAGTTGCTCCGGAAAATCTACCGTCTGTGATGAGCGCCACATCTTTACCAAGTCCGCGACCAACGATAGAAGAGGTTGGTGCGAGCATTTCTGGCATTCCCGGCCCGCCTTTTGGACCTTCATAGCGAATGACCACGACGTGACCTTCTTTTACGGTATGATTATCAATCGCTTCAACCGCTTCATCGTGTGAACTAAAGCAAATCGCTTCGCCTTTAAACACTTGAACGGACGGATCTACACCGCCGACTTTAATCGCCGCTCCTTTTGGTGCAATGTTGCCAAAGAGAATGGATAACCCGCCAACAGGGCTATAAGGATCTTCTTTCGGATGAATGACTTTTTCATTTTTGATTGCCGCATCCGCTACATTTTCGCGAATCGTTTTGCCCGTTACCGTGATTCGGTCAGGGTGAATCGCATTTTCAAGTTCCACAAGTTCTTTCACTATGGCAGAAACGCCACCAGCCTCATGAACATCGTGCATCGAATAGGCGGAAGACGGGGCGATTTTTGAAAGGTAGGGTACACGAGCTGCAATATCATTAATTCGCTCAAGCTCATAATCGATGCCGGCTTCATTAGCAAGCGCGAGCGTGTGCAGTACCGTGTTGGTTGAACCGCCCATCGCCATATCAAGCGCAAACGCATCATCAATGGCATCCTTCGTAACAATATCTCTTGGACGAATGTCCTTTTTAACCAAATCCATCAAATGAAAAGCCGATTTCCGAATCAGTTCGCGCCGGTCATCCGAAACTGCGAGTGTCGTCCCGTTACCCGGAAGAGCAAGACCAAGAATTTCCATCAGACAATTCATGGAGTTGGCAGTGAACATTCCTGCGCATGAACCGCAAGTTGGACACGCGTTTTTTTCCATATCTAAAAATTCTTCTTTCGACATCGAGCCTTCTTTAAATGATCCAACAGCTTCAAAAACGGAGGAGAGCGTTAACGCTTTTCCGGTTGCTGAAAGACCAGCTTTCATCGGGCCACCTGAACAAAAAATAGCGGGGACGTTTGTCCGAACTGATGCGAGCAACATGCCGGGCGTAATTTTATCGCAATTCGGAATATAAAACACGCCATCAAACCAGTGCGCATTAATAACAGTTTCTGCCGCATCCGCAATGATTTCGCGACTTGGTAGGGAATAACGCATACCAATATGTCCCATCGCAATCCCATCATCTACACCAATCGTATTGAATTCAAATGGAATACCGCCAGCTTCGCGAATAGCTTCCTTCGCTACATCTGCAAGTTCACGTAAATGTACGTGACCCGGAACAATATCAATATATGAATTACAGATTGCAATGAATGGCTTATTCATGTCACCCGGGCTTTTTAGTTGCCCCGTTGCATGCAGCAAGCTTCTTGCCGGTGCTTGTTCAACACCTTTTTTGATTTTATCACTTCGCATTTTTCTACCCCTTTTCCTACCATAAATTTTCTAAGCAGAATTTTGTGAATTTACTAAACAATAAATGTATGCTAGCTATCTTTTCAAAAGAAAAAGCACCCCAATTTTGTTCCAAACAAAATGGGATGCTTTGAAAGAATCCCATTTAGTAATTCTAAACAGGACTCGAAACCGCTTGAAATCGCGAATTCAAAGTCCTGCTAGAGTAATAAAATTGTAATGACGGCATTAAATGATACTTGTTTCATGGTCATTAACTCCTTTTAATCAAAATGGGATATAGCATTCATAATTTACCACATCAAAGCTTTAAATCTAGCAAGTGATGTAATGTTATAATTAAATATAAACGTGTTGCTCGTAGAAGTCAACAGTTATTTGAAAATTTTCTGTCAGTTTAGACGATTCAATAATTGAGAATAGAAAAATGATAAATTAGTACCAGGTATAACAATCCACCTATAACTTAAAAGAAAACGCTTTCTCGATGAAAATAAAAAAAGAAAACAGAATAGTTTTACTTTTTGATTAAAATTATTATATTTTTATCACGATGGACCCAAAAGTATACAAGTGGAGCTTTTTTTGATAAGTTTAAATTAGTAAATTTGATGAGGAAAGCAAGGGAATAAAATGGAACCTTTGGAAACAAAACGGTTGCTTTTAATTGAATATACATTTGAAATGATTGAGGCCACAATTAAAGGTATTTCAGAGCTCGAAAAAGTGACGGGATACGATGTTTCAGAAGAATGGCCGGGAATCGATTTCTTTTTTTATTTACCATATGTTCTGGAAAATGTGAAAAACAAACCTGAGATGACAAAGTGGACAAAACTTGTTGTCTTAAAAGAAGAAGGCATTGTAATCGGTGAAATTGGTGGGCAAGGGAATCCCGACGAAACAGGAGAAATTGAGCTCGGATACAGCATTGTAGAAAGCTATCAAGGCCATGGATACATGAAAGAGGCGTTAGCTGAAATGGTTTTGTGGCTTGTCGCGCAGAAAAAAATAACCCGCATTTTTGCGCGGTCATTTGAGCATAATTTAGCTTCGATACATGTTTTACAAGGCACCGGCTTTAAATACCGAGAAGGCCACGATGAAATGCAACTAGGCGGGAAAATTACACTTTGGGAGCTGGATCAAACATGATGATAATTCCTTCTGGGAAACCTAAGATATGGGATAAAAATCCAAAATATGGTCCTTGTCAGGCAAGAAAAGCATACACTGGAACGTTTCATAAACTCTGTCAGGCTTACGCAGAAAAATTTGCAGATGAATACGTGATTTTGTCCCCCAAATACGGATTCCTGCACCCAAATGATACCCTTTTGAAAACATATGATGTCCGTTTCAATCAAAAAGGCGTCACAGCTGAAACTATTCAACTAGACGCACTAAAAGCGCAGTGGCGCGCATTAAAACTTGAAAATCAAGAATCAATTATTCTACTTGGTGGCAAAAAATATGGTCCGCTTCTGGAACAAATCACAGGTGGTACGCAGCAATTTGTGCAGCCACTCATTGGCTACTCGGGAATTGGCGTGATGCAGGCAAAATTGAAACAAGCCATTTTGTCCAATCAGCCGTTAAATGCGTGTGAGCATGAATAAAGCGGCTGTAATTAATAAGAAAAGTACGCCCATATTGACGTTTTTTCGAATGAAAAAGTAAAGTGATTGAATTAGCATTAGCGCGCATAATGCGACAACAACTATGTGTAACATCTTTTAAACCTCCTATGCTAATTTAAAATTTCTTTGATTTTGTCTAAAAGGGAGCGTTTCTCTGTGTTTTCAGGTTCCTTTTGCTCCGCATGTAAATGGACGTCTTCGATATTCACTTCTTTTGTATCGGCTAAAACGAGATAAATATCGGTATCCTCTTCTTCACGTGACACAATTGAAAACTCGTGTTTCGTTCGTTCAGCAATTTGAATATATGGCCGAAGCAGCGCGTATCCAAGTGCGCCATTTAAAAGTAATTTGGAACCTTCATACGTGAGAACCTTTTCTTCTAGTTCAGGCAACATTTTTTTAGAAAGAACTTCACTTTTATTTAACGCAACAATGACGCGTTCTCGGTACGTTCCCAAATATTTCTTTTTTTCTGCTGGATTCAATTCTTTCGGACCATATAACCCGTTGTCGATGTAGTCTTGCAAATTATCAGCCATTTTACAACTGCTCCTTTAAGATTATTCTCTTTCATTTTAGCATGTGCCCATTTAAATTCAAGCTTGAATAATCAATTTGCACTTTATTTTTAACTTCTAGGTATGATATAATTTTTATAACTACGTTTTGTAGTATAAGTTAGGGCAATCTAAAAAAATACATAAGATGAGGCTTAGAAAGTATGCTAGGCGTATATTTTCTTTTTAGTCAAAAAAGAAAGCAAGAGGTGTAAGCTTAATGAAAAGCTGGAGTGAATTTTTAGAGCAGGAAGCGAATGAAACTTATTTTGTCGAACTGATGGAAAAAGTTGGTGCGGCACGTCGTTTAGGAAATGTTTATCCACCTGAAGAAGATATGTTTTCCTGTTTTAAATTATGCCCATATGAAAAGACTAAAGTGGTCATTATCGGGCAAGATCCGTATCACCGCGCGGGGCAGGCGCATGGACTTAGTTTCTCGGTTAAACCGGGGCAAAAAATTCCGCCTAGCTTGCGAAATATGTATAAAGAGTTGAAAACGGACTTAAATATTGATGCGCCAAATCATGGTTATTTAGGTGGTTGGGCGGAGCAAGGTGTTTTGATGATGAACACAAGTTGGAGCGTTCAGGAAGGGGAGGCGGGAAGCCATAAATCATACGGCTGGGCTACTTTCACGAAAAGAGTGTTAGCTGAACTAAATGATTACCCCGAACCACTTGTGTTTATTCTTTGGGGCAACCACGCTCAAAAGGTAGCAGAAGGTGTGACGAATCCAAAACATTATTTAATTAAAGGAACACACCCATCACCACTTGCAGCAAATGGCGGATTTTTTGGAAGCCAACCATTTTCAAAAGCAAATGACTTTCTCGAAAAATCTGGGCGCGGGAAAATTGATTGGGCCCTCCAAAATATAAACAGCTAAGGGAAGTAATGATAAGATTAGAGGCATTAAATTCCCAAATGGAGCCAAAAACAGAAGCAGAGCTTTTGCGATTAGCCATAAAAGTGCGGACAATGTTTAAAAACAAGCGGCGAGGATTTAATTCCTCGCCGCTTGTTTTTTATTCTTCATGAACTTTAAACCAGCTAAAGCCATCCTTAGCGAGTAGTTCATCTGCTTCATCTGGCCCCATCGTGCCAGGTTTATAATTCGGGAAGTGTCCCTTCGTGTTTTTCCAAACATCTGCTACGTGATCGATGAAATTCCAAGATAGACTTACCTCATCCCAATGTGAGAAGTAAGTGGCATCACCGCGTAAGCAGTCTAAAATGAGTTTTTCGTATGCTTCTGGTGTGTTCATTCCGTCTGGAGAAGAATGAGCGTAGTTTAAATTAATCGGCATGGTTTCCATACCTTGACCAGGCTTTTTAACATTAAGATGTAAAGTGATACCTTCATTAGGTTGGATATGAATGACGAGCACATTGCCGCCTAGTGACATATCGCTACCAAAAAGGTTCATTGGGACGTTTTTAAAGTGAATCGCAATTTGTGTAGCTTTGGCAGCTAAACGTTTACCAGTTCGGATATAGAACGGGACGCCAGTCCAGCGGAAATTATCAATTAATAGTTTCGCCGCGACAAACGTTTCGGTATTGGAGTCTGGATTCACATTGTCTTCTTCGCGGTAACCTTTTAAATCTTTACCAAATGCGTGACCAGAACCGTATTGCCCACGAATGAAGTTTTCTAACACTTCTTCACCTTCATAAACGCGAAGAGAACGTAGTGCTCGTACTTTTTCATGACGAATTTCTTTGGTGGAAAGTTTAATAGGCGGTTCCATAGCAAGTAAGGAAACAATTTGCAAAATATGGTTTTGCACCATATCGCGGAGTGCACCACTTTCATCATAGTAACGCCCGCGGTCTTCAACACCTAAAACTTCACTTAGCGTAACTTGAATATTGTCAATATAACGATTATTCCAAAGTGATTCGATAATAGAATTAGCGAAGCGAATAACGGAAATATTTTGAATCATTTCTTTCCCTAAGTAATGGTCAATACGGTAGATTTCATCTTCATGAAAAGCTTCACGAAGGGAATCATTTAATTCATGAGCACTTTCTAAGTCATGCCCAAACGGTTTTTCAATAATTAAACGATGGAAACCTTTCGTATCAACAAAGCCTTCAGATTTGATGCGGCTTGCAATAATGCCGAAAAAGTTCGGCGCCATAGCTAAGTAGAAAATACGATTGCCAGCTAAATCATATTTTTGATCAAGTTCATCTGACAATGTTTTAAGCGAAACGTAGGACTCTTTATTGGTGACATCATGTGACTGATAGTAAAAATGACTAGCAAATTCATCTGCTTCAGCACTTGAAGCGGCAATATCTTGAATTGATTCTTTCACCTTATCTCGAAAGAAATCATTACTCCATTCCCGGCGCGCAGTTCCAATTACAGCAAAATTTTTCTTTAAATAGCCTTTGCTAAATAAATGATATAGCGAAGGGTAAAGTTTTCGATTTGCTAAATCTCCCGTACCGCCAAAAATTGTAATCAAAGCTTTTTGTTCTAAATTATCTGTCATACGCACTTACCCTCTTTCTCGTTTCTGCTTTAACAAGGATTACATAAATCCATTCGAGCACAAAAAGCTCTATAGCTCCATACTATTTTATCCATTAAAGTATGTTTGTGCAACTGTTTGAACTAGAAAAAGAATGTGAATTTAAAATGAAAACGTTTTATTTCGAGAATTCATTTCATTTTTGAAGGAGTATGATAAAATGGAACATATTGATTTAGAAAGTTGGGAGAAAAATGGAACTTATTTTTCTTGGGACAGGTGCGGGAGTGCCTTCAAAAAATCGCAACGTCACATCAATTGCCATTTCCATGTTAAATGAGCGAAATGCGATTTGGCTGTTTGATTGCGGAGAAGGGACGCAGCATCAAATTTTGCGCAGTTCAATTCGGCTAAGCAAACTTGAAAAAATTTTTATTACACATTTACACGGCGACCATATTTTTGGTTTGCCCGGTCTTTTAAGCAGCCGTTCATTTCAAGGCGGAGAAACAGAATTGACAGTTTATGGTCCGACGGGCATAGCTGCCTTTATCGAAAATTCTTTGGAACTTAGTGGTTCTCATTTGACCTACCCACTTCAGGTCATAGAAGTTGAACCAGGCGAAATTTTCCGCGACAATCAGTGGCAAGTTGTTTGTGATGAGCTCGATCACGGCATTTCGAGCTTTGGTTACCGGTTGGTTGAGGCGGATAAGCCGGGGACACTTGATGCCGCACGACTTAAGCAGGAAGGGGTTCCGGCAGGGCCACTTTATCAGGAATTAAAGCAAGGAAAAAAAGTGGCGCTTCCTGACGGTCGAATGATTGATGGTGAGGCGTTTATTGGGCCAAAACAAAAAGGGCGCATTATTGCGATTTTTGGTGATACGAGGCCACAAGAGAACGAGCGAGCGTTAGCGGAAAATGCAGATATCATTGTGCATGAAGCAACGTTTGAAGCGTCTAAAGAAGAGATGGCGAAAGAATACATGCATTCAACGACAACCGATGCGGCCAAGCTTGCCCAAATTGCTGGCGCGAAACATCTTATTTTGACGCATATTAGCTCGCGGTACGACAAGGAAGCCAGTTTACAGCTTTGCGACGAGGCGCGTGAAGTGTTTCCAAATACGGATATCGCTGAAGACTTTGCTAGTTTTACTATTTAGGAGGCAAAAATGAATTCTTTTTTAAAAGGAAAAACGGTTCTAATAACGGGCGCTTCAAGCGGTCTTGGCGAAAATTTAGCCCATTATGCGGCGAAATCAGAAGCGAGTGTTATTTTGATTGCGCGAAATGCGGCTAAGCTTGCCGAAATTAGTGCGCGTATTGAACGTGACTACCAAGTCAGTACACACGTCTACCCGCTCGATGTGACAGATTTTCTTGCTATGGAACAAATAATCAAAGAAATTTTACAGGCTCACGATATCGACGTGCTAATCAATTGCGCTGGCTTTGGTCTGTTTGAAACGGCAGAAAACACTCCGTTTGAAACGGTGGAAGCGATGTTTGATACGAATGTTTTGGGACTCATTCGCTTGACGCAACTTTTTATTCCGCATTTCAAGGAAAAACGAAGCGGGCATATTGTAAATATTGCTTCTCAAGCCGGCAAAATTGCGACGCCAAAATCGAGTGCGTATGCGGCAACCAAATTTGCGGTGTTAGGCTATTCAAATGCGTTAAGGATGGAACTAAAGGCGGACAACATTAAGGTGACAACGGTGAATCCTGGACCGATTGCGACAAACTTTTTTGACCTTGCAGATGAATCAGGAGAGTATTTAAAAAGCGTAGGATTTTTCGTTTTAAAACCCGAAAAAGTAGCTGAAAAAACAATCCGAATCATTGGGAAAAATCGGCGCGAGGTGAATTTGCCGTTTTTGATGAACATGGGGACAAGAATTTATCAAGTAATGCCGAGTGTCGTCGAGTTTTTTGGGCGAAATGCTTTCATGAAAAAATGACGCCATATTAGGCGTTTTTTTTCTTGAAAAAAATTAAGATTCTGGTATAATAGAAATAGAACAAACGTTCGTTTTCAGAGGGGTGGCTTAACATGGATGTGAGCAGAAAGATAATTCATATTGATATGGATGCGTTTTATGCTTCTGTTGAGCAACGCGACCATCCTGAGTACCGCGGGAAACCGCTTATAATCGGCGGCGATCCAAACAAGCGCGGTGTTGTTTCGACCTGTTCTTATGAAGCGCGTAAATTTGGTGTACACTCTGCAATGCCCACAAAACAAGCAGTTAAGCTATGCCCAGAAGGGATTTTCATTCATGGAAACATGGAGCACTATATGGAAATCTCTAGCCAAATTCGCGATATTTTCAGACGCTATACGGACATCATTGAGCCGCTCTCGTTGGACGAGGCGTATTTAGATGTGACAGAAAATAAAAAAAACATGACTTCCGCAACACTTATCGCAAGGGAAATCCAATATGCGATATACAATGAATTAGGCCTCACTTCGTCTGCTGGAGTGTCCTACAATAAATTTATTGCTAAAATAGCATCCGATTATAAAAAGCCAGCCGGTCTGACAGTCGTCCCGCCAGAAAAAGCTGAACAATTTTTAGAAACTATTCCCATTGACAAATTTTATGGAGTAGGAAAAGTAACTTCCGAAAAAATGCATCGTTTAGGCATAAAAACGGGTAAAGACTTAAAAGCATGGAGTGAATGGGATTTGATTCGAGAGTTCCATAAACATGGCTACTACTTGTATCGCCACGTGCGAGGTCGTTCGAATAACATTGTCAATCCGCATCGTGACCGTAAATCAGTTGGGAAAGAAACCACTTTCGAACGAAATGTTTTAAATGAGGCTCTGCTTGAAAAAAGTTTAATGCGGTTTGCAGAAAAGATTGAAACGCGACTACTTAAAATCCAAAAGCACGGAAAAACGGTAGTCTTAAAACTGCGATATAGTGATTTCACGACGATAACAAAACGGATGACGCTTACCGATTATATCCATGATCGCCAAATGATATACGAAGCCGGAGCCGCGCTACTAAATGATGTTTATGATGGTAAAGAAGCTATTCGTCTAATCGGTTTGACCGTCACAAACTTAAAACCCATTCATTTTGAAAATATGCGCCTAGAAGGTATATAAAAGGAGGAGTATATGGTTACAATTCGCGTTGCTGAAAAAAAGGATGCCGAAAATATTATTCGTTATTTAAACGGTGTTGGGGGAGAAACTTCATTTTTAACTTTTGGGAAAAATGAATTTTTAGTTTCCCGTTCAGACGAAGAAGCCATCATCGAAGATTATTTTTATCATCAAAAGGCTTGTATGCTCGTGGCTTATGAACATGATGAGCTGATTAGCGTTGGGCTTGTGATTGTGCCACCTAAAGAGCGAATGGCGCACCGCGGGGAGATTTCACTTTCTGTGAAAAAAGCGTTTTGGGGACAAGGAATCGGCTCGCAAATGCTGGAGGCGCTTGTCCATTCGGCCGAAACAGCCGGCCTGCACATTTTGACGCTTGAAGTTGTGAGTGAGAACCGAGCTGCCTTTCTGTTATATAAAAAATTCGGATTTAATGTGGCGGGGGAGTATCCCGATTATTTCCGCGTTCACGACAAGTTCTACGCGGTGACACTAATGTACCGCACATTAAAAAACTAGGCTTTGAGATTCCAAAGCCTAGTTTTGCGCGACACGTTTAAGTTATAGTATTTTTAACGTAATTCAATTAAACGATCTTTTAGTTCTTGTTCCATAGAAACGAGTTCTTTTTCTGCTGCAGCACGTTTAGCACGGCCTTCTTGTTGAATTTTAAGTGTTTCTTGCAGTGTTTCAATTAAACTTGATTGCGTATGTTTAAGCGTTTCGATATCCACGATACCTCTTTCGTTTTCACGCGCAGTTTCAATCGCGTTTGTTTTCAGCATGTCAGCATTGCGTTTCAGAAGTTCATTTGTCGTTTCAGAAACTTGACGTTGTGCTTCAACTGCTTGTTGTTGTCTTAAAAGTGTTAAGGCAATCGCCACTTGGTTTTTCCAAAGCGGAATAGCCGTCATAATGGACGATTGAATTTTTTCAGCTAACGCTTGGTTCGTATTTTGGATTAAACGAATTTGCGGTGCTTGTTGAATCGTAATCTGCCGACTAAGTTTTAAGTCATGCACACGTTTTTCAAGACGGTCAGCAAATTGCGTCAAATCATTCACTTCTTGGAAATCCATTTGATCGCCAGTTTCTTCAGCTTTTTTGCGAAGTTCAGGCAACAATTTATCATTGATTTCCTCAAGCTTCAATTCGCCAGCCGCGATATAAATATTCAAAGCTTGAAAATAATCTTTATTTTTATCATAAAGTTGCTCTAAGAAGGAGTTATCTTCCATCAAGCGTTTTTTCGAATGCTCTAGTTTTAAAGCAATTCGGTCGATTTGGGTGCCAATTTTTTGATATTTTGACGTGATTTCATTAATCGATTGTTTCACACGGTGAAACATTTTTGTGAAAATATTTTTATTGCGTGCAGCAAGCTCGTCTGGATCAGCTTCTTGCAGTCGATACATCAAGTCGCTAATGATATCCCCAATCGGACCAACATCTTGCTTCTGCACGTGGGCGAGCATTGAGTGCGAAAAATCATGAAGTTTCGCTTGAGCAGGTGCACCGTATCCAAGAATGGCCGCCTGATTTCCCGCATCAATTTGTTTGCTCAGTTCAAGAGCCTGACGTTTATTGCTTTCAGGAAGCATATCTACGAGGCGAGGCGCCGCGTCATTTTCGCTATTCGTAATGCTCGTGTTTTTTGTATCATCCATTCCGAATGGATTGCTAAGTAAATCATCTAATGTATGATTCATATCTTTCTCAAGTAATTCAGTTTGATTTAATTCTTTTTTTTCACTGTTCTCACTCATGTTTCGAGCTCCTTTCGAACTTTTGTTTTTGCTTGGAAATTGAGTTTTTAGCAACTTCAAGCTCAAAATCAAGACTGTTAACATCTTGATTAAGGAGTGTAAACAAATCCTTTTCAATCACACGGCTCAAATCATTTAAAAGTGAGCGAGTGTCTGACAAAGTTTGATAGATTTTTTTATCTTTAACAGGTTGGCTCTCAAGAAAAGCATATTTCTCAGTAAGTTCTACAAGTGAATCAAGGTGGGAGAAGAAGAAATCTTCCGCTTCGTAAAAACGTTTTGGTTCATCTTTTACAATCCCATAGATTCTTTTCGCCAGTTGAAGTGTTTTGTTACGTTCTTGAAAAGAATAGAGTCCTTTATTTGTAGACATGATTTTTTGAAGGCGCATTATTTTAAGACGCGCTTCCTCTAAATTTGAGCGAATATATTTGAATTCTTTTTTTGTTAAACCTGTCTTTTCGGTTAAAGCTTGGTCACCTGCTTTTGCAGAAAAGAAAAACAGAATAGAAGCTACAGCAATGGTGATTAAAGCAATCAGAAGCCAGCTACTCTTTAAGATGGCTGAAAGAATACCGAATAACACGATGACGATAAAAATGGAACCTGTAAACGCCATAATCTTTTTAAATGTAGTCATTGTTTATCTTCTCCTTCAGATACCTATTCTAAAAAATAAATTTATGTAATCTCTTGGGATTACTTACTTTCATTATACAAGATTTTTTCTTTTTAGAAAGGATGTTTGATTTGACTTCATCATACCATAATTGAAGAAATGATGTTATCAGTCGTGCGATGTAAATTCATCTCGGACCAAATTTTATGTTAAAATATATAAATAGAAAGAAGGTGCTCTAAATGAAGGATTTAGAAGAAAAAACAATTAGTGAGGAAACCATTTTTAAAGGACGTGTTGTGGAGCTTTCTGTAGCAGATGTGCGCCTTCCAAACGGTAAAATCGCGAAAAGAGAGCTCATTAAACATCCGGGAGCAGTGGGGATTATTCCGATTACACACGATGGGAAAATTGTTATGGTCGAGCAATATCGTAAACCTTTAGAGAAAACAGTCGTTGAAATTCCAGCAGGTAAAATGGAAGTAAATGAACCAAAAGAAGAAACAGCACAACGTGAACTAGAAGAAGAAACAGGCTATAAGGCAAGTGGACTAGAGTTATTAACTTCTTTTTACACGGCACCAGGCTTTGCTGATGAAATTATCCATATTTATGTCGCACGAGGCTTACATAAACAAAATAAACCTTTAGCCCAAGATGATGATGAATTTATCAATGTTTTAGAAGTCACTTTAGATGAAGCCAAGCAATTAATTGAAGAAGCTTCAATTTGCGATGCCAAAACAATGTTTGCAATTCAATATTTAGAGTTAGAACAATTAAAAGCAGAAGAACAGTAAAAGGTTGGGAAAATGTTATGCCCCGAAAAGTTAGATTTTAGGTCTAACTTTTTTTGGTGGCTCAAAATTCCCAACCTTTTTTAGTGCATAAAATGCTCGTGATGTGTGCTAACCATTGCTTCTGGCGCCGCATTTGGATCCAAATATTTTTTCGCGCTATTGACAGCAATTGGACCTTCGTGAAGCCCCGCTGCAATAATTCGAATTTTTCTCGGATAGCAGGCGACATCGCCGCAAGCATAAATACCTGGCACAGTCGTCTGCATTTCTTTGTCGACTGTTATGCCCCATTCTTCAGTTGCAAATCCCCAGTCACGCATCGTACCAATATCGACTTCAACGCCGTGATTGACAAAAACCGCATCGCACATAACTTTTTTATTTTCCCCAGAATGCTTACAAGTTAATTCAATTTCTTTCAAATTTTCATCACCATGTAAGCTTGTAATCTCGTGGTGCAAATGTGTCGTAATACCAGAAGAATGAACGGCTTTCGCGCGTTCCTCATAGCCTTTGAAGTCATCGCCACGGTAAATAAGTTCAACACTTTTAGCAATCGGAAGAAGCATCAATGCTGCATCAAGCGCCGCATCGCCACCTCCTGAAATGACGACTTTCTTATCTCTAAGCTTTTCCAAATCGCGCAAATGATAGTGAATCTGTGCTGGGAAATTTTCCGCAAAACGAGCTTCGAGCGGATTCATTTTGTAAGTCCCACTACCAACTGCAATAATAATCGTTTTGGTTAAATGAACGGTCCCGTCGTCCGTCTTAATATAGAAAGTGCCATCATTTTGTTTGACGACAGACGTTGCGCGGGTGTTTAAAACAAAGGTCGGATTAAACGTTTCCGCCTGTTTCTTAAAATTAGCGACTAAATCAGCACCGAGAATTTCAGGGATGCCGCCAATATCATGAATCAGCTTTTCAGGATAGAAGTAGCGAATTTTGCCGCCAACATCTGGTTCAGCATCAATAATTTTTGTTTTCATAGAACGAAGACCGCTATAAAATGCGGCATATAGACCGACTGGGCCGCCACCAATTATGGTGACATCAAATAGAGATGGCTTCAACATGATCAAGCTCCCTTACAACATCTTTAATTTCACAACCGTTACAAGTTTCATATGGCAGGCAAAGCGGTACGCCGCTTCTAGGGTCCATTAAAATATCGGCTTTAATATTAAAAACATCTTCTAAAATTTCGCAAGTCATCACTTCTTGAGGTGTTCCGCTTGCGGCAACTTGCCCGTTTTTGATGGCAATCATATGTTCAGCGTACCGTGAAGCATGGTTTAAATCATGTACGACCATAACGATGGTACGATTTTCAGTTTGATTTAACTGCTTCAAAATGTTCATCACATCTAATTGGTGTGTCATATCTAAAAAGGTAGTAGGTTCATCTAAAAATAAAATGGATGTATCTTGTGCAAGTGCCATCGCTATCCAAGCGCGTTGTCTTTGACCACCAGATAAGTTTTCAATAGGGCGGTCTTTAAACTCTTCAAGATTCGTCATTTTAAGCGCCCATTCAATCATATGTTGATCCTCTTTACTGCTGATTTTAAAACCAGTTTGATGAGGACTGCGGCCATAAGCAATGAGTTCATAAACCGTTAAGCCGCCGGGAGCTGTCGGATTTTGTGGCAAGATGGCAAGTTCCTTCGCAATTTGCTTTGTCGCGACTTGATGGATTTTTTTACCATCTAAAATGACATGTCCCTTACTTGGTTTCATAAGGCGAGACATTGTTTTTAAAATGGTAGATTTTCCAGAACCATTTGCGCCAACTAGGGCGGTAATTTTTCCCTTAGGAATAGATATATTTAATGAGTCAACAATAATTCGTTTATCATAAGCAATTTGCAGGTTTTCTGTATATAAGTTTTGCATAAAATCACTCCATTTATTTTAGTGATAATGATTCTCAATGAATTTAGTATAGACGTTTTAGGCGTAACTTTCAAGGCAAACTTTTAGGAAGTAAAAATTATAAATAATAATAATTATAAATAATCTTGATTTTTACTGTAAATGATAATCACTATAGACAGTTTTTGTAAATTATGTTATCGTTATAAACATAGTTATCTGAATGGAAATGCGGATATTTTTAGAGTGTTGAAATGTGAAGATACTCATTTCTAAATAATAATAATTCTAAATAATGGTTTCTGATTGAGAATATTTATTTTTAAAGGGAGGCGTCTATATGGAAGGTCGCATTAAACGAATTAAGGCTCAGCTTCATGATGCGAGTTATAAATTAACGCCGCAACGTGAAGCGACAGTTCGTGTTTTGCTGGAAAATGAAAAAGATCATTTAAGTGCAGAAGAAGTCTTTTTACGTGTGAAGAATATCGCGCCTGATACGGGCCTTGCAACGGTTTATCGGACGCTCGAACTTTTAACGGAGCTGCGTGTTGTCGATAAAATTAATTTTGGTGATGGCGTATCGCGTTATGATTTGCGTAAAGAAGGTGCCAAGCATTTCCATCATCACCTTGTTTGCTTAGAATGCGGATCGGTGGAAGAGATTCAAGAAGACTTGCTTGAAGATGTCGAGAAAATAATTGAACAGCGCTGGAATTTTCTTATTAAAGACCATCGTTTAACGTTTCAAGGTGTTTGTTCAGACTGCAAGAAAAAAAGCAAGAAATAGTTTGGGACTGCTACAAGAATGTAGTAGTTCTTTTTTAATTATATGAAAAAAACAACAATTTCGGAGTGAGCAGATAAAAGTTCACCAGAAAAGGGTTTCATGTTAAAATGAATGGGCAGGAGGCGAGAAAATGAACGATTTAATTGAGGATTTTTTGCATTTTTTATCTGTTGAACGTGGTTTATCGATGAATACGCTTGCTGCCTATAAACGCGACTTGCTTTACTTTGCGAACTTCTACAAGGAAAAATCAAACGATGATGATTTTGAAAAGGTTGGGCGTGAAGATATTGTGGCATTTATTAGTGTGGCTAGAAATGACGGGAAGTCGCCGCGTACGGTGGCACGTTACATTGCATCACTTCGTTCGTTTTTTCATTTTTTACTTCATGATGGTAAAATTAAAGGCGATCCAATGATCCAAATTGAGACGCCAAAACAAGCGCAAAGTTTACCTAAAGTGCTTAGTCTTGCAGAGGTTGAGAAGCTGCTAGATGCGCCAAATACGAATACGCCGCTTGGCTTGCGCGACCAAGCGATGCTTGAGGTGCTTTATGCGACAGGGCTTCGTGTTACTGAGCTGGTGCAACTTAAAATGGATGACCTTCACTTACATATGGGCTTTATTCAAACGATTGGAAAAGGGAACAAAGAGCGTATCATTCCGCTTGGGAAAACGGCGACAACGGTTTTGGAAGAATATTTGCGAAACGGTCGACCAAAACTTAGGAAGTCTTCTAATCGAAATGATTTTGTCTTTTTGAATCATCACGGAAACGGGCTTACAAGGCAAGGGTTTTGGAAAATTTTGAAACAGCTTGCGAAAAAGACGGGCATTGAAAAACCGATTACCCCGCATACGTTACGGCATTCATTTGCGACGCACTTACTTGAAAACGGGGCAGATTTGCGTTCTGTTCAAGAACTGCTTGGTCATTCAGATATTTCGACGACACAAATTTATACACATGTAACAAAGGCGCGTTTAAAAGATGTCTACAAAGAGTTTCATCCGCGCGCATAAATTATAGAAGGGCGATGAGGAAATGGTTGAAAAGTTTAAACGTATTCACGTTGTTGTGATGGATTCAGTTGGGATTGGTGAGGCGCCGGATGCGGCCGAATTTGACGATTTTGGTGTCGATACATTTGGTCATATTGCTGAACACATGAAAGGCTTACACATGCCAGAAATGGGCAAACTGGGCCTCTCCAACATTGAACCCGTTTTAGGCATAGAAAAAGAAGAGAAACCACTTGCCTACTTTACGAAAATGCAAGAAGCGTCGCGTGGGAAAGACACGATGACCGGACACTGGGAAATTATGGGGCTGTACATTGATACGCCTTTCCGTGTATTTCCTGACGGCTTTCCGGATGCGCTAATTAAGCAGATTGAAGATAAGACGGGGCGGAAAGTAATTGGCAATAAACCTGCGAGCGGTACGGAAATTTTAGATGAGCTCGGCGAGGAACAAATGAAAACCGGCGCACTAATTGTGTACACATCTGCTGATTCGGTGCTGCAAATTGCGGCGCATGAGGATATTATCCCGCTTGAAGAGCTTTACGAAATCTGTGAGTTTTGTCGAGAAATTACGCTTGACGACCCTTACATGCTAGGCCGAATTATTGCACGACCTTATGTCGGGGAACCAGGCGCGTTTAAACGGACGGCGAATCGTCACGACTACGCACTTAAGCCATTTAAACCAACTGTTATGAATGCGCTAAAAGACGGCGGAAAGGATGTCATTGCGATTGGCAAGATTTCCGATATTTTTGACGGGGAAGGCGTCACAGAATCCATCCGTACGAAGTCTAATATGGACGGAATGGACCAACTTGTACAAGTTTTAGACAAACCGTTTGAAGGTATGAGTTTTCTCAATTTAGTTGATTTTGACGCGTTATTCGGTCATCGCCGCGATCCAGAAGGCTACGGACGTGCACTTGAAGAATTCGATGCACGACTTCCAGAAGTATTTGAAAAAATGGCGGAAGACGATTTATTAATGATTACAGCGGATCATGGAAATGATCCCACTTACCGCGGCACCGATCATACGCGTGAATATGTACCACTTCTTGTGTATTCCAAACGCTTTAAAGATGGCGGAAAAGCGTTACCACTTCGCGAAACTTTTGCAGACTTAGGTGCAACGGTTGCTGAAAACTTCGCTGTTAAAATGCCTGAATATGGTAAAAGTTTTTTACACGACTTAAAATAATAGAAAAGAAGGAGTAAAGACATGAGCACTCAAAAAGTGAACGAAGCAGTAGCAAAAATTAGAGAAAGTTATCAAGAACGTCCAACAATTGGACTCATTCTCGGTTCCGGGTTAGGCGTTTTGGCAGATGAAATTGTAAATCCTGTTCAATTATCTTATGATCAAGTGCCACATTTCCCAGTTTCAACGGTAGAAGGGCATGCTGGCCAATTTGTTTTCGGTGAACTTCAAAATAAGCGAGTTGTTGCGATGCAAGGACGCTTTCACTTTTATGAAGGTTATTCCATGCAAGACGTTACGTTCCCTGTTCGCGTGATGAAGGAGCTTGGCGTCGAAATTTTGATTGTGACAAATGCGGCTGGCGGTGTGAACGAGCTTTACAAAGCGGGCGATTTGATGCTGATTTCCGACCATATTAATTTTACGGGAACCAATCCTCTTATTGGAAAAAATGAAGACCATTTTGGCCCCCGCTTTCCGGATATGTCAGAAGCATATCAACTTTCGTTACGCGAAACAGCAAGAAAACTGGCAAACAAATTGGAAATTAACATTCAAGAAGGCGTCTATGCAGGCTTCAGCGGTCCAACATATGAAACGCCAGCCGAAATTCGCATGATGCGCACACTGGGCGCTGACGCCGTTGGAATGTCGACGGTTTCGGAAGTCATTGTGGCAAGACACGCTGGCATGCGCGTTTTAGGGATTTCTTGCATTACAAATATGGCGGCAGGAATTTTAGACCAGCCGTTATCTCACGCCGAAGTTATCGAAACAACTGACAAAGTTAGAAGCACATTTTTAACATACGTCAAAGCAATTGTTGGCGAATTAAATTAATAGGCGTATTCGATACCTTTACTTTTTTTAGTAAAGGTATTTTTATTTAGATTGTTATTGTTTCCGAAGTGCCCTTTATGCTACTATAGTAAAGAACTTAAATTAAATTTCTTTGGTAAAGGTGGGGGATAGGCGTGACATTTGAACGTTTTGGGACTATGAATGTGAATACGGAAGGACATCTAGAAATCGGAGGGGTAGACACATTAAAGTTAGTCGAAGAATTTGGAACCCCTTTATACGTCTATGATGTAGCGCTAATTCGTGAGCGTGCCAGAGGATTTAAGAAAACATTTGAAAAGTTAGGCGTTCGTGCGCAGGTGGCCTATGCAAGTAAAGCATTTTCTTCCATTGCGATTTATGAACTTATGGCAGAGGAAGGCTTATCGCTTGATGTTGTATCAGGCGGTGAACTTTATACGGCGATGAAAGCGAATTTCCCACCTGAACGGATTCATTTCCACGGGAATAATAAAACGGCGGAAGAAATTGAAATGGCGATTGACTATGGCATTGGCTGTATCGTGGTCGATAATTATTATGAAATTGAATTGTTAAAGGAAATACTTGAAAAACGGGCGACTAAAATGCCTGTTTTAGTTCGTGTAACTCCTGGAATTGAAGCGCACACGCATGATTACATATTGACGGGGCAAGATGATTCAAAATTTGGTTTTGGTTTAACAAATGGTCAAGCGGAAGAGGCCATTAAACGCATTTTGGCTGCACCGAATCAATTTGATTTAATCGGGCTTCATTGCCACATTGGTTCCCAAATTTTTGAAACAACAGGGTTTATTATGGCTGCTCATCGCATTATGGAAAAACTGGTGGAGTGGCATGACACATTGCAGTTTGACTCACAAGTTTTAAATTTAGGTGGTGGATTTGGTGTCCGTTATACGGAAGAGGACAAGCCGCTTGAGCCTTCTGAATATGTGAAGGAAATTATCCAAGAAGTGAAGAAAATGGCGAATGAAAATGGGTTGCGCGTTCCTGAAATTTGGATTGAACCAGGCCGCTCGTTAGTGGGGGAAGCGGGAACGACCCTTTATAAAATTGGTTCTAGAAAAGAAGTTCCGGGTGTTAGAGAATATGTTGCGGTTGACGGTGGCATGAGTGATAATATTCGTCCTGCGCTTTACGAGGCACATTATGAAGCTGTGCTTGCGAATGCACCACTACTTGAGACTGAAGAAACTGTTTCAATTGCTGGGAAATGTTGTGAGTCTGGTGACATGTTAATTTGGGATTTGCCGCTTCCAAAATCAAATTCTGGTGATGTGCTAGCGGTATTTTGTACAGGAGCCTACGGTTATGCGATGGCAAGCAACTATAATCGCATTCCACGTCCGCCAGTTGTATTTGTGGAAAATGGTAACGCAAAACTTGTTGTGCGACGCGAATCGTATGAAAATCTAGTGCAAAACGATTTACCGTGGTGAACGCATGATGGAAATGAATTTTAAAGTAGAGGCATTTGAAGGGCCACTTGACTTACTTTTACATCTTATTGGCAAATTGGAAGTGGATATTTATGATATTCCAGTTGCTGAAATTACTGAGCAATATATGGAATACATTCATACAATGCAATTTTTGGAGTTAGATGTGGCAAGCGAATACTTGGTTATGGCGGCTACGCTACTTGCGATTAAAAGTAAGATGTTACTACCAAAACAAGAGCTTGAAGAAGATTTTGACGAGTTTGATCCGGAACTTGACCCGCGTGATGAGTTGATTGAACGTTTAATGGAATATAAACGTTATAAAGAAGCGGCGAAAGATTTAAAGGAAAAGGAAAACGAACGCAGTTTCTACTTTAGTAAAGCGCCGATGGATTTAGGCGAATATGATGATGGCACAACTTCGGTGGAGCTTGACGTGACGCTAAACGATATGCTGGGGGCTTTCAATAAGTTACTGCGTCGGCAAAAACTCAATAAGCCGCTTCATACGCGTATCACCACACAGGAAATTTCTATCGACGCCCGTATGGATGAAGTTTTAGAGAAGCTAAATCAAGTTAAAGGGAAAATGAAATTCGATGATTTGTTCGAAAAAGGAACGAAAGACCAGCTTGTCGTAACTTTTCTTGCACTGCTCGAATTGATGAAGCGAAAATTAATTTCGGTTGAGCAATCTGGAAGCTTAGAAGACTTGTATGTAGAAGGTAGAGGGGAAATTAGTGAATAAAGAGCAACAAATTGGCGTGTTAGAAAGCTTGCTTTTTGCGGCAGGTGATGAGGGGCTTTCGACAAAGCAATTAACGGAAACGATGGAAATCACCTATATTGAAGCATTGAACTTGCTGGAGAGCCTCGGGGAACGCTATGAACAGGACGATTCTCGTGGCCTTATTCTTCTTGAACTTGCTGGGTCTTTTCAGCTTGCTACGAAAAAAGAGCATGCTGAATACTTGCGCAAATTGGTGGAGGCACCACACTCAGGCTCTCTTTCACAAGCTTCTCTTGAAACGCTTGCGATTATTGCGTATAACCAACCGATTACACGTATGGAAGTTGATGAAGTTCGTGGTGTGAAAACGGATGGTCCAATACGCACGCTTGTCGCTAAAGGACTCATAACGGATAGAGGTCGAGCAGACGGAGCTGGCCGTGCCAAGTTATACGTCACAACAAGCGAATTTTTAGATGCCTTTGGTTTGAGTAGTATTGAAGAGCTGCCAAAACTTGCAGAACCTTCGGCGGAACCGGAACAAGATGAATTGGATCTGTTTTTTGATAAATTTAACCGAACGGAGGAAGACGAATAATGGAAAGATTGCAAAAAGCGATTGCAAATGCAGGGGTGACTTCAAGACGAAAAGCAGAAGTGCTTATCCAAGAAGGTAAAGTAAAAGTGAACGGGAAAGTCGTAAAGGAATTAGGCGTGAAGGTCAGTGGTTCTGACCGTATCGAAGTAGAAGGTATTGAAATTACAAAAGAAATTCATCGTTATTTTTTATTTTATAAGCCTAGGGGTGTCGTGTCTGCTGTAACAGATGATAAAGGGCGAAAAGTTGTTTCGGACTATTTTTTGGATATTGAAGAGAGGCTTTATCCAGTGGGAAGACTTGATTATGAAACTTCGGGGTTACTTCTCATGACAAATGACGGAGAATTTGCTAATCTATTAATGCATCCAAAATTTAAAGTGGAGAAAAGATACATTGCTCGCTTAAAAGGAATTCCTGAAAAGATGGCGCTTAGAAATTTAGAACGCGGTGTTATCATTGATGGAAGAAAGACGGCACCAGCCAAAGTGAGAATGCGATCTTTTGATAAAGGAAAAAGTAAATCAATTGTTGAAATTACTATTCATGAAGGTAGAAATCGCCAAGTAAGAAAAATGTTTGAAGCAATTGGTCATCCAGTTCAAAAACTTTCACGTGAAGGTTATGCCTTTTTAGATTTAAGAGGAATGAACGCTGGAGAAAGGCGAGAGCTTAGTCATCATGAAGTTAAACAATTGCAAGCATTTGCCAAATTCGGTCAAAAACCTTCTGGACAATGATAGTTTTTTTCGACAAAGAAAAGTTTCTAATAGCTTGTTTTAAAAAAAACATGTATAATTTAATAGACAAGCTATTTAATAAAGTAGTAAAGGCACTAAAAGAGTATGTGGGTACTATTTTAGCTGCTTATAAAGTTAATCGTGCAGAATGATTCTCTCTAACAGAGTAGATGAAATGCAAATGAGAATGTGGGGGATGAGTACTTATGAGTGATCAAGTAAAAGTGCTTGTTGTTGACGATGAAGATCGTATTCGTCGGCTCTTGAAAATGTATTTGGAAAGAGAAAATTTTCGTATTGAAGAGGCAAGTGATGGTGATCAAGCACTTCATATGGCCTTAAACAATAATTACGAAGTGATATTGCTTGATTTAATGATGCCAGGAAAAGATGGTATCGAAGTTTGTAGAGAACTACGTGAGTATAAGGCGACACCAGTCGTTATGCTAACGGCAAAAGGCGAAGAGGCAAATCGCGTGCAAGGATTTGAAGTGGGGGCAGATGATTATATTGTAAAGCCGTTCAGTCCAAGAGAAGTTGTACTACGCGTTAAGGCTGTTCTTCGGCGCGCAAAACAACAAGACAAAAATTTGTTTTCTGCTACGCCTGGGGATATGATTAATTTCCCTCACCTTAGCATCGATAATGAAGCACACCGAGTTATTGTTGATGGGACTGAAATTAATTTAACACCAAAAGAATATGATTTGTTATATTACTTAGCTAAATCACCAGATAAAGTTTTTGATCGCGAATCACTTTTAAAAGAAGTTTGGCGATATGAATTCTTTGGGGATTTGCGTACAATTGATACACATGTAAAACGTTTAAGAGAAAAATTACTTGATGTTTCTGAAGATGCTGCCAAAATGATTGTAACGGTTTGGGGGCTGGGCTATAAATTTGAAGTCCCAGAAGATTAAGTAAAATAGATGGACAGGTTGAATCGGTTGTGATGGACAACCTTCAAAACCTGTTCATTTTTAGGTTAAAGGGAGGCTTAGTGGGATGAAGTTATGGAATAGCATCGTCGGAAAGATTTGGAGCACAATTATTTTACTTCTAATTGGTGTCCTTGTCATTTGCGGTTTTTTAGTTGCGGTTATTTATGAAAAAAATAATTTCAATGAGATTAAAGCTGAGCTAGACCAAGATGCATCTAAAATCATTGGTGTTATGCATAAAAATGATGCCTTTATTACTGATAACGGGATTGGTAGCGAATCGCTCACGCTACTTGATGATACGATAGGTGTTATTATTTCTAGCGATGGTGAAAGCGTTTATACAAGGCAGTCAACTGATAAGATTTCTAATAATTCTATAGAAAGATTAACGCACAACAAAAAGATTAATGAAGCCTTGGCTGAAAAAGATGAGCCTTTAGAAATGAAATATGATTTTAAAGACAAAGATATGAATTATCCGGTGCAACTCTATGTGAAAAAATTCCAATTGGATAACGGTGAAAGTGGTGTGCTTTATATTTATAAATCATTCCATGATATTTTAAGTGTGACAAAACAAGCAACTAGAACGCTTATATTGGCTGGACTAGGCGCGATTTTAATTACGTCATTCTTATCGTTTGTCTTTTCTTCCAGAATGGCGTTCCCACTTCGGGAGATGAAAAAGATAGCAGTTGCTGTTTCACGGGGGAATTTTGATAATCGTGTGCCGAGCTATACGCATGATGAAATTGGTGATTTGGGACTGGCGTTCAATAATATGGCACAGCAGTTGAAATATAATATTAGTGCACTTCGCCAAGAAAAAGAACAATTATCGAATATTTTAGTTGGAATGGCAGATGGGGTTATAAAATTTAATATCGATAAAACGATTATTTTAAGTAATCCACCAGCTGAAGAATTTTTGCATAACTGGTTTTTCTCTAATGAAAACAACGAGAAAGTTTTAATTCCTAAAAAATTAGAAGAGATGCTTGATGAGATTTTGCGCAGTCGAGATGAACAAGTTGGCGAAATTACGTTTGGAGATCAGACGTATGTAGCGATTTTAACGTTGCTTTATAACGGAGAAAATGTTCGTAGTATTGTAGCTGTTATTCGTGATATGACCGAAGAGAAGCGACTTGAGAAAATGAAAAGCGATTTTGTTAGCAATATCTCGCATGAACTTAGAACGCCGATTTCTATGTTGCAAGGTTATAGTGAGGCGATTATTGATGGTGTTGCTCAAACAGATGAGGAAGTACGGGAGTTTGCACAAATTATTTATGAGGAGTCGCTTCGAATTGGCCGTCTAGTCAATGATATGCTAGACCTTGCACGAATGGAAGCAGGCTTTACACAGCTAGATAGGCGAGAAATGAAAATCGCACCGTTTATTTCAAAAGTTGTATCTAACTTCGAAGTTTTAGCAAAAGAAAATTTTGTTGAATTAAAAGTGGAGGTTGATGATAATGATTTAGTCTATTACTTCGATGTCGATCGTCTTGAGCAAGTGCTTATTAATTTAATCATGAATGCCATTCGTCACACCGGACGAGAAGGCTATCACGGCGTTGTCACCGTTCGTGAGCATGCTGATTATGCAAATGGGCAGTTGTTAGTTATTGTCAGTGACAATGGTAGCGGAATTCCAGAAGAGGATATCCCGTACTTGTTTGAACGCTTTTATAAAGCAGATAAAGCAAGAACGCGCAGCAAAGCAGGCACCGGAATTGGTTTAGCCATTGTTAAAAACATCGTGGAGGCACATAATGGTAATATTACAGTAGAAAGTACAGTAGGCGTAGGCTCATCGTTCATTATTAGCCTGCCGCTAAAAAGGAGTTAGTTAAATTGTCCAATCGAGAACAAAAATTTTGCAAAGAATCCCGTGTTATTAAAACAAGCCGTGTGTTTCCACAAGATACAAATAACCATAGCACCCTTTTTGGGGGAAAACTGATGACGTATATTGACGACACAGCGTCGATTAGTGCGTCTAGACACTGCCGTGTTGGCATTGTTACGGCTTCAACCGATTCAGTTGACTTTCTTCGTCCTATTAAAAGTGATCATTCTGTTTGTCTTGAATCATATGTGGCAGCAGTTGGACGTTCTTCAATGGAAATTTTCGTTAAGGTGATTTCTGAAAACTTGAAGACAGGCGATCGCTATTTAGCGGCCACATCATTTTTGACTTTTGTTGCCATTGATGATGACGGGAAAACAGTTGAAGTGCCGGAAGTAGTGCCGGAAAGTGCTGAAGAAAAAATGATTCATGCGGGGCGTGAGGCGCGGGCGAATGCCAGAAAAGAACGTCTAAAAGCAAGCCGAGTGCTTGCCGAATCATTAAATACCGAAGTCTTATGGCTATTTTAAACAAAAAAAGGTTGCTAATTTTTACTTTCATGGTAAAATATTAAATGATTCATCATCTTTTTGGTGAAAATAAAATATCGTTCATCTTCGGGGCAGGGTGTAATTCCCGACCGGTGGTAATAGTCCACGATCTGTTTTTAACAGGTGACTCTGGTGCAATTCCAGGACCGACAGTATAGTCTGGATGGGAGAGGATGTTGGCAGCCTTTTTGGCTTGTCTGCAAATGAACATTTACGTGAGTTTGGCGTTTTTACGCCCAGCTTGTTTAGATATTCACAAACCTCTCTAATGCTAAAGATTAGAGAGGTTTTTTTGTTAGACGGTTAAATGGGCACCGTATTTTCTTTGGATGGACAAAAGAGGAGAGTTACTCATGAGAAATTACTCGATGAAAACTTTTGTTAGTGTTGCAGTGCTTGGTACGCTTGCCTTTGTCATTATGCTTTTGCAATTTCCACTTTTACCAAGTGCACCATTTTTAAAGCTGGATTTTAGTGATATTCCAGCGCTAATTGGTGGGTTAATGTTTGGACCGCTCGCCATCATTTTAATTGAACTCATTAAAAATGTTTTGGAATTTATTGTTTCTGGAAGCCCAGTTGGCGTGCCTGTAGGCGAAATCTCCAACTTCTTGTCTGGTATTTGTTTTACTTTACCGATTTATTATTTATTCCGTCATTTCCGTGAAACAAAAGGTCTTATTTTCGCGACTGGTGTTGGAACAATTTGTATGACGATAGTGTTGGCAATTTTCAACTACTTTGTATTATTGCCGTTTTATATAAAACTTGGTGGTCTTCCAGCGTCTACTGATGTATTCGGGCTTATCATAACGGCTATTATTCCATTTAATTTATTAAAAGGTGTAATTGTGAGTGCTGGCTTCTTGCTTCTTTATGCACCAATGAAGAATTTCATTATTAAAAATCAATCGCCAAAAGAACGGAAAAAGCATGAAAAAAAGCGTCATGAGGTTCATAACGCTTAATTAGGAATCGAATCGATGCGGATTGCCATTAAACGGGCGGTCCGCTATTTTTATGGATAATGATGGGCAGTTTAATTCGGCTTCTGCTGCTTGGTCCTCGTCGCGTTCACAAATCGGCTGTGTTCCCGAATTGTCATCAAGCAAATTAAACGCGAGTCCATCAGTATTATAGTCGAAAATTTGCGGCGCATGAAGCGCACAAGCTCCGCACGCAATGCAGGTGTCCTGGTCAACAATGGCGTATTTTCCCACTTGACCACCCCTTTCTGCCAAAATATAGATTAAGTATAACATATTTTTTTCAAAAAACAGATGTCGAACAAACGTTTCTATGTTATGATAACGAGAGAATGGAGGCGGAAATTTGGATAGACTAGATGAATATCTCCTATTTATGGTTCATACTTTTGGACGGGCACGGAAAAAGCCATTTTTATATGCGGTCGTAACCGGAAAACGAACGGGACAAGCGGTAACGGACACACACCTTTTTCGGGCTAAAAATTATTTTGGACTAGCCCCATTTTTAAAAGAAGAAGTGTTTTTGTTGCGGCTACACGGTTTAGAAGAAGCGGGATTCATTCGAATAGACGAAGCAGGCGTTGTTCCCGTGACGGAATTAGATCCATCAACTTATTTTATTGAAAATGAATGGAATGGCTTTTTTATGCAAGATTTGCCACATCATTTTTTTGAGCATTTACTCCTCGCGGTGCAAGTTGTTAGCAATAAGCATCATCAAAATAGGCATTATTTGCCGATTGTGCGCAACAAAAAAACACAAATTTGGATAAAACGCTGGTTAAATCGGCATAAAAATGAACATGATTTAGCTGAAAAGCTATTTTTAGAATTAAAAATGTGGTTAGAGAGGCCGGATATTACATATCAAGATTTATACGTTGGACGCTTTTCAGGCGGCGACCGAATCGGCGAAACAGCGATGCAAATTTGTGAACGTTTGGAAGTGCCGCTCTGGAATGGCTATTTTGAATGGTTACGCGGTTTGCATGTGCTACACGCTAAAAAAACAGATTTTCCCCTTTTAAGTGAATTCATGTGCGCGGATCAGGCGTTGCTTACGAAATCGGGCTTAGCGACATATGAATTGTTCCAAAGCGGGCAAACGTTTGAACAAATTGTGCAGCGGCGTAGGTTGAAAAAAAGCACAATTGAAGATCATTTTGTGGAAATTCAGGCGACTTTTCCGCATTTGACGGTCCCTTTTAGGCCAGATGATGCTGTGCTTTTGAAGCTTTCTGAACACTCCTTTTTAACTTTAAAGGAAATGAAAGAATTTATGCCAGACTTGAGTTATTTTGAGCTTAGACTTGCTGTCGTTTCCGAGGTGAAATCATGAATTTAGAGCTAGAGTTAAAGAATTATTTAGGTTTTGATACGTTTCGAAGCGGACAAAAGGAAATTATTGAGGCAGCGCTTTCTGGGCGTGATGTATTTGCGATGTTGCCGACTGGAACAGGGAAGACGCTCTGTTATCAATTAGCGGGGCATTTACTAGACGGGCTTGTGATTGTCGTTTCGCCGCTGTTAAGTTTAATGCAAGATCAGGTGGAGCGAATGCGCGCGGGCGGCGAAAAACGGGTCGCGGCATTAAATAGTTTTCTTTCTTTTCCGGAGAAAAAAGCGATTTTAGCGAATCTTAACGCGTATAAGTTTCTGTTTCTTTCGCCTGAAATGCTCGCTAGTGAGGAAATTCGGGCCGTGATTTTAAACCAAAAATTAGCCTTGTTTGTCATCGATGAAGCGCATTGTATTTCGCAGTGGGGGCACGATTTTCGGCCGGATTATTTATATTTAGGGGAGTTTCGTAAGCTGTCTAATTACCCGCCGACGATGATTTTAACGGCGACGGCGACAGAAATGGTTCGAGGGGATATTTTAAAACAATTACATATGGAAGAAATCGAGTCGTTTATTTATTCCGTGAACCGTCCGAATATCGCACTTTCCGTTCAAAAATTCAATGGAAGACAAGAAAAAATGGAAGCACTTCTAGAGTGGGTGCGTAAACTTTCTGGTCCTGGTATTCTATATTTTTCAAGCAAACGTTTGGCAGAAGAAGTCGCTTTTCAGTTGCGGAATGAGTTTCATTTGACGGCGGCGCATTATCATGGCGATATGGAAGCTTCCGACCGCATTGTTATTCAGCAACAGTTTGTCGCGGGTGTTTTAGACATCATTTGCGCCACGAGTGCTTTCGGAATGGGCATCGACAAGCCGGATATTCGCTACGTCATTCATTATCACATGCCAGCTGATTTAGAAGCTTATGTTCAAGAAATTGGCCGGGCTGGGCGTGACGGCGAGCCAAGTCTTGCCATTTTGCTGTATGCAAACGGAGATGAAAATTTACAAAGACAACTTGCGGATAAAGATGCGCCTGATGTGGCGTTGCTGAAGCTTCCAGAAAATCTACGCGATACGCTTCCTGAAACCGAAAAAAGACTGTTAGACTACTTTGCCCGTTCTGGACTTTCCGAACAGGAAATTGTGACAAAAATGGAATACCGCAAAGCTTGGAAATTGGAAAACTTAAAGAAATTTATGGGGTACTTGCAAGAGTCAAGTTGTCGCCGGGAATACATTATGCGCTATTTTTCCGAGAAAGAACAACCTGTCAAATTACCTGGTACATGTTGTGACTTGGACGTTTTAGACTTAGAACCATATATGAAACAATTGGGAGAGGGACCTAGGCGACAAGCGTTTGACTGGGAAGCTATCCTCGGAAAATTGTTTTTAGAATGATTTTTTTAAAAGAAATTAGCTCTAAAGGTTGTTGAATGTTACGTTTATAGGTATAATTATTTCAGGGATGTTTCAATATCCATGTTAGTTTGGAACGAAGGAGGAACGTAGATGGCTAGAAGAAAACGAGGCAAACGTAATTATACGGAGTCCGACGATTATTATAACGATTATTACGATGAAGAGGATGAGTTTGATAATGAACCTCCGATGTTATCTAGATCTGATAGTAGAAGAAAACAGAAAAAAGGTTTCTTTAAATATCCGTTATTAAATGTTTTGATTGTATTCTTTCTTCTGATTCCGATTGTATCTATTATTGTTTTTTTAGCTGTTCAAAATGCTGGCACGCCAGATAATGAAGTTAAAGAGGAAAAAAATGTTACGGTAGATAGCAATAAAAAGGCAAAAGAGGAAGCGGCTGAAAAGGAAAAAGCAGCGGAAGAAAAGAAAGCTGCTGATGAAAAAGCAGCCAAAGAAGCGGAAGCGAAAAAAGTAGCGGATGCGAAAGCGGCCGAAGAAGCGAAACAAGCTGAGGAAGCAAAAAAAGCGGAAGAAGCACAACAACAGGCAGCACAAGAAGAAGCTGACCGAAAAGCAGCGGAAGAAAAGGCTGCTGCAGATGCGAAAGCGGCTGAGGAAGCAAAACAACAGCAAGAGCAAGCGGCTAAAAGTACACATACGGTACAAAGTGGCGAAACACTCTACAGAATAGCTGTCAATGCTTATGGTTCTGCTGGTGCTGCAAGCGGTGTTGAAAAGATCAAACAAGCGAACGGCTTAACAAGTAATAATGTTCCAATTGGGACAGTACTTAAAATTCCACAATAAGATTAAAAAAGAATGAGCATGACTCGGAAAAGTTTTTTCCAAAAGCGCTCGTTCTTTTTATGGGAAAAATGGAGGTGTATGTATGGCGAAAATTGCATTGATTACAACTGGCGGAACAATCGCAAGTAAGAAAGCAGAATCAGGAAAGCTTGCTTCAGGTGAGCTTACTGGTGAGGAACTTGTTGAATTATGTGAGTTACCTCGTGAAATTGAAGTAGATATTTATTCTACTTTCCAATTGCCATCCATGCATATTACAAAAGAAAATTTGGCAGAGCTCGCAAAGCTCGTAATGAAAATTTTTGAAGATGAAAGTTATGATGGAGTCGTTGTAACACATGGTACGGATTCGCTCGAAGAAACTTCTTATTTTCTTGATTTGGCAGTAACGGACGAACGCCCAGTCGTGTTAACGGGTTCACAGCGCGGCCCCGAGGAAATGGGAACAGATTCTTATATTAATATTCGTCATGCGGTTTATACAGCTAGTGAACCACTCCTTCAAAATGCAGGAACTGTTGTTGTATTTAATGAACGAATTTTTGCAGCTCGGTATGTAAAAAAGGTGCATGCTTCTAATATTCAAGGTTTTAGTTCATTTGGTTTTGGCTATTTAGGAATTATTGACAATGATAAAGTTTTTATTTATCAAAAACCTGTTGAGCATGAATGCTATCCACTACAAGAAGCGCTCTCTGATGTTGTGATTATTAAATGCTATTTAGATGCAGATGGATTTTTTATCGATTCTGCCATTGCAAAAAATGTAGCTGGAATTGTTCTAGAGGGTGTTGGTAGAGGACAAGTAGCCCCCAAAATGATGCCCGCGATAAAACGTGCCATTGAAAATGGAATACCCGTTGTGATTACAACAAGTGCGGAAGAAGGGAATGTCTATACGACATATGATTATTTAGGTAGTACATATGATCTTCTAAATCATGGCGTTCTTTTGGGTGGCGATTATGATAGTAAGAAAGCGCGAATGCGGCTAATGGTTTTACTTGCGGCAAATGTAGAAATAAATCAAACTAACTTTAGTGAACTGAAAGGGTTTTAATATGACTAAAAAGATTTGTATTGCGATTGATGGACCTGCTGCTGCAGGAAAAAGCACTGTAGCTAAAATCGTCGCTAAAAAATTAAGTTTTATTTACATTGATACAGGGGCGATGTACCGGGCGGTTACCTACCTCGCATGGGAAAATAAAATTGATTATACAGATGAAACAACTTTGGCTAGTTTGCTACAAAAAACGATGATTCGTTTTGAGCCAGGAGAAGTGCAACAAGTGTTTCTTAATGATGAAAATGTTACGGAAGTCATTCGTTCAAATGAAGTGACAAATCATGTTTCGATTGTCGCGGCTCACCCCGCTATTCGAATTGAGCTCCAAAAGCGGCAACAAGTTTTTGCTGAAGAGGGTGGCATTGTAATGGACGGCCGCGATATTGGGACGGCTGTTCTACCACAAGCAGAACTCAAGATTTTTCTCTTGGCTAGTGTTCAGGAACGTGCTGAAAGACGCTTTAAAGAGAACAAGGCAAAAGGGTTTGACGTCGATATGGATCAATTGAAGAAAGAAATTGAAGCGCGCGACCATTTAGATTATACGCGCGACCATTCTCCACTTAAGAAAGCAGATGATGCAATAGTTGTTGATACGACAAGTATGACGATTGATGAAGTCGCAACAAAAATTTTATCACTTGCTAAACAAACAATGGATTAAAGAGTATATTTTCCAAAAAAAGGCCTAAACGGAATGGCCTTTTTTTATTATAAAAAAACTTGACAAATTGTGGCAATTATAGGATGTTAGAAGAGAGATTTTTTTAAATCTAAAAATCTTTTAGGATTTTCTTGCAAAAAATCAAGTGTTATTAACAACGATGGATACGTGTATCATTTGCGACAAATGTTGCTGAGTGATTTCATGAGGAAATTTTTTGAAGCTTGTCACTTCTTTTGCACTTACAGAAAGTCCTAATTCGACAAACGAATTGAGGAGGGCTACACATGTCTGATGAATTGAGTAATGTGGAAGTTAGGAATTTTGAAGAAGGAGACAAAGTCACCGGTACAGTTACAAGCGTAGAAGAAAAACAAGTCTACGTAGGTATTCCCGATAGCAAACTGGATGGTGTTGTTCCAATCAGTGAACTTTCAAATGTACATGTGGAATCAGCTTCTGACGTAGTTAAAGTTGGAGACACATTAGATTTAATCGTAACTAAAGTAGAGGAAGATGTACTTGTCCTATCTAAACGTAAAGTAGATGCTTTAAAAGCAGTCGATGATATTCAAGCTAAATTTGAATCTGGTGAAGTATTTGATGCCGTTGTGAGTGACGTTGTCAAAGGTGGTTTAGTAGTTGACCTAGGCGTGCGCGCATTTGTACCAGCTTCTTTAGTGGAAGACCATTTTGTCGAAGATTTCTCTGATTACAAAGGAAAAACGATTGCATTTAAAGTCGTTGAGTTTGAACCGGAAAATAACCGTGTTATTTTAAGCCATCGCGCGATTGTGGAAGAAGAAAAAGAAGCGAAGAAAAAAGAGATTCTAGCAAACATTAAGGAAGGCGATGTACTTACTGGTACAGTAGAACGTCTTGCTGGCTTTGGCGCGTTTGTTGATTTAGGCGGCGTGGATGGCCTAGTTCATATTTCGCAAATTTCTTACCAACACATTTCAACTCCAGGAGAAGTTTTATCTGAAGGACAATCTGTTCAAGTAAAAGTAATCGGAATTGATCCGGCGAATGAACGAATTTCACTTTCCATTAAAGAAACAGAACCAGGTCCGTGGGATAATATTAATGAGAAAGCACCTGTTGGCTCAGTCCTTAAAGGAAAAGTCATGCGTCTTGTATCGTTTGGTGCGTTTGTTGAACTTTTCCCTGGCGTAGAAGGCTTAGTTCATATTTCGCAAATTGCGCATAAACATATTGGCACACCGAATGAAGTTTTATCTGAAGGTGAAGAGGTGGAAGTAAAAGTTCTTGATGTGAATGAAAGTGAGAAACGTTTATCGCTTAGCATTAAGGCGCTTCAAGAAGAGCCAGTTGAAGAAGCGGACTATGAACTTCCAGAAGAAAGCACAGGCTTCCAATTGGGTGATTTAATTGGGGACCGACTAAAAGATATTCAAAATCATGATGATAAATAATTTAAAAGAAGCCAATTTTTCAAAATGACACAAAATTGGCTTCTTTTTTTATGCGCGAAATGTTTTCAGTATGTGTAATTTGGGGTATAGACTCATATATTGATATTTAATAACGAAAAATAAAATCCGGGGAAGTCACATTTTGTTCACATTTGTATGAATGGTTGGCTTAACTGCGTTTCGAGTGTTTCTAAAATGGAAAAATGTAAAATTTCGCTTTGAAAACCTGAATCTGATAAAAAATGCTATTGTCAAGAAAAAAGACATCACCTATAATGTTGTTATCAACTACAAAGGAGTTAGATTTAACACATGAAAAAAACAACAGCTTTATTAGCAGGTTTAGGAACAACAGTCTTAGTAACATCATTATTGCCTGTAACATCATTTGCAGCTGATAAAACGGCAGAATCAAATGCGAACATTACATTTATTGCGGGTACTGGACCAGTTGCCCCTGTAGATCCACTAAATCCAGTTAATCCATTAAATCCAGATGATCCAGAAAATCCGACAGATTCACCAACAGGGGATACAGGTGCTTTGACGCTTGATTATGTTTCTTCTATTCATTTTGGATCGCACGAAGTTTCAAGTGCATCCGAAGTTTACTCTGCTATTTCTAAAAAACCTTTTATTCAAGTTTCAGATAGACGTGGAACAGGTGCTGGTTGGTCTGTTTCAGCTACAGCGAGCAAATTTACAGATGGCACAAACGAGTCACTTCGCGGAGCTAAGATTAAATTTGAAAATGGTGAGGCTGTAACAGGTTCTTCAACTTCAAATGCTCCAGTAAGCAGACAATCTGTAGAACTTCCAACTGATGGTACAACAAGCGCTTCTGTTATGATAGCCAGTTCTAATCAAGGTATGGGAACTTGGATTAACAGATGGATGGCCGCAGGCGATACAAATGAAAAAGTATCCATCGAAGTTCCAGGTGGTTCAGCCACTGTAGGAAGCCATCAAGCAAAAATTAC
This sequence comes from Listeria sp. ILCC796, assembly GCF_900186175.1. Classification (NCBI taxonomy): domain Bacteria; kingdom Bacillati; phylum Bacillota; class Bacilli; order Caryophanales; family Listeriaceae; genus Listeria; species Listeria sp. ILCC796. The sequence continues at coordinate 185,532 of NZ_FYBV01000003.1, forward strand.
GTGGAAACTAACAGACGCACCCGGCGTATAAACCTTTTATGCGGGCTGCTGCTTAAAAAGCAGCAGTCTTTATTTTTTAGTAGGGGGAAGAAAATGAAAAAATTTTTCTTAGTAATCGCAACTACATTAACCGTGATTTTGTTTGCTCCAAACATAACCGCACATGCTGAGGATGTTGATTATTCTGTTCAAGCTATTATTCCAGAAAATCAAATTGATAAAAAACAAGGTTACTTTGATTTACGTATGCAACCACTTATGGAGCAGAGACTTCAAGTGAAAGTATTTAACAGTTCAAATCATGAAATTAAAGTTAAACAAGACGTAACTTATGCGTCAACAAATAAGAGTGGTATGATAGACTACTCAAAAAAAAGCTTGAAAAAAGCAGATGAAAGTTTAAAAGTACCGCTTCCAAAAATCGCAGAAGTCATAGAGGATAACATTACAATCCCAGCAAATAGCTTTAAAGATGTTTGGATTAATGTGAAAATGCCGAAAGAAAGTTTTGATGGCATCATTTTAGGCGCTGTTGAATTTACACAAGTTAATGAAGAAGTGGATGATAAAAAGGAATCAGGATTAAGTATTGAAAATGAATATTCTTACGTAGTGGGAATTCAACTTTCTGAAACTGCAAAGAAAATTGAACCTAACTTAAATTTATTAAATGTAAAAGCAGGCTTAGATAATTATCGAACATCTGTAAGTGCCGTTTTACAAAATGATCAGCCAGTCATTTTAGATCATTTATCGGTCGATGCAAAAGTATATAAAAAAGGTGAAAATAAAGTTCTTCATGAAACAGCAAAAACAGACTTAAAGATGGCACCAAACTCAAATTTTGGCTATGCTATTGATTGGGAAAATCAGCCCCTTGAAGAAGGAACTTATGTTTTAAAATTAAAAGCTGATAATGGAAGCGAAACGTGGAATTTTACAAAAGAATTTAAAATTGGAAATGATGCAAAAGATTTAAATAAAAAAGCAGTCGATGTTGAGAAAAATTATTTATGGTGGTGGATAATTGGCGGAGCATTGGCGATTGCTATCGTGCTTCTTATCATCTGGTTCATCGTGCGTCGCAAGAACAAAAAGGATGATGAGGATTAAAGGAGTGAGTACTTTATGAGAAAATGCGTGTTCATTTTCTTCTTCACTTTGGTCATTTTAGGTGCTCTTCAATCCGTTAAAGTTATAGACTCGAAATTTTCTAGTCGGGACTCTGTTTCTGCGGCGATTACTTTAAACGCAGATGAAACGATTGTAAACAATTATACAGAGTTAAAAGCGGCAGTTCAAAATAACAGTATATCAAAAATTTATTTTGGAGCGGATATTAGTTTATCAAGTGGTATTCAAGTGCCAGTCGGCCGAACGCCATTCACGATTTCTGGAAAAGACCCAACAACAGAAGAAATACACACATTAACAGAAACAGGGAGTTCGACAAGCACATCAGGAACTATTTACATTAGCTCGAATTCCTCGACAAAACAAATTACAATGCAAGACCTTACTATTTTTGGGAAAAATTATTATGGAACAGTTTATGTTGCTAACGCTGCAAAAGGTGTTAATGTAACTTATGACAACGTGGTGTACAAAGGACCACAACTTATTTGGAATACCGCTGGGACGCTAGAACTTGTCGGAAATACAAATGTTGAAATTGGCAAATTTGTTAGTGGCTCAGCATCGAACCAGGAATTTGCCGAAGTAGGTGGCATTAATTTTGGTGGGAATATTGAAATTTATCACCCATCAAGTTCCAGTGACAGCTTGGTATGGTATGGCGAAGATTCTTCGACGAGCAATTTTTTCAATGTTCGTGACGGAGCCAACGTGAACATTTCTGCTAATGGTAATGGCGTGTTTTACCGAAGCGCATCAAACCCAGTTTCCATAAGTGTTGGTAAAAATGCAACGCTTAATTTAAATACAACGACTTCCTTTAACCGCAGTGGTGTAGGCGGCAACTTTTTCGTAGACGAAGGAGGTACCGCACGAATTTATCAATCGGATGTTAGTAGTGAGTTGCTCTCGCTTTCAGGTGCTTTAACGGTTAATAAAGACGCAACTGTTGTTTTGAATAAAACGGGAGGAAGCGGTAATGTAATTAAATTCAATAGTGGTGGAAGTCTAAATGTTAATGATCCAGCGTATTTCCTTCTATACAATGGTAATACTTCTAATACAATTGGCTATGCCTCGGGTTCTGGCCAGATGAATTTAAATGGCGGGCTAATAAATTATTGGGATAGATCCGGGAGCGCCAGTACAATTGGTTTGCCAACTTATTCCTACAGCAGGGAAGATCAAGCAAATGTCCAAATGGGCATTACGACTAATGGTTCTACGACAACAATTAATAGCGCGAATGTACCAGTGACAGCAGCGGAATTTAATGTTGCCAAAATGAAAGTTCTCTCAATTGGAAATTTGCTGCTAAATGTGAATACCTTAAATGATAGTCAGGCTACTTTAAGTGGAGCGACCGTTACAAATGCGGCTATTGAAATTTCTTATGTAGAAAATGGCACGACGAAAACATTGACTGGAACCGCAGATAACGCTGGGAATTTTCAAGTGGCGATTCCAGGCGGATTTATAAAACCGTATACGGAAGTAAGTGTGACGGCTTCGACGGAGTATTATATTAATAAGACAACTAAAATTACTGTCGTCGATGTGACGCCGCCAACGGGCGATGCTGTTCCACAAATTGTTTCAATTGGTGAGGCGCTTTCTACAAATGCCAATGCTTTTGTGACAAACATTCGAGATAAATCAGATAATACGAGTGGTCAGGGTGTGACGGCGAACATTGAAGCTACACCAGATACAAGCACATTTGGTTCGAAAAAAGCAGAGGTTTCCTTGACGGACCGTGCGGGAAATCAAACGCGAATTGACGTACCGGTTTTTGTGAAAGATGCTGATACGGTTGTTCAAAATGGGACGGCTTTAAAGGCAACTTCATTTAGTGTTGACCAAAGTGAAGTTGGTGGGAAGTCGGCTGCTGAGCTTGGACAATTGATTAAAGAGAAATCGAATGCGCTCGGTTTTGATGTGAATTCTGGCGCTAATATTTCGAATGAGATTACGATTCAAAGTTCGACACTTCAAGCGGTCCCAGGGGACTACACGGCCACACTTGAACTGCGTGGCGTTACGAAAACCGTTTCGATTCATGTATTTGTGCGCAGTGTGAAGTTTGAGGAAGTTAGTCAAGAAATGGACTTTAAACCTGCTCAGATTACTGGGAAGCGAGAAATTCTTGAACGTGATGAGTCGACATGGGGAATTAGTGTGGTGGATACGAGGAATTCGGGCTCAAAATGGGTTGTAAATGCTACAATTACGAAGCCGTTAACCTCTACTAAAAATCCAGATCGTGTTTTAGAAAATGCTTTTATTTTTGTTGGCTCAAACGGGGAAAAAATTGTTTTAGGGGACTCGCCCTATCCTGTTTTTGAATATGAAACGACAAATGCAAATCCTGTTCAAGTGGACTGGGCAAATAATCGCGGGGTGCTTGTAGAGGCTGATACGACGGCGGTTTATGCTGGTGATGCCTACCAAGGCAAAATTTCGTGGACGCTTCAAGATGCACCTTAATTGTTAAGCTAATTCGTGTACAGAAAAACCGTTTGAAAAATAGTTCGAGCGGTTTTTCTATTTTATCTGGAAAAAGTGATTGACAGTAAAGGTAAATATGATATAATAAAAAAGCTGAATGAGAAGCGGTTATTAGTTTCACAGCATAATTATACACTATGGCCCGTTGGTCAAGCGGTTAAGACACCGCCCTTTCACGGCGGTAACACGGGTTCGAATCCCGTACGGGTCACTTAGGTTCCGTGGTGTAGGGGTTAACATGCCTGCCTGTCACGCAGGAGATCGCGGGTTCAAATCCCGTCGGGACCGTTTAAGAAGTTTGTCATTTTTGACAAGCTTTTTCTTTTTGGCGGGAATGAAGTAGAGGTTTGCGTATCGTTATATATAGGAAGATTTTTTTTAATTCTTTAAACATGAGAAGTGTTTGCATTTACCGTAAAGTGTGTGATGTGTTAAGATAAAGGGGACTAAATCAAAAAGGGGTAAGGGCATGGAAGAGATTAATAAAGAAAAGATTGCAGATGCTGTTCGTGTTATTTTGGAAGCGGTTGGGGAAAATCCAGATCGTGAAGGGTTAATTGATACGCCGATGCGTGTTGCGCGTATGTATGAGGAAGTTTTTTCGGGGCTTACGAAAGATCCCTCGGTTCATTTTAATACAGTGTTTGAAGAGCAGCATGAAGAGCTTGTTCTTGTTCGAGATATTCGTTTTTCTTCGATGTGTGAGCATCACTTAGTTCCCTTTTTTGGGGTGGCTCATGTCGCCTACTTGCCGCAAAATGGTCGGGTTGCGGGACTTAGTAAACTTGCTCGCGTTGTAGATGATGTGAGTAAACGTCCGCAACTTCAAGAGCGTATTACGACGACGGTAGCGGAAATTATGATGGAAAAATTAAAGCCGCTTGGTGTGATGGTCATTTTAGAGGCGGAGCACATGTGTATGACGATTCGCGGTGTGAATAAACCGGGAACGAAAACGATTACGAGTGCGGTTCGCGGTGCTTTCCGAACGGATGATAAATTACGTAGCGAAGTGATGTCGTTAATTAATCATTCATGAAGTGAACAATTACGTTTCAAAATAGATTTGTGATATAATATATTTCATATTATTTGTTATTATGAGTTAAAGGGGAAATTTAAATGACCTATCAAGGGAGCCTGGCGCAGTTGAAAGAAGTGGAAAGATTGGTTCATGAAAAATCAGCCTATCGGTTTTTAAAGGACAATTTTTACGGGCCTGAAACTGATAAGGACCAAATGCTATGGCTGAATGAATCCATTCATGGCTCTGATCTTGCTGAAACAGAGAAATACCGGATTATAACCGCAACACTTTATGTGATTCTTGCTCATGATACGCATGAGATGATTGATGAAGATAAAGACGGTAGAGGGGTTAGTCGAAAAGGACGAGAACTTACGGTGCTTGCCGGTGATTATTATAGCGCACTGTATTACCGGACGATGGCAGAACTTGGTATGACACAATTACTTGCAGCACTTCAACGTGGTGTGCAGAAAACGAATACGGCTAAAACAAATATTTATCAGTTACATGTTGTAACAGATGATGATTATATGGAGGAACTGCTTGCTTCATCTTCAGCTATCTTTGCTGAGTTTTCTTCTTATTTTAAGAATGAGGAAGCTTTTACGAAGCTTGCTTGCCAAGCTATTTTATTAAAACGCTTGGAGCGGGAACAACATTTTTATGAACAGTATGGGCTTTCAACATTGAAACGTGCATATGATCATGGTTTCTTTGTGAAAGAGGCGATGGCGACTTTTGAGGAATGGCTCGAGCAACTTATGGATGAAGTAAAGATGCGAATTCATCATTTGCTTAAGACTTCTAGACCGCTATCTGATTCGCTACACGCACGTTTAAATGAAATGTTACAGCGCTAAATTAAAGGGGAGTTTTTGTATGGTGGAAACGAAAGAAGAGAAAGTTCATAAAGTTTTTGAAAAAATATCTCCGGATTATGACCGAATGAACAGCTTGATTAGTTTTAAGCTTCATTTGTTTTGGCGTAAACAAACGATGGAACTTATGCGTGTTCCGAAAGGGGCAAAAATTTTAGACGTTTGTTGTGGTACGGCGGATTGGACCATTCTTTCTGCCCGGCATGTTGGGGAAAAGGGCTCTGTTGTGGGGCTTGACTTTAGTGAGAATATGCTTCAAATTGGTAGAGAAAAAGTGCTCGAGAGCGGGCTTCAGAATGTGACTTTAACTCGCGGCAATGCGATGGAGCTGCCTTTTTCGGATAATCAATTTGATTTTGTGACGATTGGTTTTGGTCTTCGAAATGTGCCGGATTATTTACAAGTTTTAAAGGAAATGAATCGCGTTTTGAAGCCGGGTGGACAGGCGGTTTGTTTAGATACGAGCCAGCCGAACGTGCCACTTTGGCGTCCGTTTTTTAATACATATTTTCGCCATGTGATGCCGCTTTTTGGTAAATTGTTTGCGAAAAGTTATGAGGAATATAGTTGGTTACAAGAATCAACTAGAACTTTCCCGGGAATGGGCGAGCTTTCTGATTTATTTTATGAAGCTGGTTTTAAATATGTCCGCTATATTTCACATAGTGGCGGGGCGAGTGCTACACATTTTGGCTATAAAAAGGTGACGGTAGATGAAATTTAATTTTTTGTATCCGGCGATTCAAAAAGATATTGAAGCGGTTGAAGCAGAATTAAAACGTGCGGTTTCAAATGCTGACGCGGAAACGACTTCTGCTTCTGCGCTACATCTGTTGGAGGCGGGCGGAAAAAGAATACGGCCGATGTTTGTTTGCTTGACGGCAAGACTAGGTGCGCCTGCTGATTTTACATATGTGCGAGATGCGGCGGTTGCGATTGAACTCATTCATATGGCTTCAATTGTTCATGACGACGTGGTTGATGATGCGGGGCTTAGACGCGGTAGAAAGACGATTAAGTCGATTTGGGGCAATCATATTGCGATGTATACGGGAGATTTTCTTTTTGGGAAATCGCTTGAATATATGACGAAAATTGACAGCCTCAAGGCGCATCAAATGTTGTCGGCGGTTACGGTTGAGCTTGCGGTAGGGGAAATCGAACAGATTAAGGATAAATTCAACTTTAATCAAAGTGTAAGGTGTTATTTGCGGCGTATTAAGCGGAAGACGGCACTTTTGATTGCGGCAAGTTCGGGGCTCGGTGGGGTTCTTTCGGGATTGCCTGAGAAGGTTGATGATAAACTTTATTTATTTGGCTATTATGTAGGTATGGCGTTTCAAATTACGGATGATATTTTGGATTTTGCGGCGGATGAGCGGACGCTTGGGAAGCCTGCTGGTGAAGATTTACGTCAAGGGAATGTGACGTTGCCGGTCTTTTTTGCGATGCAAGATCCGCTTCTTAAAAAGCGAATTAGTCGTGTGACGGAGGAGTCGTCAAAAGAGGAGATGATGCACTTAGTTGCGGCGATTAAAGCGAGCGGTGCGATTGAGCAATCTGAACAGGTGGCGACGGCTTATTTAACGAAGGCGATGGCGATTTTAGATACTTTTCCAGCATCGAAAGAAATTAAACCTTTGAAACAAATCGTGAAAATGCTTGATAAACGAGATTATTAGGAGGAATGTAGGGTGGAGAGAACTTTTGTCATGGTAAAGCCGGACGGCGTACAGCGCGGTTTAATCGGGGAAATTGTCACGCGCTTTGAGCAAAAGGGTTTGCGGATTGCAGGCGCAAAATTGATGCGGATTTCTGAGTCTTTGGCTAAAACGCATTATGCGGAACATGACGGGAAACCGTTTTTCGCGGACTTAATTGGGTTCATCACATCTGGTCCTGTTTTCGCTATGGTTTTAGAGGGTGACGAAGCAATTGCCACGGCACGCCAAATGATGGGCAAAACAAATCCGCTTGATGCGGCGCCGGGAACAATTCGGTCAGATTTTGCGATACATACGAATAGAAACGTGATTCATGGTTCTGATGGTTCGGCTTCTGCCGCACGGGAAATTGGCCTCTTTTTTAAACAAGAGGAGCTCTTGGATTACGAAAAAGCTACGGATTCTTGGCTTTGAATGGTGACTGTCTCTTATGGTAAGAGGCAGTTTTTTCAAAATAACTGGTTGTTTTCTGGTGAATGTTATGCTATTATTTAACACATACACTTTAAAGCGCTAAAATATTTGTAGTAAAGGAGAAGGACTTATGAGATATTTAACGGCTGGAGAGTCACATGGACCGGGTTTAACGACAATTATTGAGGGGCTACCTGCGGGGATGCCACTTTTATCTGAAGATATTAATGTGGAACTAAAAAGACGGCAAGGTGGGCATGGTCGGGGGGCACGCATGAAGATTGAAAAAGATCGTGCGCAAATTACGGCTGGCATTCGGCACGGGAAAACGCTTGGTGCGCCGGTTGCCATTTTTGTGGAAAATAAAGACTGGAAGCACTGGGAAACGGTGATGAGCATTGAACCTGTTGATGAGAAACACGAGGCGTCACGAAAAGTTACTAGACCTCGTCCGGGACATGCTGATTTGGTGGGCGGCATGAAATACGGTCACCGAGATATGCGTAATGTGCTGGAGCGTTCAAGTGCGAGAGAAACAACGGTACGAGTGGCTGCTGGTGCGGTAGCTAAACAACTTTTGCGTGAACTGGGGATTTCAGTTGCCGCGCATGTGCTGGAAATTGGTGGTGTGCGGGCGAATTTGACGCGTGATTACACGGTGGCTGAAATTGCTGACATCGCGAATAATTCGCCAGTTCGAACACTCGATAAGGATATTGAGCAGGCGATGATGGATAAGATTGATGATACGAAGAAAAAAGGGGATACAATTGGTGGCATTGTTGAGGTCGTTGTTGGCGGTGTTCCAGCTGGCCTTGGTAGCTATGTGCAATGGGATAAAAAGCTAGATGCCAAAATTGCACGTGCAATCGTTAGTATTAATGCTTTCAAAGGTGCTGAATTTGGCGTTGGGTTTGTTGCGGCACGTAAATATGGTAGCGAAGTCATGGATGAAATTGTTTGGTCAGAAAATGACGGCTATACCCGAACAAGCAACAACTTGGGTGGCTTTGAAGGCGGTATGACAAACGGTATGCCGATTGTGGTTCGCGGCGTCATGAAGCCCATTCCGACTTTATATAAGCCACTTCAAAGTGTGGATATTGATACGAAAGAGGCGTTTAGTGCGAGCGTTGAGCGTTCAGATAGTTCGGCGGTTCCAGCGGCAAGTGTAGTTGCTGAAAATGTAGTCGCATGGGAAGTGGCCTGTGCCGTGCTTGATAAATTTGATAGCGACCGTTTTGACGTTTTAAAGAAACATGTGGAAGAACATCGCGAACTTACGAGGGGCTTTTAAAATGTCTAAAATTACAGTTCAAACAGCGAGCAAAACGTATCCTGTATGTATTGGCAATGACATGTTAGTTTCATATGGTGCTGAGTTTTTAACCGAGCTAAAAAGGTTTTCAAAGGTTTTTGTTTTGACGGATCGACACGTTTTTGAATTGCATAAAGAGAAGCTTGACCGTGTTCTCAAAAGTTTGCCGCACGTGACGTATTATGTGACGCCAAACGGTGAGGCTGCGAAAACGTTTCAGGTGTATGAAGATGTGATGACGAAAATTATTGAAACGGGGCTTGACCGCAAGTCTGTGATTCTTGCTTACGGTGGTGGTGTGATTGGTGATTTGGGCGGCTTTGTTGCGGCGACTTATATGCGCGGCATTCCGTTTTACCAAATTCCGACGACTGTTTTAGCGCATGACAGTGCGGTAGGTGGCAAAGTGGCGATAAACCACCCGCTGGGGAAAAATTTGATTGGCAACTTTTATCAACCTGAAGCGGTTATTTACGATACGGCGCTACTTGGAACGCTACCGGTACGCGAAATGCGCTCGGGCTTTGCGGAACTTATCAAGCACGCTTTAATTAGCGATCAGGCGTTACTAGATGAACTGATGGTGACTTTCAAAACGCCGGACGACTTTTACTCGCAAGATTTAACCCCGTTTTTACAAAAGGGCATTTTGGTTAAAGCGGGTATAGTGGCGCAAGATGAAACTGAACAGGGCGTCCGCGCGTATTTGAATTTCGGTCATACGTTTGGGCATGCTCTTGAGGCCTACGGTAATTTTTCGCGTTTCCTTCACGGCGAGGCCATCATTTTTGGAATGATTTATGCGCTTTTGATGAGCGAAGAAACCCAAAATCTCACGTTTGATAGGGCGACATTTACTGCTTGGCTAACTGGACTCGGTTACGAAACTGAGCTCCCAGATGACGTCCCGTTTGAAACGATTTTTGAAAATATGCTACACGACAAAAAAACGACTTTTGAAGAAATTAAAATGGTGCTGTTGAACGAAATCGGTCACATGGAAATTGTTCCTGCTGACCGGGCACTGATTTTACAAACTTTTAATCAAATGAAAAAAGGAGAATGATGAGTGTGAGAGCGATTCGCGGTGCAACGACTATAAAAGAAAATACGGCAGATGAAATTTACGAGGCGACGAGCGAACTTTTTCAGGAAATTTTAAAGAAAAATCAAATTGTTGACGCGGAAACGCTTATTTCGGTCATCATAACGGTAACGGAAGATATTAATGCGGCTTTTCCGGCGCGTGCTGTACGTGTAACGCCTGGTTTTGAGCTTGTTCCTGTGATGGGTATGCAAGAAATCCCGGTACCGGGTGCCCCTTTAAAATGTATTCGAATGATGGTGCAAGCAAGTGTGGATAAATCACTTGCGGAAATTGAACATGTTTATTTAAACGATGCGGTGCGCCTGCGCCCAGACCTCGCGGAAAGGAAGGATTCTTGATGAAATGGAAAACGTCTTTAGAAGGGCTTCATTCGTATAAGCCGGGAAAAAGAGAAGATGCGGTGATGAAAGAATTAGGGTTAACTAAAATTACGAAACTTTCCTCCAATGAAAACCCGCTTGGTGCGTCTAAAAAAGTACAAGAACTTGCGCGTTCATTAGCGTTTAAAACAGAAATTTATCCTGACGGGCATGCGAGTGACCTTCGAAAAACTGTTGCGGAGTTTTATGATATTTCAGAAGACGAACTTGTTTTCACGGCTGGAGTTGATGAATTAATTGAGCTTTTAACGCGCGTATTGCTCGATCAAACAACGAACACGGTCATGGCAACACCAACTTTTGTTCAGTATCGCCAAAATGCGCTCATTGAAGGTGCGGAAGTACGAGAAATTGCTTTAAAACCTGATGGGCATCATGATTTCGAAAGAATGTTAGCGGCGATTGATGAGAATACGGCAATCGTGTGGATTTGCAATCCGAACAATCCGACGGGCAATTTTTTGCCACTTGATGCTATTCGTGCATTTATTCAAAAAGTGCCAGCAGATTGCTTAGTCGTTCTTGATGAGGCGTATATTGAATACGTGGAACCGCAACCTGCTGCTCATGAAAAATGGGTTCGAGAGTTTCCAAATCTGATTATTACACGGACGTTTAGTAAAATTTACGGGCTAGCTAGTTCGCGAGTTGGCTACGGCATTTGTTCCAAAGAAATTGTGCACTATTTAAATGTTGTCAGACCGCCGTTTAATACGACGACAGCGGGACAATTGCTTGCGCAAGCGGCTTTGCTTGATCAGGATTTTGTTGCGGAATGTCGGGCATTAAATCACGCGGGAATCGCGGCTTACGAGGCGTTTAGCGCAGAATATGCGCAAGTCACACTGTACCCGTCGCAAGGCAATTTTGTACTGCTCGATCTAGGCCGAAAAGCAGCGGATATTTTTTCTTACCTAGAGAAAAATGGCTTTATTACAAGATCAGGGGCTGCTCTTGGATTTCCAAATGCGGTGCGGATTACGGTTGGGACAGCGGCGGAAAACGAGCAAGTGATTGCGCTCCTAAAAGAGTTTCTGGGATAGGAGGCAATCTTTATGAAGGGAACAGTCGTTATTGTTGGGCTGGGACTCATTGGCGGTTCGATTGCGCTTTCTATTAAGGCGAAACATAAAGAGGCACACATCATCGGAATCGATGTCTCGTTAAACACGCTTGAAAAAGGGCTTTCGCTCGGGATTATTGACGAAATCGGCGAAAGTGTCTTAATCGATGCACCAAAAGCAGACTTGCTCATTTTTTGCTGTCCGGTGAAAGAAACCGAAGAACTCGTTCGTCATTTACCGGGATTAAACTTAAAAGAACAGGTTATCGTGACGGATACAGGGAGTACGAAGCAAACCGTTATGCAGGCCGCACTAGGGCTCGCTGACAAGTCGATTACATTTATTGGGGGTCATCCGATGGCAGGCTCACATAAAAGTGGTGTGACTGCCGCAAAGCGCCTGCTTTTTGAGAATGCTTACTATTTATTAACGCCAGGAAATGAAACGGCAAGCGAACGTCTGCCAGAATTAAAGGAATGGCTGATTGGGACAAATGCTAAGTTTCTAACGCTATCGCCAAAAGAACATGACCAAATTACAGGCATGCTGAGCCATCTTCCGCATATTGTTGCGGCTGCTTTAGTGCAAGAAACGGAAGCTTTCACAGCGAGTCATCCTGATGCGTTTAGTTTAGCAGCAGGCGGCTTCCGCGATATTACACGTGTCGCTTCAAGTGATCCGCGCATGTGGACGGACATTTCGCTTAGCAACCGTGAAATTTTGAAAGAACAGCTTACTTCTTGGCGCGACCGAATGAATGAGGCTATTCAGCTCATTGAGACCGCCGACAAGACCGCGATTTATGATTTTTTTGACGGTGCGAAAGAGTTTCGTGATTCGCTGCCGATTCACCGCGGTGCTATTCCAGCTTTCTACGATTTATTTGTCGATGTGCCGGATTATCCGGGTGTCATTTCAGAAGTGACGGCCATTTTAGCGGATGAAAAAATTAGTTTAACGAACTTGAAAATTTTGGAAACGCGCGAAGATATAAACGGTGTGTTACAAATTACGTTTCAAAATGAAACTGACCGCTTGCGTGCTAAAGCAAGTATTGAATCAAGAGCAGCATATACGTGCTATTTAGAGCAGTAAAGGAGTGTAATGATGAAATTACAAACAGGGAAAAGCCATTTGCACGGAACGATCGAAGTCCCAGGCGATAAATCCATTTCGCACCGCAGCATTATGTTTGGCGCGCTAGCAAACGGCGAAACGCGGATTCGGCATTTTTTACGTGCAGATGACTGTTTAAGTACGATTCAAGCATTTCGTGATTTAGGTGTACAAATTGAAGAAACGCCCGATGAAATTATCGTTCATGGTGTAGGCTTTGGCGGTCTAAAACCATCTAAGGCGCCTATTAACGTAGGAAATTCTGGTACAACGATTCGACTAATGATGGGAATCCTTGCAGCTCAACCGTTCGCTACAACACTATTTGGCGATTCTTCGATTGCAAAACGCCCAATGAATCGCGTCATGTTACCGCTAAAAGAAATGGGTGCCAACATGACAGGTCGCGAGGGCAGCGAATTTGCCCCAATTGCTATTAAACGCGCTGAAAAACTTCACGGCATCACATATCACATGCCAGTTGCAAGCGCCCAAGTGAAAAGCGCCATCATTTTTGCGGCACTTCAAGCAGAAGGCGAAACAATGATCCATGAAAAAGAAAAAACGCGTGACCATACGGAAGAAATGATTCAAAAATTTGGCGGGAACATCGAGGTGGACGGTCTGACTATTCGCGTCTCCGGCAACCAGGCGTTTCAAGGACAATCGCTAACGGTTCCGGGCGATATTTCTTCGGCTGCTTTTTTCATCGTAGCGGGGTTGATTGCAGAAGATAGCGAAATCGTTTTAAAAAATGTTGGGTTAAACCCTACACGGACGGGAATAATCGACGTGGTGAAAGCGATGGGCGGAGACATTTCGGTTGTGGAAGATGATTTAGCTGGCACCATAACCGTGAAAACGTCACGTCTAACTGGGACGACTATTTCCGGAGATTTAATTCCGCGTTTAATCGACGAGCTCCCCATCATCGCGCTCCTAGCAACGCAAGCAGAAGGCGAAACCATCATTCGCGACGCCGAAGAATTGAAAGTCAAAGAAACAAACCGAATTGATGCCGTAGCAACTGAACTTGCGAAAATGGGTGCCGACATTACGCCTACAGCAGACGGCCTTATTATTCGCGGGAAGACCAAACTCCGTGGTGCCAAGGTAACTAGTTACGGCGACCATCGCATCGGCATGATGCTCCAAATTGCAGCGCTTTTAGTACAAGACGGAGAAGTAGAGCTTGAAAAGGCAGACGCCGTTTCGGTATCTTATCCAAGTTTTTTCGACGATGTGAGAAGTTTGTTTGATGAATAATAAACGAAAAGAGGCTTAACGGCTTCTTTTTTTTGAATACTAGAACGGTTAAATAAAAGCATGAAACTAGCTGTGTACAATTTTTCATCATATCTTTTTATGCTATACTAAAGGAAGTATTTATAAAACAACCAAGAGGTGATGACCATGATTAAAATTCAAATTAGCGAAAGCGAATTGCGGACCCATGCCAGCGACTTACGGGAGGCAAGCGGCGGGGAAACTTATCAGACCTTACGAGAGCTAGAGGCGCAACAAGCCGAGCTTCGAAAGGCGTTGTCCTCATGAGCCGGATTAGTATTGCCGAAGTACGTGCCTTTCAAGAAGCCTTACAAAAGGCCAATGCCACCATGCGTGCTCGTATTCAAGCGGTACAAGCAAG
>NZ_FYBV01000010.1:0-120402 GCF_900186175.1 Listeria sp. ILCC796
TAAGTATCAGTTAAGTGATAACAAAGCGGCGGCGGTTCTCGCACTGGACAAACAGGCGGATAAAGTGGTGGCCAATTTAGGCACATTGATCGCCCAACTAAAACGCGGGAGCATCGACGTATAGAAGGGGTAGCGAAGAACTCCTGAGAGAATTAAAGTTAACGATTGTACAAGAATATCTAGTTGGAACAGGTGATGTGGATTATGTTGCCGATGAAACAACAAGACGAACCAGACAAATTGGTTGGCAAAGTTTGCTAAAGGAAGCAATCTACCACATGAAAAAGTAGAGTGGGAAAAGCCACTCTACAGAAGTCTAACTTTTGGGAGTTGCAAGATGCCGCAACTCCTTTTTTTATTTCAATTTCAATTTCTGCCCAACATAAATCGTGTTGCTTGTTAGTTTGTTGAGGGACTTCAATTTGGTGACGGAAGTTTTGTTCTTTGAGGCAACACCCCATAACGTGTCACCTTTTTTTACGGTGTAGCTTGCTGTACTTGGTTTTGAACTAGACGGTGTGTTAGCGGATTTTGAAACGATGAGCTTTTGCCCAACTCGTATGGCGTCTGACGGTAGTTTATTCCAAGACTTAATATTTGCGACAGTCGTTTTGTTGGCTGTTGCGATTTTCCAAAGTGTGTCACCTTTTTTAACGGTGTACGTGGCAGTGGTTGAACTTCCGCTTCCGCCGGTATTTGTACTACCTGCGCTCACTTTTAAAACTTGTCCGACACGAATGGTATCGGATTTTAGGCCGTTCCAAGCTTTAAGATTGGCGGGTGTCGTTTTGTATTTTGTAGCAATTCGCCAAAGCGTGTCGCCAGAAACTACTTTGTATGTCGTGGCCGATGTATTGCTGCTACCACTAGGTGTGCCTTGTTTTATGACGAGTTTTTGCCCGATGTGAATGGTGTTGCTCTTTAAGTTGTTTAATGATTTTAAATTCGAGACAGACAATCCGTGGCGCGTAGCTATGCTCCACAAGGTGTCGCCTTTTTTCACAGTATAATAAGTACTGCCGACGATGTTTCCTGAACCTGTTCCGCTTCCGGGTGTGTCGTACTGAGTTAAGTTATAAGTTTTGATCAGGTTGTTTAGTTTGACGGAGTAGCTTGTGTCGGTTGCGTATGTTCCGGTCAGTGCTTGGGTGGCGCCGAGATAAGATGATGTGTTGCTTTTCCAAGCGCCGGCATAGTAGTTCGGGTTCCATGACGGACCGTTTCGGATGACGCGCGCATAGTCCTGCAAAGATTCGTGGTATGACGGATATTTGCGGAAATGAGCGTTAATAGGATAATAATTGCCATTGCCGTCATCTTCTAACGTTTGTTTTAAAACGGATTGTCCGTTGTATGTGCCTTTTATGCCGAATAAATTGTAATTTGGCGCTGAACCGAGGGCGCTTGTTCCGTAGGCGCTTTCTAGAATCGCTTGTGCAATCATGACGGAAGCATACAAGTCATTTGCAGTAGCAATTTGGGAAGCACTTAAACTAATCTGATTGATAAAACTTTGAACCGAAGCTGTGCTTTTTAGTGTCGTTTTTTGAAAGTTACTAAACGTTGCGCCTGAAGAATAACTTACGAGTGGTTTAACGGAAACCGTTTCTTTTCCTCCGGTAGCGGCACGCTGATTTTCTAATGTTTTCGCAGGTGTCTTATCGTTTTGACTGTTGTTTGCGACTTCATCTGCACTCACTACAGTTGAAAACGCAGGGACTAAAGCTGTACTCGCGATAGCTGTAAAGCTTGCAACTTTCGCTCCTGTTTGTAGAGCGCTTTTCTTTTTATTTAACTGTCCGTTTTTGCGGGCAGCTAAAATCCTCTCTTTTCTTGTTTTGTTCAAACATGGTCACTCCTTTTGAGGGAAATCTTCCCGGGCTAGGTACACTAATTTAGTTATCATTATCCCATTTTTCCCTTTCAGTTGCTATTTCAAACAGATTACAGTTCTGTGATTCTGCAGACTATTAGTCAAAAGAGGACACCTCTTGAACAACATTTCATCCTCTGCTATACTTTTGTTAAGTAAGTACTTGCTTTGTGTGCAAGGAAGGAGAAAACAAGTGATTACGAAAGAGTCAATTATGGAGGCAACGCTTAAAATGCTTGCTCAAAATGGCATTAAAGGTTCCACTACGCGCCAACTCGCTGAAGCGGCGGGAATTAATGAGGCGACCATTTTTAAAAAATTTAAAAGCAAAGAAAATTTGATTCATATGACTCTTGAATTCCAATTTGAGATGATGCAAGAGGAAATCAATCGCTTTTTTGAGCGCGATTTTGAAGACAGTCACAGCTTTTTAAAAGAGGCCAGTGAATTTATTCTCGCTCTTTATGATAAATACCAAGCGTTTATGGTTATTTCGGTGAAAGAAATGGGCAGTAAGGACATGAAATTCATCAATCCGACCATAATTGAATATTTATATCTAAAAGTTGGGGAGAAAATTAAGCAATTCATGCGCGAAAAAGAGAAATCGGAACAATCGGAAACAATTTCCCTTGTTTTAAACAGTGTGATCTTATTAACGATGGTTGAGCGGGTCAATGATACGATTTATGCGAGACCGCCTAAAATTACGATTAATGCGGAACTTTTAACAAATGTTTTGGATAAATTAATGAAATAGAGGCGAATGGGAATGAGAATAGTGAACAATGGACCGAAAATCGCGCGTGAACGTCAGACGGTTACGGCAATGATTGAGCTATATTGCAAGAAAAACCATCATACGCCGTGCTTATGCGATACTTGTCAAGACTTGCAAAATTATGCGATGAAACGTTTGGATTTTTGCCGTTTTGGTGAAGAGAAAGGCACGTGTGAGAAGTGTAGTGTTCATTGCTACCGCGCCGACTATCGCGATAAAATCAAGCAAGTTATGCGCTTTTCAGGTCCGAGAATGCTGTTTCACCACCCAATTTGGGCTGTTCGCCATGTAATTAAGAATATGAGGAGTTAAAAAACGCCAGGGAGACCTGGCGTTTTTTATAACATCGCTTTATAAAGTGATAAAATGTCCTCTAAACTAGTTTCACGCGGATTTCCGCCAGTGCAGACATCTTTAAGGGCATCTTTTGCAATGGCTTCTAAATCAGTTTCTAGAACGCCGAGTTCGGTGATGTTTTGTGGGATGCCAACTTGTTTGCCGAGTGATTTCACGGCTTCTACGGCTTTTATGCGAACCTCTTCAATTGGGGAAGCTTCAACATTTGGAATGTCCATGACACGGGCAATTTCTCGATATTTTTCCCCCGTAAAGTCTTTGTTGTAGTCCATCACAATCGGAAGAAGTGCGGCGCAGGCAACTCCGTGAGGTACGTTATACCAAGCGCTTAGTGGGTGAGCCATGCCATGAACGAGGCCAAGCCCCACGTTTGAGAAGCCCATTCCAGCCATATATTGACCGAGCGCCATTTTTTCGCGTGCAGCTGAATCACCGTCTACAGAAGCAGGAAGGGCGTGACTAATTATTTCGATGGCTTTTAAGTGCAAGGTGTCGGTTAGCTCCCAAGCCCCTTTTGTAATAAAACCTTCGATGGCGTGGGTTAAAGCGTCCATTCCTGTTGCGGCACAAAGCGCTTTCGGCATGCCCATCATCATGTCGCTGTCAATAAAAGAGCATACAGGGATATCGTGCGGGTCGACGCAAACAAATTTGCGGTTGTTGGCCTCGTCAGTAATCACATAGTTAATCGTCACCTCGGCAGCAGTTCCTGATGTTGTCGGGACAGCCAAAATTGGCAAGCTCGGGTTTTTAGTTCCAGGTTCTCCCTCTAGGCTTAAAATGCCCGCGTGTTCTGGATTTGCGTAAATGATGCCAAGTGCTTTGGCCGCGTCAATTGGGGAACCTCCCCCGAGCGCCAAAATGTAGTCAGCGCCAGACGCTTTTAGGGCAGCGACGCCGGCGTTTACGACCGCTAAATTAGGGTTTGGCGTGATGCCATCAAAAACCGTATACGGCAATTGGTGTTCATCCAGAATGTCCGTTATGCGTTTGGCCACGCCCGCATCAACTAGGCCGCTATCCGTCACCAAAAAGCCTTTTTGAAATCCACGTTTTTGAACCTCATCCGCAATTTTATAAATCGCACCTTTCCCAAAATACGAAGTTTCATTTAAAATCATGCGGTTTACCATAAAAATCCTCTCCTTTGTTCGAAATATCACAAAAAACAATGCGCGAAAGGGCCGCAACTGGCGACCCGTAACTCGCTAGGCTAAATAAAATACTTCACGTAAATCTTTTGTGACAGGACTGTTATCCTCATTTGTTTTCATTATCTGCGCCATGTATGCCCACCATTTTTTGCAAATTTCAGTGTCCGCGATTTTGTTGTACCGCGAAAGATCACTGACCTCCAGATACGCAAATAAAATGTCGGTGTTTTTGTCCAAAAAAATGGAGTAATTACTTGCCCCGTGCGCTTTTAATGCGGCTTCAAGCTCAGGCCAAAGCTCGTCGTGGCGTTTTTTGTATTCCTCTTGCTTGTCTGGGTACAAATACATGAGTTGTGCAATGCGTTCCATGTGGATTCCTCCTTATATGTTCAAATAACCGGCTTTTGGGGTGACGCCAAAGCGTTCGCCGAGCAAGTGCAATTGTTCATCGGTAATCGTTTGTAAAACGTCGCCTTGTGCGCGGACAATCGTGTAAACTTGCGCGGCTTTTTCTGCGGTTTCAATTAGACCGAATGTTTCGTCCATCGTTTCGCCGGCCCCGTAAATACCGTGATGCGGCCAAACGACGAGGCGAGTTTCCTTCATCTTTTCCGAAGTCGCCGTGCCAATTTCGTTCGTCCCCGGGATAAGCCAAGGAATGATGCCAACACCATCTGGAAAGACGACCAGACATTCTGTACACATTTGCCAAAGTGTTCTGGTGAAGAGGCGTTCATCTAAATTGTGCGTGAAAGTCATCGCCAAAAGATGCGTCGCGTGACAGTGCATGACAACGCGATTATTTGGGTTGACAGCGAGGCGCGCGATATGGCTCATAAAATGAGAAGGAAGTTCGCTTGTTGGCACAGCTCCGTTTTCAAGTCCCCAAAGGAGGTCTACGCTTCTCCCGTCATTTGCAACGCGGATAATACCAATATTTTCGCTAGGCGCTTTTCGCACATTTTTGAAATATTTGCCTGATCCCGTTACTAAAAAATATTTGCCGATTAGAGCACTGCCATCAAAATCCATTGGAATGTTGCGGACAGTTTTGCTAGCATCCAAATAAGGCGCGATTTCTTCCTCGAAAAGCAAGTAACTAATATTTCCGCCGTTTCGTTCATCCCAGCCTAGGCGGTACAAATTGCTTGCCGTTTCGACCATTTCTTCTACAAAAGGGGCAGTTTCAATTTTGTTTACTATTTGATTCACCATTTTTAAGACTCCTATCGTTCTAAAATTGCGTTTCGTTTTAACAGCGTACTTTCTTCGTAATCACGCACGTCCGTAAGCCAGTTAAGCCCAACTGGAACGCCGTTTTGCTCGCAGAAATAATTCCATACATCCCCGTAAGGAAAGTCTTTTAGTTCCTCTGTGAAAACTAAACGCGATGTAAAGTCGTTTGCAAGCTCCATTTTTTTCAAATCAGCGGTCGGTTCAAGGAGTGCTTTTAAAAGTGCTTTTTGGGTGTTGCGAACGCCGACAACCCAGGCAGCGACACGGTTAATCGTCGCATCAAAGAAATCGAGCCCGATATTTGTAATCGGCAATAAGTCATTACGCACAAGCTCACGGCCAATCTCGACAAGCTCATCGTCCATGAGCACAACATGATCGCTATCCCAGCGCACTGGCCGGCTTACATGGAGCATAACCCCTTTGCTGAATAAAGCTAAGGAGGAAAGTTTATTTGAAATGACTTCGGTTGGATGGAAGTGCCCAGCATCTAAACAAATTAATTTATCACGTGTTAAACCGTACCCCATATAAAACTCATGAGAGCCAACTGTATACGCTTCAGCGCCCAAACCGAAAAGTTTGCTTTCCACTGATTCTTGCGTGAAATTTTCATCCAATTTTTCCGCAAAAACTTCATCAAGTGCCTCCATTAGGCGTTTCCGAGGTGTCAGACGGTCAATTGGATTGTCTTTCATACCATCTGGAACCCAGAAATTGTTAATGCTCGTTTGCCCTAATTCGCGCCCGAAATATTCCGAGATTTTCCGTGAACGTTTCCCGTGCTCAATCCAAAAATCGCGAACCGTTTGATCAGGAGAAGCAAGCGTATAATTGTCTTTAAACATCGGATGCGAAAAGAAAGTCGGATTGAAGTCGAGTCCAAGCCCGTGTTCCTTCGCCCAGTTCACCCAACCTTCAAAATGTTTTGGCTCAATCTCATCTAAATCCACTTTTTCATCCGTATCCACGTACATCGCGTGCAAATTCACTTTATGTTTCCCGGGAATTAACGAAAAAGCCTTCTCTAAATCAGCGCGGAGCTCATTCGGCGTTGTCGCCACACCAGGGTAGTTGCCCGTTGCCATAATGCCGCCAGTCAGTTCGCCGCCAGGATTTAAAAACCCTTTCACATCGTCGCCTTGCCAGCAGTGCATCGAGATTTTGATTTCTTGCAGCTTCCGAAGAGCCGCCTCCGTATCTACACCAATCGCCGCATAACGGCTTTTTGCGCTCTCATAACGTTTTTCTACTTCACTCATTGATTTTCCCTCCTAAAATTAAATCGCTCGTTTTTGGAACATATTTTTTTATATGAAAAGAAGAACGAACGATGTTTCTTGCGTGAGACATATTTTTTAAGACGCCTTTTGTTATCATTTGCACGCATAAGTTCCCGGTGGCCGTCGCCTCGCTTGGTCCAGCGTAAACGGGAATGCCCGCAAGATCAGCTGTCAATTGGTTCAAAATGGCAACATTACTGCCTCCGCCAACAATGTGGAGCGACTGAACTTGTTCGCCGGTAATTTCAGCTAGCGTCTTTAGTGCGTCCCGGTAACAAATGGCGAGGCTCGAATAAACACAGTTTGTCAGCTCCCCAATTGACTCCGGCACCGGCTGCCCATTTTCCCGACAATAATTTTGAATTTCTACAATCATATTTTCCGGATTGTTAAAACGGGCGTCGTTCACATCAATAACGCTCGTAAAATACGGATAACGATTTGCTTCCTCAGCCATCTCCGCAAACGAAATCGAATGCCCCGCCTGACGAGCAATTTCCTGCACAATCCAAAGACCCATAATATTTTTCAAAAAGCGATACGTCCCGTATGCGCCCCATTCATTTGTATAATTTTCCTGAAAGGCGCGGTCGCTTGTAATGGGCGCAGATAATTCCGTGCCAAGGAGTGACCATGTTCCACTACTTAAAAAGGCGGAATTACTACCAGTAAGCGGCGTTCCAACGACTGCTGAAGCGGTATCATGCGTCGCCACTGTAATGACCTCGCAAGTTGGAATGTCGAATTCGTCGTACCATTTTGGAAGCAATTCGCCAAGCGTCGTTCCCGCATCCGTCAATTTGGCAAACTTGTTCGGGTCGATATTTAAGTGGGCGAGAAGCTCAGCGTCAAACAATTGTTCCCGCAAATTAAGCATTTGTGTTGTAGACGAATTCGTCGTTTCAGCGACCATTTTACCCGTTAATACGTAGCCAATATAATCAGGGATGAGCAAAATTTTGTCTGCCTTCTTAATTTGGTTTTTGTCCTCCGCGTACAATTGGTAGAGTGTATTTAATTCCAAAAACTGAATCCCGGTTTTTTTGTAAATAAAGTCTTTTGGGTAAAGCGCGGTCATTTCGGTCATTTTATCCTCGGTCCGTTTGTCGCGATAACTAATCGGATCGGCCAGTTTCTGCCCTTCCTCTGAAATCAAAACATAGTCGACGCCCCACGTGTCAATGCCAAGGCTACACTCTGCGATGCCTTCTTGTTTTAATTTCGTAAGCCCGGCGAAAATTTCGCGAATCAATTGGTCGATTTCCCACCGGTCATGGCCATCTCGGAACGTAAAACCATTTTTAAATCTGTGCACCTCCCGTAAAACGAGTTTATCTTGCGCGATTTCTCCCAAAATAAGTCGCCCGCTCGATGCCCCAATATCAACTGCTACATAGTGTTTCACATCAATCACTTTCCTTTGCAAGAGTTGCTTTCACTTCTTTTTTGTTTAAAGCGCCGTAACGTTCCTCCGTGATATCATCAAGTGTCCGCCCGCGAGTATTTGGTGTCCAAATGACGCCAATGAATAGCGAAATAGCGAGTAAAACAATCATGATAGTTCCTGCTACAGTGAAACCAAGGTTGGTGAGAATAACTGGGAAAATAATCGACCAAATGCCGGCGCTTCCGCGAACGATAAAGAACATAATGCCTTGGACTCCGCCGCGGTACTGCGTCGGGAAGAGTTCGGTTGACCAAAGTGCATAAAAAGCTTGCGCCCCGATGCCTGCTGAAATCCCCCAAAGGATAACGAACGTCCAAAGACCAACCCAAGACATGCCAACATAAGTAAGTACAACCCATGAGGCAACAGCCATTGCGGCTCCGACGAAAAATAACCATCTGTGACTGACACGGTCGCCAAATTTGGCAAATCCGAAATAAGTAGCTGCGGCTGTTAGAATCCATAAAACAGCTTGAAGTAAGTTTGCTTGCGTATTTGTAAGTCCGCCAACTGTTTCATAAACAAACGGCATGAAAAAGCCCATTGCACCAGCAACCAAGTTCCAAAACATGTAAACGCCAACTAAAAATAAAATCGATTTAATGTTTATCATATTTGAAAAAGCGTGTTTGAATGGATGCGACTGTTTTGTGCCCGCCGCTTTTAATTTCGCTTGCTCGGCTTCCCAGTCTTTCGATTCATCTAAACGGCGTTGCAGCGACCAAGCTACAATAGCTACAATAAGTAGTGATAAAAATAGTAAGCGGTTTCCAAAAAGCCCAAGTGGCGAAACTAAAATGCCAAGTGTAAAGATAATCGCTGGGCCACATGACCAAGCAAATTGTGAAATGCCGATATTTCTAGCTCTAATTTTCGGGTTCGCCATTTCAGAAATATACGTCCACGAAGCGGGAACGCCTGCCCCAACAGACAATCCAGTAACTAAAAATCCAAGCAATAACATCGTAAAGTTCATCGCAAACATAATGATTGCAACACCTAAAATGTAAACCAGCATATTGTATGTGTAAATGAATTTCCGACCATATTTATCGGCCAAATGACCGCCAATTAACGCTCCAAAAGCAGAACCAAACGCATTCGCACTCACCGCACCTAGTAATCCTACAGCAAAACTATCTAAACCAAATTCGCTGGCCCATAAAGTTAAGCCACTTGCACCTGCAACAATACAACCTGAGTCTAAGTAATTTGTTAAGGATACCGCGATGGTTCCTTTTTTGCTCTCCTTTGCAACTGTACTCATAATTAACCCTCCTACGTATTTTTGTTAAGCGCTTACTTATAATATATTCTTGAATGATTGCGTTTACAATAACGTAGGATTATAATAATAGTATCAAATATACAGGTGGTGAGCATCGTGGATGAGGTCATTAAATCAAGGTTATACCGCATGAACAGTAAAGAAAAGGTTCAAAAAGAAACAGGCGATTTCATCATGGATTACCCGAAAAAATCGTTTTCTGAAAAAGATGGCAATATGAATTTGCTAAATGAATACTTTTTTCGAAATAAAGACATTTACATCAGTAAACATAACCGCTTTGCCGATTATCCGAACCACTCTCATCAATTTTTAGAGCTCAATTATATGCTCCGCGGACAGTGTCATCAAACGATTGAAGGAAAACCCGAAGTTTTAAACAAAGGGGAACTTCTGCTACTCGACAGTGGTTGTCATCACTCAATCGGAGCGATGGGCGAGGAGGATATTTTGATCAACATTCTTTTTCGGGATAAAAATATTAACCTAGAGTGGCTGACCGGAATAAAGAAGAAAAACAGTCTCGTGTATGATTTTTTGTTAAACTCCAGCGTTTCTGGCAACCGTATGAAAAAATATATTATCTTCAAAAGCGCCAATATCCCGCACATCCAGCAAATTTTAGATCAAATTATAACCGAATATTTTCGTGATGAAGAATTTTCAACCAAAATTATCACACTATACTTGCCGATTTTATTTACTGAGCTCGTCCGAAAATGTGATACTTACTTGTCGGATGAGGTGCGCAGTTTGCACTCGGAAACGGACAACGTAGCGCTTAATACGCTACACTTAATTGAAAAAGAATACCGTGATATAACGCTTACAACAGCTGCTGATACGCTCGGCTACAATAAAAATTATTTAAGCAATGTCATTAAAAAGAAAACGGGCCAAACATTCACCGAACTGGTCAACAAACAAAAAATTTTCGCCGCCAATTTATTAATCGAAACAACGAACATCCCCATTAACGCTATTATCGAACAAGTCGGCTTCCAAAACAAAACGCATTTTTACTCGCTCTACAAAACAAAATATGAAGCGCTCCCGTTAGAAAGGCGAAAAAAGAAAGTATCTCCGTGATACTTTCTTTTTTTGAAAAGCTATTGACAAATAAAATGCAAGCGATTACAATGAAGTTGGTATTAAAAATATATTTAGCTGTATCTTTTTAGGAGGTGTCGCCATGGAGTACAAAGACATATCGCCGGCTATTCAAAGCGAGGAGCAGTTGCGGTTTCTTGTGCAAGAAAAAACAGCTAGTGGTGAAATCGATATGCCATCGGAACGCGCGCTTGAAACAGAGCTAGGCGTAAGCCGGACAACGCTCAGGCGGACGCTTGATACGCTTGAAAAAGAGGCCATCGTGCAAAAAAGAAATCGCAAAGGCATGGTCATCAACACGAAACAAACCATTAATATTTTGAAAATGAATTCAATGAGTAGCCAGCTCCCCGGTGAGCAAATCATTACAGTGGTTTCAAATGAAGTAGCGAACGGGGTTCCTGAAGTCAACCAATTTCTTGGACTCGATTTAAATCAGCCGGTTTTCAAATTAATTCGTTTGCGGGAGGTTTCTGGAAGGCCGTTCTCTTTCGAAATATCGTACGTAGACATTCGGCGATTTGCGGGTATTGCGGCAATCGATTTTAACAATAGATCGCTCTACCATGTTTTAGAAAAGGAATTTAAAACGCGGCCAACCTACGGGCGAGAAGAGTTGCGCTTTGTGTCGGCGGACGAGGAGCTTTCAGATAGCTTGAAAGTCCCGCTTGAAACGCCGCTTTTCGAGGTTGTGAGTAAGGCGTTCGACCAAAATGATGAGCCAGTGGAATATAGTAAACAGTATCTTATTGGTAATCAAATTAAATATAAAATCAACGCGAAACATATTTTTGATTACTTGGAGGATGAGTGAAGATGGGCGTAAAACAGCCACTTTTTGAGAAAATCGCGCAAGAAATAAAAGAAAAAATTAATCGCGATGAATATAAAGCGGGAATGCTAATGCCAAATGAAACGGAATTGCAGGACATTTTTTCGAGTAGCCGAACTACGATTCGCCGCGCGGTGGATTTACTTGTAAATGAAGGGCTTGTTATGCGAAAAAATGGTGTCGGACTTTATGTGCAGCCAAAATTAACCGCGCAAAACATTCTAGAGATGACAGGTGTTATGAAAAATAACACCAATGAGGACTCGAAAAAGGAAATAAAAGACTTTTATGTGCGTAAAGCAGGGAAGTTTTATGCGGCAAAATTAGGCGTTAAGGAAAATGAGCTTATTTATTACATTAAATTTACTCAAAAAAATGAGCGCGCAACAACGCTAGACATACTTGTTTTACCAATGCGTTTATATCCTGATTTACAAGCGAATGATTTTCAAATTATTAATGTCATAGAGCTTGTCAATTCAGGTAAATATAAATTGTTTGAGCTTGAGCAGGAACTTCAACTTATTTTAGCCGGTAATGAGCAAATAAAATCAATGCATGTGCAAGAAAATGCCCCCGTATTCAAATTAAGTAGCCTGTTTTTTGCAGAAAACGGAGTGCCCATTGCCATTCAAAATCGTTATGAAGATGCCCAGTCAACCAAATATGTAGTCGATTTTAACTAAGGAGGAAGAAAAAATGATTCAATTTCTACGAGTGGATCACCGCTTGCTTCATGGACAAGTAGCGGTATCCTGGTTTAATGCACTAGACGTAAACACGATATTGGTCGCCAATGATAGCGTTGCCGCAGATGATTTTCGAAAATCTGCCATTCGTTTGGCTAAACCTGAAGCGGCGAAGTTAGTAATGAAGAGTATAGAAGAGAGTGTCCAAGCTATTAATTCCGGAGTCACAGACAAGTATAACTTGCTCATTGTAGTGGAATCGGTTGAAGACGCTTACAAACTAATCGAAGGCACAAATGGCAAAATTCCAATGTTGAATTTAGGTGGAACGAAGCAGCGAGAAGGCACGACCAATTTTTCTAAGGCGGTAAATCTGACGGCGAACGAAGTTGAGCGCTTGAACGATTTGAAAAAACGGAATATTGACATTTTTATCCAACAAGTACCGAACGAAAAGAAAGTCACTTTTGAGGCATAAACTTAGAAAGAAGGGCTAAATTATGGAAAATATTGTAACAGCAATTTTGTTGGCACTGGTTGCAATGCTTGCAAATGGAGAATACTTACTTGGTTCATCCATGCTATCAAGGCCACTTGTAACATGTACGCTCGCAGGTCTTATTATGGGGGATGTTCAGATGGGCATCATTATGGGAGCCACTTTAGAATTAGCGTTTGTTGGTTCCTTTTCCATCGGTGCGTCGATTCCGCCGGAGATTATTTCAGGCAGCATCTTAGGAACTGCTTTTGCGATAGCGACTGGGGAAAGCACAGCGGTAGCATTAGCGCTGGGGATTCCAATCGCTTCCCTTGTTTTAGTCGTAAAAAATCTCTGTTTTATCTTTGTTCTACCTTATTTTGTGCATAAAGCTGACCGCTATGCTTTGGAGGGGAATTCCAGTGGGATAAGTCGAATGCAGCTTCTGGGAGGCTTCTTATCCATTAACTTGCCGATAGGGATTATCGTCGCGGTTTCTTACCTTGTCGGGAGCCCTGTTATTCAAACAGTTCTTGATGCTATTCCGCAATTTGTTATTACGGGTCTAGGGATTGCGACAGGACTTCTTCCCGCTTACGGTTTCGCGTTACTACTTAAACTAATGATTAATAAAAAGAATGCGGTATTCTTTGTTTTCGGTTTTGCTTTAGCCGTTTACTTAAAAGTACCTGTTACTGGTGTTGCGATTTTTGCCGCTTGTTTAGCGCTAATTTTAACTGGCTATGCGACACTCAAAAATGATAATTCGCCAAAAAATGACCAGACAAAACCAGCTCTTGCAAATGATGGGGGGATTAACTATGAAGATGAAGAATTCTGATGTACTTACTAAAAAAGATTTGATGAAAGTTTTCTGGCGCTCATTCACAATGGAATGGTCGTGGAACTATGAGCGGCAATCAAATCTCGGTTACGGATTTTCAATGTTACCAGCACTAAATAAGATTTTTAAAAATGACAAAGATCAAAAAATCGCTTCTTATCAAAGGCATTTAGAGTTTTATAACGTCACACCGTGGCTCTCTACATTTCCGCTAGGGATTTCAATCGCGATGGAGGAACAAGCTGCCAAAGAAAAAGATTTTGACACAGACTCCATTAATAATATTAAAGTGGCGCTCATGGGCCCATTAAGCGGAATTGGCGACTCGTTCTTTTGGGGAACATTACGCGTTATTGCAACGGGAATCGGGACTTCACTTGCCCTGCAGGGAAATATTTTAGGCCCCATTCTGTTCCTTCTTATTTTCAATATTCCGGCTATTCTGACTCGTTATTACGGTTTGTTTGTCGGCTATAATATTGGAGCTAACTTTATTGAGAAAATCCAAAAGACAGGTTTAATGGATAAATTATCTTATGGCGCGTCCATTATTGGGTTAGGTGTTGTTGGCGCGATGGTAGCCACCATGGTAAGCATAAATATGCCGTTTAAATTCGGTACGGGAAAAGAAGCCGTCAGTATTCAAAGTATTTTTGATGGCATTGTTCCAGGGATTCTAGCGCTTGGCTTCACTTTCTTCATCTTTTGGCTAGATAAAAAAGGACTTAAAGCGCATTGGATACTCCTTTTAATCGCAGGAATTGGAATTTTAGGAGCCTTTACAGGATTATTAAAATAAAGCGGGTGAAAAAATGAAAAATATGGAACATTATATTCATGCAGAACCAGAAATATATACAAATATTATGCGAAATCGCAAACAAATTTTAGCAGAAATCATTCAAATGGAGCATAAAACGTATCATTCCATCGTCATTTTTGCTACAGGATCAAGTTCGAATGCGGCTTTCGGGGCACAACTTTATATGAGCGCGAAACTAGGTATACCCGTTTATATAGAAGAGCCGTCTATTTCTGGAAATTACATGCTTCATTTGGATAAAAATACGTTATATGTGGCGATTTCGCAAGGCGGCCATAGTTATTCTACCATCCATCTTGTGGAAGAAATTCAAAAACGAGGCGGTACAATTTTTACGGTGACAAGTGATGTGACTAGTCCAATCGCAAAAGCGGCTGAGCACGTCATTGAAATGGGCATGGGCATTGAAGAAATGCCATATGTGACGGCAGGCTACAGCGCGACGATTCTCATCTTGAATTTACTGGCGCTTGAAATGGCATTAGCAACTGGAAAAGTAACGACCGAACAATATGAATTTGATTTGGCTGAAATGCAAAAAATCGCTACCAAATTGCCAGCGCTTATCACGAAAGCGACCAAATGGGTAGACGAACGCACGCCTGAATGGTTAAAGGCGAACCGAATTTTCTTTATTGGCTACGGAAGCACGTATGGTGTAGCGCGCGAAGGAGAAACAAAAGTAACCGAAACCATTCGAATTACGGCGTTTGGCAAAGAGTTAGAAGAATACATGCACGGACCATATATTGGTTTATCTGCAGATGATTATGTGATTTTCTTGGAACCGGAAGGGATACTTTTGGAACGCGCGGATAAATTGAAGGAGTTTTTGCAAGGACATGTTTCGCGTGTAGAGACCATTTATGCGAATGGGGACAAAGCTAAACGTGGAGATTTAGCGCTGGACATTCAAACAGAGGAACTACTCGCCTCGCTATTTATGACGGTGCCTGTTCATCTGCTCGCGTTTAAAGTGTCGCAGGAAAAGGGCATCAATTTGGAAAAATCCGCATTCCCGGAATTTGACACAATTACAAAATCGAAAATTTGAAGAGAAAGGCAGGACTAGCAATGCTAAAATTTGACGAAGGAAAAGTATTAAAAAATATGGAGGGGGCGTTAAAATTACGTCCGCAAATTAATGAGGTTATTGATCATGTCTTTAACCGAGGCTTTAGTAACATATGCTGGTTAGGTATTGGAGGCACTTACGCGTCAGCTATGCAGGCGGTTGTGCACATGAAAGAGAGAACGGAGCTTGAAACTTTTTATGAAAACGCCGCCGTGTTTCTAACGACAGGGAATAAGCGAGTGACGAAAGATACGTTTGTTGTGGTTTCATCGGTCACAGGTAGCACAGAAGAGGTTGTGCAAGCCGTCAAAAAGTGTAACGCGCTTGGCGCAACGGTTCTTGGTTTCATTGATAAAGCCGATGCGGAACTAGCTTCGCTTGTTGACCATTTAATTTCCTATCCGCTAAACGAACAATTGAAATTCTTCATGGTGGGGGACCGCTTTATGCATTTGGCTGGCGAGTTTGCCGAGTATGACGAGTTTTATAATGAAATGGATCAACATTTTGCAAAAGGCATTGTTGAAATTGAAAAATCCGCCGACGCATTTGGGCGTGAATTTGCCGAAAAACACCATCGCGATGACATTCATTATTTTGTAGGCGCCGGGAACCAGTGGGGCGCAACGTATTCCTACGCCATGTGTTACTGGGAAGAGCAGCACTGGATTAAAACGAAATCAATTGAGGCGCATGAATTTTTCCACGGCATGTTCGAAATTGTTGAGCGTGATACACCAGTAACGATTTATGTAACCGAAGATAGCCAGCGCGCATTAAGTGAACGAGTCGCCCGTTTTATTCCACAAATTTGCGGCAACTATACAATCATCGATGCAAAAGACTACGCTTTGCCTGGCATTTCAGAAAAATTCAGAGGCATCTTATCCCCGTTCATCATTCATGCTGTAAACAACCGAATTGATGTGCATATCGAGCGTTTAAATCGCCATCCAATGGAAATCAGACGCTACTATCGTCAATTAGACTATTAAAAAGGCGGTTTTGAAAATGACAGCAATTTTTGTTTGCACGCACGGGAATGCCGCAGAAGAATTAATTCGCTCAGCGGAAATGATTTGCGGCACGCAGAAAAATACCAGTTTTGTCCCATTCGAAGTGGGAGAAACGCCTGAAAACCTACAAAGCAAAATCATGCAGGAAATCAGCAATTTAAATGTAGAAGAAGGCGTTTTATTCCTCACTGATTTAAAAGGAGGCACCCCCTTTAATGTGCTAGTCACGCTTCTTCTGAATTTTAGTCAGACAGAACTTGTAACGGGCGTGAATATACCGCTACTGCTAGAAGCATTTATAAACCGAGAGAGCTTACCGCTAAACGTGTTAGCGAATCAAATTATTGAAGCGGGAAAACAAGGTGTTTATCAATATGTGGCGCCGGTCGATCAAATGGAAGATGATTTTTAAGTTCGATAAATTAAAAAGAAGCAAGCCAGTTGGCTTGCTTCTTTTCTTACCTTATTTTGTACGATATAACTCAACAATTTCTTTTGCTAAATCCTTGAAAGTGATAGCGTTCATTAAGTGGTCTTGAGCATGAACAAGAAGTAGTGATACTTCTGTTTTTTCACCACGAGCTTCACCTTGGATTAAAGCAGTTTGAGAATGATGAGCCTCGAGTAAAGCGTCTTCGGCAAGTTTAATTTGCTCGTCAGCTTTATCGAAATCTCCCTTTTTAGCGGCATCAATTGCGAGCATTGCATCGCTTTTAGCATTACCACCAAAAACGATTAGCCCCATAATTGTTTGTTCTAGATTTTCAGAATTCATGTTCAACACGTCCTTAAAGTGTAGAGTTCAAGTTGAAATTATTTTGCTTCCTCAGCAGCAGCCTCTTTTTCACGTTTAAGCTCTTGAACTTGAGCCATTTTCGCGAATGGAAGGTAGATAATAACAGCGACAACTAAGTTCACTGCGGCTAAAATACCACCTGACAAGCTTTGTGTTGCTAAGGCACCACCAATAATTGGCGGAGTAGTCCAAGGTGTGATAACTGTTGCAGCTGGAACAAGTCCAAGTACAGTTGCAAAGTAAGCAATTGTTACAAGAATCATTGGTGTCAAGATATAAGGAATGAAGAAGATTGGGTTTAACACAATTGGTAAACCAAACATCATCGGTTCATTAATCATGAACACACCTGGTGCAGCAGATAATTTAGATACTGTCATGTAAGCTTTATGTTTACGAGCTACTAGGAAAATCGCAATGATAAGACCTAGAGTCGCCCCTGTACCACCTAAGTTTACGAAAGAATCGAAGAAAGGTTTGTTAACGATATAAGGGATTTTGTCGCCTGCTTCTAGAGCTTTTACGTTAGCTTCGATTGCAGGAACGTTAATTGTTTGCATAAATGGATCGATGATGTTTGCACCATGCAAACCAAAGAACCATAGGAATGAAGAAATAAATGCTAATAGTAAAGCAACTGGCAACGAGTTAGCAAGACCCATGAATGGTTCTTGAACAAGTTTGTAGAATTCGCCAACTAAATCTGTAATACCTGCAGCTTGGAAGAAAGCTGTAATTAAAGCGAAAATTGAAACGGTAATCATCGAAGGGAATAATGCAGCAAATGAACGAGCAACTGCTGGTGGAACCCCTTCAGGCATTTTGATAATCAGTTTTGAGTTTCCACTTAAACGAGTGAAAATTTCAGTTGAAATTAAAGAAATAATAAGTGCTAAGAATAAACCAGCAGATCCAAGACCCGCGACACTTCCAGCCCCGTCAGTAACGGTAACGAATCCAGCGCCGATTGCAAAGAAAGAAGCTACAGATACGACACCAGAAGATAAAGCATCTTTGTCATAAGATTTGGCAAGGTTGTAAGCTACTGTAAAAGCAATAAAAAGACCTAAAATAGCGAAAGTACCAGCCCAAATGTTACCACCGAAGGCTTGCCATTTTCCTTCCCCAAAAATGTTATTCATCATCGGGATATAACCAGGGATTGGTAAGTTGTTAATTAGTACGGCGAACGAACCGAGAATCATTAGTGGCATTGTCGCGATGAAACCATCACGCACGGCTACTAAATGACGTTGTGCACCGATTTTAGCTGCGTATGGAATGAAGTGCTTCTCCATAAATGCAATAAAACCATTCATTTAAAAAATCTCCTTTTTTGTGGCCTTTAAAAGAACCATTAATTTATAGTAAGGGTTGCCCCTTTGCTAACAAAATTATTTCATTAACTCTTTAGCTTGTTCTAAAACTTTGTCGCCTTTCATCATTCCGTAGTCAATGCTGTTAATCACGCCTAGTGGAATACCTTTTGGCTCTAATTTTTTCTTCATGTTTCCTTCTAAGAAACGAACTTGTGGACCAAGTAGTAAAACATCGATTTCATCTAAGTGTTTATCAGCTTCCGCTTCAGCAACAGCAAAGATTTTTGCTTCCATACCTTCCGCTTCAGCAGCTTTTTCCATTTTAGTTACAAGCAAGCTAGTGGACATACCAGCGGAGCATACTAACATAATCGTTTTCATTGTAAACCCTCCTATAGGTTGAATTCTTATAGTTATAATATATGCAAAAACCGTGCCAACTTTTTGAAACTATGAAACCGCTATATAATAACGTTTTCATTCTGTAGAAATGTGTACACAATGTGTGTGATGTGTGTAAACTTTACACAGACTACCCCCTTTACAAAATCTTTATACCCTAATAAATAGATTTAACACCGTCTTTATACCTTAACTGATAGGATTAGGATAGAAAAAGGAGTTGAGAAAAATGAGCGTGGTCATTGGTGTTCTAGGTGTGCTAGCCCTTATTTTGATGGCGTATTTATTTTACGTTTTATTCCGAGGTGAAGACTTATGAGTCAAGCGATATTAAAAGATGTTATTTTCATTGTTGTCTTAATTGGTCTGGCGATTCCTCTTGGACGTTATATGTATGCGGTAATGCAAGGCCGGCATACTTTTTTATCGCGTGTTGTTGAACCAGTTGAAACGTGGATTTATAAAGGGATGGGTGAAAATAGTACGGCGAGTATGTCGCCAAAAAAATATGCTCTTTCGGTGTTAATTTTTAGTGGAATTGGGTTTATTTTTTTGATGGCCATTTTAATGATGCAAGGATTTTTGCCGCTTAACCCAGAAAATATGAAAGGGATGTCAATTGGGTTGGCGTTTAACACGGCGGCGAGTTTTGTATCAAATACGAATTGGCAGGCCTATGCGGGGGAAACTCAGTTGTCCTATTTTTCGCAAATGATGGGGCTGACCGTGCAGAATTTTGTGTCGGCAGCAACTGGTATTGCCGTTTTATTCGCATTAATTCGTGGGTTTATTTTAAAAAAGGAACATACTATAGGTAACTTTTGGCAAGATTTGACGCGGATCACGCTTTATGTGCTGTTGCCGCTATCAATCGTGCTTTCGATAATTTTAGTTTCTGGTGGCGTTGTGCAAAATTTATCGGGCTACAGTGTTCAGACGACGCTTCAGGACGGGGTAAGTCAAATCATTCCGATGGGACCAGCGGCGAGTCAGATTGCGATTAAGCAGCTTGGAACAAATGGCGGCGGGTTTTTCGGAACCAATTCGGCGTTTCCGTTTGAAAATCCTACGGCAATTACGAATTTTTTCGAAATGCTGGCGATTTTAATTATCCCAGCGGCGCTAGTTTTTATGTTCGGTCATGCGGTTAAAGAGCGGGGGCAAGGAAAAACCCTATTTTTAACCATGATAATTGTTTTTGTAGTGGCGCTTGTTGGCATCACGGCGGCGGAATATCAAACTGTTCCAAATTACGCTGGTGTAGACGTGAGTGCGGGGAATATGGAAGGCAAGGAAGCGCGTTTTGGGGTTGCGGATTCGTCACTTTTTGCAACGTCAACTACGGCGGCATCGAATGGCTCAGTGAACGCGATGCACGATAGTCTGACGCCGCTCGGAGGCTTTATACCGCTGTTCTTAATGCAACTCGGGGAAGTGATTTTTGGCGGAGTTGGTAGCGGGCTTTACGGGATGATTGCTTTTGTCATTTTGACCGTGTTCATTGCAGGACTTATGGTCGGGCGGACTCCGGAGTACTTAGGCAAAAAAATCGAACCTTATGATATGAAAATGGTCTGTCTGATTATCCTTGGGCCGCCACTATTCACGCTTTTCGGCACGATGTTTGCGGTGATGATGCCAAGTGCTACGGGTTGGCTGACAAATAGCGGCGCGCACGGCTTTTCGGAAATCTTATACGCTTTTACTTCTATGGGAAATAACAATGGGAGTGCGTTTGGAGGCTTTTCGGCCGATACAACCTTTACGAATTTGATTGGCGGAACCATCATGCTCATTGTGCGTTTCTTACCGCTTGTCGCTGCGCTGTTCTTAGCGGCAAACTTGGCGAAGAAAAAGCCTGTTGCAGCAAGCAGTGGCACGCTAAAAACGGATACAGGGTTGTTTGTTGGCCTTTTAATTGGCGTAATTTTCTTAGTCGGCGCTTTAAGTTTCTTGCCGAGCCTGGCGCTTGGTCCAATTGCCGACTTCTTCACTACAAAATAGGGGTGAGTAAAAATGAAACAAGAAATCAGTCAAAAAAATGTATATATGGACGCGACAAAGCAATCTTTTAGAAAACTTGCGCCTAAAATTCAAATTAAAAATCCAGTCATGTTTGTCGTTTATCTTGGCGCCGTTTTAACGACCATTTTATATTTTTTAACGTTCATAAATATTGGTGATGAAGCGCGGTGGTACACATTTGTCATTGCGATGGTACTCTGGTTCACCGTTTTGTTCGCCAACTTTGCGGAGGCGATTGCAGAAGGCCGCGGCCGGGCACAGGCGGATAGTTTAAGGAGTGCTAGGAAAGATGTTTTGACGCGGAAGTTGAAATCGGCTGATAACCACGAAGACTTTACCGAAGTTTTATCCAATACTTTGAAAAAAGGCGATGTGGTCATTGTCGAAGCTGGTGAGCAAATTCCGATGGACGGCGAAGTGATTTTTGGTGCGGCTTCGGTGGACGAAAGCGCGATTACCGGTGAATCGGCACCCGTGATTCGGGAATCTGGTGGCGACAGAAGCGCCGTGACAGGCGGGACAACACTAGTTTCGGATTCGCTTGTCATTGAAATTACGACAGAAGCGGGTGAA
Source organism: Listeria sp. ILCC796 (assembly GCF_900186175.1). Classification (NCBI taxonomy): domain Bacteria; kingdom Bacillati; phylum Bacillota; class Bacilli; order Caryophanales; family Listeriaceae; genus Listeria; species Listeria sp. ILCC796. The sequence goes on from NZ_FYBV01000010.1 coordinate 21,402, forward strand.
AGCTTTTTAGATAAGATGATTGCGATGGTAGAAGGCGCTGCGCGGAAAAAAACACCGAATGAAATTGCGCTACAAATTTTACTCGTGACGCTAACGATTATTTTTCTAGCCGTTTCGGTGACTTTACTTCCGTTTTCCGATTTTTCCAGCAAACTAGCAGGAAATGGCTCGGCCGTTTCGGTGACAAACATTGTCGCACTGCTCGTCTGTCTGGCACCAACAACCATTGGCGCGCTACTTTCTTCCATTGGAATTGCTGGCATGAGCCGCTTAAATAAAGCGAATGTACTTGCGATGAGCGGTCGGGCAATCGAGGCGGCTGGTGATGTGGACGTTTTACTACTCGACAAAACTGGGACAATTACACTCGGAAACCGTCGTGCAAGCGAGTTCCTACCTGTAACAGGCGTAAGCGAACGTGATCTTGCAGATGCAGCGCAACTTTCCTCACTCGCTGACGAAACTGCTGAAGGACGAAGTATCGTTATTTTGGCTAAAGAAAGGTTTGATATTCGCGGGCGTGATTTTAGCGGGACGCAAGCAGAATTTATTCCGTTTACAGCTAAAACGCGTATGAGTGGCATTGATTACGCGAATGACGCGATTCGAAAAGGGGCCGCAGACGCGGTAAAAAAATATGTGCAGGAAATTGGTGGCGCGTATCCAGATGAATGCGACGAACTCGTTTCAAAAGTAGCGAATGTCGGGGGAACTCCGCTTGTCGTCGTTAAAAACAAGCAAGTGCTAGGCGTTATATTCTTAAAAGATATCGTTAAAAATGGCGTCAAAGAGCGTTTTGTTGACCTTCGGAAAATGGGGATTAAAACGATTATGATTACCGGGGATAACCCGATGACTGCGGCGGCAATTGCAGCGGAAGCGGGGGTGGATGACTTCTTGGCGGAGGCGACACCAGAAGCGAAACTCGATTTAATTCGGAGCTACCAGCAAGAAGGCCACCTTGTTGCGATGACCGGTGACGGCACAAATGACGCCCCAGCGCTTGCGCAAGCAGATGTTGCAGTGGCAATGAATTCGGGAACGCAGGCAGCAAAAGAGGCGGGGAACATGGTGGATTTAGATTCGAGCCCGACCAAACTGATCGACATCGTTCGCATTGGCAAGCAGCTTTTGATGACGCGGGGAGCGCTCACGACATTTAGTGTAGCGAACGACATCGCCAAATATTTCGCGATTATTCCCGTCCTGTTTTACGGCATTTATCCGGAGCTAGCGGCGCTAAACGTCATGGCCTTAACGAGCCCTAAAACGGCGATTTTATCCGCGATAATCTATAACGCTCTGATTATTATTTTCTTAATTCCTCTTTCGCTTAAAGGCGTGAAATATACGGAGATGCCGGCGCAAAAATTACTTGGACGCAACCTTTTGATTTACGGGTTAGGCGGACTCATAGCGCCATTTGTGGCGATTAAGTTGATTGATTTGATTTTAACGTTTATTGGTATTTCATAGGAGGCGATGGAAATGAAACCACTTTTTAGACAGGCACTGGTCGTGTTTGCTGCCCTAACAATTGTGTGCGGCGTCCTCTACCCGGCCGTCGTAACGCTTGTTGCACAAGCTGCTTTCCAAAACAAAGCAAATGGCAGTATAATAGAAGGAAATAAAGGTTCCAAATTGATTGGTCAAAACTTTACAGAAGCAAAATATTTAATTGGTCGCCCTGATAGCGGTTCGCCCTCCAACTTGAATCCATCAAGTTCAGAAGAGGAAAAATTAGTTGCGGAGCGTGTGGCTTTTTTCCATAAGCTCGATTCGGCGAATACAAAACAAATTCCGATTGATTTAGTCACAAGTTCTGCAAGTGGTGTGGATCCGAACATTTCGGTCGCTGCGGCGGAATACCAGGTGGATAGAATCGCGAAAGCGCGCGATATGTCCCCGTCTGCTGTGGAAAAAATCATAAAAAATAACACGGAAAACCGTGCGTTAGGATTTATGGGGGAACCTGTTGTAAATGTTCTTGGCGTGAATTTGGAGCTTGATCAAAAGGTTAAATAAAAATGGAAAAAGAACTCGTTTCGTGTTAAACTAAACGAGCAGAGAAGTGAAGATGGTGGCGAAATCCCTACTAAGGGGGTGACGCCTATGTTTATTCAGGTTTTTCTCCTAGAGAGGAGTTAGCCGTGTCGGTGTATGAGGCGCTGGTACTGATGATTGCATTTGCATCATTAGTGCTAGCCATTCGTAACTCGAACGATAAACAAGAAAAATAACCATCTTTCCACTTGGCGAGTGAAGATGGTTATTTAATAAATCATTAGAAACTGCCACCGTCTTAACGGCTCTGTACGGGGATATGTTGACGCATATCCCTTTTCAATTCAAATTATAACATAAACAAATAAAAAATACACGCTTTTTTCACTCATTTTGAGTCTAAAGGAGGTGCTAGCAATGCAAGATGATCGGCCAAATCCAGATGCGTTACTACAAGAGGCACGGGAGGCTTCTTCAGGAAAATTGAAAATTTATTTTGGCTATGCAGCAGGCGTAGGCAAAACGTTTGCGATGCTAAATGATGCCCGCGAAGAGCTTGAGCGCGGAGTGGCGGTTGTCGCCGGTTATATTGAGCCACATAATCGCAAAGAAACAATGCGGCTTTTAGACGGCGTACCTGCAATTCCGAAAAAATCGATGGCATATAAAAATATGAGTTTGGAAGAACTCGATGTTGATGCGGTTCTCTTGCGGAAGCCGGATATTGTGTTGGTCGATGAGCTTGCCCATACAAACGCACCCGGTTCGCGGAACAAAAAGCGCTATCAAGACGTGCAGGAACTGCTTGACGCCGGCATTGATGTGTATACGACGGTCAACGTCCAACATATTGAAAGCCTAAATGATATTGTGGAAAACATTACGCAAATTGCAGTCAAGGAAACGGTTCCGGATCAATTTTTTGACCAAGCTGATTTTGTCAAATTGATTGACATTGAACCAGACGAGCTGTTGAAGCGGTTTAGCGAAGGGAAAATTTATGAAGCGGAACGCGCCGCGCTTGCGATGCACAAGTTTTTCACAAAAGAGAATTTGAAGTTGCTTCGGGAAATTGCGATGCGGAAAGTGGCTGACCGCATTAGTTTTGAGAATGAACAGACGATTTCCTATGCGGAGAAGCGCGCGAGTATGAAGATGCTCGTCTGCATTAGCGCCTCAAAGTCATCGCAAAAATTGATTCGCTGGACGGCGCGTGCGGCAGAGGCTTTTCACGCGACTTGGACGGTGCTTTATGTGGACGATGGGGATACGGAAAGCTTGCCGTTCGCTGAGAAGAAGACGCTGCAAGAGAACATCGCGCTCGCGGAAAAATTAGGCGCGGATACGGTCACGATAAACGGTCACAATTTGGGCGAAACAATCGCCGAATACGCCAAGCTGTCGGGTGTGACGAATATCGTTCTCGGAAAATCCAAACGCAAATCTTTTCTTTTGGGAAAATTGGGGACCGATTTGGAAGACGAACTAATTGACTCCCTGCAAGCAATTGAAATCCACATCATTCCAAGCGGCCGCAAAGAAAAAGCAAAACCGCATGCGTGGACATTTAAAAATATACTTACGTGGCACGACACCGCCAAAATGTTCGCAGCCCTCATTTTAGCCACCTTAATTTCGGCTGGTCTATCCGAGCTTGGCATTGGCGATCAAAATATCATTATGGTGTTCATTTTATCCGTGCTCGTCATTTCCCGAATGACGTCAGGCTATTTATACGGAATTATCGGGTCGCTTCTTGCCGTACTTATGTTTAATTTCTTCTTCATGACGCCGCTATACACCTTCAATACCGTTCAAGCCGGCTATCCAGTCACATATGGCATCATGCTACTTGTCGCCTTAATCACAAGTGCGCTCACGGTTCGAGTGAAAAAAATTGCCAAGCAAGCCGTTGTCAGGGAGCGCCGTACGGAAATTTTATACGAGCTCAATCGGAAACTGCTTGTCACCCGCCAACTAGACGGCATTTTAGAGCTAGTCACAACCTATCTTGTCCGCCTGCTCGGTCGCTCGGTCATCGTGTACGCGGAAGACCCGAAGGAACACGGATCGGGGACCTTTTTACAAGAAGAAGAGGAAGCCGGTGCAATCGCAATGCTCTCAGAAGATGAGCGCGCCGTCGTGCACTGGGTGTTTAGAAGCGGCAAAGAAGCAGGGCAGGCTACGGACACGCTTTCTGGGGCTGCAGGCTTTTATTTACCCGTTATTTCTGGTGGGAAAATTTTAGGTGTCATTGGTATTTTTTGCGACCCTAAAAAAGAAGCGCTCACACAGGATAATCGATTGTTCTTGCGAATGGTCAGCTCGCAGGTGGCCACTTCGCTCGAACGGCAGAAGCTCTCAGACGAACAACGCGAAATCCTAATTGAAGCCGAAAAAGAACAAATGCGCAGTAATTTGCTGCGCGCCATCTCGCATGATTTGCGCACGCCGCTCACCGGCATTCTAGGCGCCAGCTCGGCGCTACTTGAAAATAAATTGGACGAAGAAACGCGCACGAAGCTCGTCTTGGATATTAAAGAGGATTCTGAATGGCTCATTCGAATGGTCGAAAATTTACTTTCTGTTACACGGATAAACGAAGGAATGCTCACGGTAAACGCCGACTTGGAAGCGCCTGAAGAAGTAGTAAGCGCAGCGGTAAGACGAATTCGTAGCCGATTTTCAAACCGAAAAATCACCGTTCGAGTCCCAGACGAAGTCGTTCTCATTCCCATGGACGGTACTTTAATCGAACAAGTTTTAATAAACTTAATGGAAAACGCGCTTAGACACGGCGGCGCGGATGCTGAGGTTTGGGTGAACGTGATTTTGGCTTCTGATGAGGTCGTGTTCACGGTGAAAGATGACGGCATCGGCATTCCGAAAGAGCGCTTTAGCCAGCTGTTCAATAATTTTGGCGTGGAGGAGCGCGACCGTGTGGATATGACGCGCGGTCTTGGCATCGGGCTTTCTATCTGCATGTCGATTATTCGGGCGCACGGTGGTAAAATGGAAGTGGCAGAAAATCCTGGCGGAGGGGCATTATTCCGCTTTACATTGCCATTAGGAGGGAATTCGCATGCAAAATGACAAGCTCATTTTAATTATTGAAGATGAACCGGGTATCAGCCATTTTATGAACGCTATATTAAGTGCCAGCGACTATAAAACACTTGAAGCGCGCACAGGTAAAGAAGGTCTAAGCATGGCGGCTTCGCACGCCCCCGATTTAATTTTGCTTGATTTAGGACTGCCAGATACGGACGGGCTCACTTTGCTTAAAACCATTCGTTCCTGGTCTGACTTACCCGTAATTGTTGTGTCGGCACGACTTCATGAGCGCGAAAAAGTCGAAGCCCTCGACCTTGGTGCGGACGACTATATCACAAAGCCATTCGGCACGTCCGAACTGCTAGCCCGAATCCGAACAGCCCTAAGGCACAGTGCGCGCAAAACGCCTCGTGCGACTTCCGGCACCATTCAAATCGGCGACCTCCAAATTGATGCCGACAAACGCCTCGTCACCGTATCTGGCGAAGTCGTTCACCTCACTCCAATTGAATATAAAATCCTCCAAATGCTCGCCCAGCACGCCGGAAAAGTTTTAACGCACGACTTTCTAATCCGCGAAATCTGGGGCCCGTACGCCAATGAAAACCAAACTTTACGGGTTAATTTAAGCAATATCCGCCGCAAAATCGAACAAAATCCAGCAGAACCGCGCTACATTCTAACAGAAGTCGGCGTCGGCTACCGAATGGTGGAGGAGTGAAAAATGAAAATTTCAGACATGCAAAATTTAGGTAAAATCAACGAAGAAAAATTAAACGAAGCCGGAATTATGACCGCTGAACAACTTATTTCAGTCGGTACGGAAACCGCGTATTTAAAAACGAAACACCTTGTTGATGAGGGTGCCTGCCTACATTTCTTATACGCGCTAGAAGGCGCCATTTCGGATATCCCTAAAAAAGAAATCAGCTCAACTCGAAAAGCTGAATTAAGGGCGTTTTATAAAGCGAATGAACACTAAAAAGCAGAATTTCATGAATCCGCCATTCAAAAAATGGTTAGACATGAAATTCTGCTTTTTAATTAGCCTTATTTAAAACTCGTAATTTCTGTGGCATCCAAACGATAAGAAGGATAACCTGCATCTTTTGCTTTCCCAATTGAAAGAATCATAATGGGTGTGTAGCGTTTTGTGTCCATATCAAAGGCTTCAGCCACTTCATCGCGTTCAAAGCCGCCGATTGGATTCGTGTCGTAGCCGTAAGCGCGGGCAACGAGCATGAATTGCATCGCAACGAGGCCGCCGTCAATTAGGCTGGTGCGTTCTAGTTCGCTTTCAGGAGCGCTTGCAAACATTGCTCTTAAAGCAGGAAGTTGCTTGTCTTTCACTTCTTGCGGCATCAAACCTTTTGCAACCGCCGTACCGTAAATTTTTTCGCCATTTTCGAAAGCATTTTTATCCCCAAAAAGAATAATCATCGCAGAAGACGTGTCGTTTTGCGTCGTGTTAAAGCGCACTAGCGGGCGAAGTTTTGCTTTTGCTTCGGCCGTATCCGCCACGACAAAGCGCCAAGGCTGCATGTTAACCGAGCTAGGTGCAGTTGTCGCCTCATTTATCATTTCGAGCATTTCTTCGTGCGAAATTTTCACATTTTCATCGTAAGCGCGAATCGAGCGGCGATTTTTCATTAAGTCTTGAAAATCATTATTTTTGTACATCTGTATGCCTCCAAAGTTCTAATTTTATCGAACTATTGTACTTTAGCACAGAATGTTTTTATCGGCAAATAAATCGTCCTGTGATAAGATGGTTTTATGAAAACTTTATCTGAGGAAAATTTATTAATGATTTTGCAAGCACTCGCTGACCCGATTCGCTTGAAAATATTTCGTTGCCTGTTAAAAAACGGTGAGCGCTCCGTAAATTGCAGCGAATATCATATCGCCAAATCCACCTTATCGCACCACATTAAAATCTTAAAAGATGCCGATTTAATTCAACTACGAAAGGAAGGAACGACGCATATTTATTCAGTCAACGCGGAACTAATTGATGGTGCGCAATCGTTTTTTGATGTTTTAAAGTAGAGGAGGCCACCAATTGAATTATTTAGCCGATTTAGAAGAAGCGTACGCGCTAGGCTGTCATGATGCGCGGATTATCGCCGTGTTAGACCGTGTCATTTTAAGCGCCGGCGTCTACCAAGATCAAGCTGCCATTTTAGAAGCTCAAAGTTTACTATTTGAAGCAGCGACTTGCCAACAATTACGCGCCAAACAATTGCAAGCCTATGAGTGGTTGCGCGCAGAGTATCAAGATGGCAATCCAGAAATCGACTACGACGAATTAACCAAAAAATTAAACACCCGTCACTTTTCCACAAGCTGAAAAGTGACGGGTGTTTTTATCCACAAGTATAAAATATGTTACATCAGCCAATTGGATAAGCGTTTGTGGATAATGTGGATAACTATGTGCATAAGTATGCTAACGGAAGCGATAAAATCCTTCGCCAATTCGAAATTCTGTTTGGCTGATAACGTCTGATGTAGCGTCAAACACAAGCGCATGTAAGCGATTAGCTGACCCTTTTGTAAAATTCACAGCAATATCATCAAAAAACAACGAATTGTGGATAACCTGTAGATTAAAAAGTTCTGCCCAGTATTTCAACACGTATTTGGGGTTATCCACACGAATGTGGATTTCTTTAAGTGTGTGGTGAATTTTCGGCGGCGTCACCGTCTTTTTTTTCTGAATAAGTGGATATGCTAAACCATGTAATGAGCCTGGAATGGCATAAAGCGGTTCAGCTTCATCGGCCGTTGAAATGAGTGTCAATTCGTGTCCTTTTTCAAAAAGGCGTTTGCGTAGGCCGTTTAAATCATCGGTTTCGAGGACAAGGTGCCCTAAAATTTGTTTGACCGGCAAAAAGGTGAGCGCCTCTTTTCCAAGGAAACTTTTAGATGCGGCTGTTTTTTCGGTAATACTTAGAAATTTGATATGTGGAAAACTAAATTCGGTTAAGGCAGACTGGGTGCCGGGTAGGCTACGCTCGTTGTTCGTATACAGTTTTAACCCAAAATGATGCAACTGAGTGCGGACCGCTTCTAAATCATGGACGAAGTGGACGGCATGACTAACGGATAATGAATTCATTTTATTTGCTCCTTTCGACAAAAGAAAAACTCTCCTTTCAGAAAAAGAAGAGCGCCTAAAACAAACTCTTCTCATCTGCCAAGCTTTGCGCCTGCTGGATTTAGCACAGTGCCCGTAGGTCTGTTGCTGAGATTTCAACGGGCCAAGTCCCTCCATCTCTCTTGATAAGAATTCCGAGTATTTCCATTTGATTTATAAACATTAAACCATCTTTTTGGGGAAAAATCAACTTTGAGTGTTTTCGAATTGTTCAATTTGACTAAGGCGATTTGCGTGGCGCCCGCCTTCATAGTCCGTTTCAAGCCAAAGTTTCACGATATCGAGTGCAAGTCCCGGGCCGATAACACGGGCACCTAGTGCAAGGACGTTGGAATCATTATGTTCTCGTGTAGCATGCGCCGTAAAAGTATCCGAAACGAGCGCACAGCGAATGCCGTGTACTTTATTTGCGGCAATGCTCATACCGACGCCAGTCCCGCAAACTAAAATGCCGCGTTCGACTGCTCCGGTAGCGACTTTTTCAGAAACAGTGAATGCCAAATTTGGGTAGTCTACAGATTCTTTAGTTTCTGGGCCAAATTCTTCAAAATCGATTTTCTGTTCTTTTAAAAAGGCAATGATATTCTTTCGAAGTGCTATACCGCCATGATCGGAAGCGATGGCCACTTTTGAGATGTTCATTTAGATTCCTCCTAAAGGTTATTTATCTACATTATACACGTAAAAAATAATTTATAAAATGGAAGTTTTAAAAGTAGAAAAGTCGTCATAAGCCAGTCTGGATAACAATTGATAAAAGGTTTCAATTCGAATTAAATAAAGTATGAAATGTTCAATTTATTGTCACAAATACGATGAGTATATATGGTATAATTATACAGTGGGTTTATATCCATAAAAACATAAGAGGAGATGAAGAAATATGTCAGGACAAATTAGAATGACCCCTGCAGAACTTCGTGATCGTGCTAAAACATATGGCCAAAGTGGTCGCGAAATCGAACAATTGTTACAACGTTTATCTGGGCTTCAAGAAACTTTACGTAGTGAATGGGAAGGTCAAGCATTCCAACGCTTTGATGACCAATTCAACCAATTGCGTCCAAAAGTAACAGAATTTGCAAACTTAATGGACCAAATTGAAAACCAATTACAACGTACAGCACAAGCTGTCGAAGAACAAGACCAACAATTGTCTCAAAACTTTGGATTCAATTGATTTCCAAATTTCTATTTGTGTAGCTTAGTAGTACATATTCTGCTACGTAAGAAAAGCTGTGTAGCATTTGTTACACAGCTTTTTCTGAAAAATATACAATCTGACATTAAATTGAATACAATGAACGACATTATAGATATAAAAATAACAGCGGGAGTGAATTAAACATTATGAAGCGGAAAGTAAAATGGAACATTTTACTATTTTTAGTTTTGGCTGTTTTGCTTACGGCAGGAATTTCCTATCTGGGGCTTAGTCAAAATTTAAGTAAAGAAAAGACTACTCCGGATAAAAAAGACACACATAAAATGAGTATTGCCTTCGTTAATGAGGACCAAGGCGCGATGCTTTCGGGTAAGAAATATACATTCGGAGATGATATTCAAACGAGTGTTTTAAAAGATACAACACATGACTGGGCGACGGTAAGTCGGGGCGTGGCAGAAAGCGGCTTAAAACGAGATGTGTACAATTTAATGATTATCATTCCGGATAATTTTTCTGAAAAAGCTTTATCGCTTACTTCTACGTCGCCAGAAAAAATTCAAGTAAATTACAAAATTAATGATGTGGGTAATAATGATTTAAAAGTAGAGGCAGAAAAGACGGCATCCAATTTGGTGGCGGATATTAATCAGCGGGTTATCGACGTTTATTTTGCTAGTATACTGACAAACTTACAAGAAGCGCAAGATAATATTAGTACGCTCGTTGCGAAAGAAAAGAAACATACTTCGCGCTATGATAGCGCGGTGAAAGACCCGCTTTCCAACTATACAGATCAGTTTGGAACGGTTCAAAGTTATACAGGTTCTTCGAAGGAAAGTTTTTCTGGTTTTGAAGAATTATTAAAAAATCAGGAATCTTCTCTTGCAGACGCAAGTAAAGAAAATGCGGCATACCAAGAGTCTTTGAATAGTTTGGTTGCGATGCAGGAAAAAAATGCACCGTTTGGAACTACTTTTACGGATAACTTGCAAAAATATTCTGCTAGTATTTCGGCGGATTCTGTGCAAGGGCAACTTGCAGCGCTAGAACAAGCAAATGCCGTTTTATATGCGGAACTTCAAACCATGCAAGATTCTAATTCGTTAATGTCACAAACGCAAGCTCTGCAAAACTATATACAAGATGTCAACAGTCGGATTACTGATTTGGATAATCAGCTTAACACGACGATTCAAGCGGATATTCAAGAAGATATACAGAAGGAGCTTGCGCAAATTTTATCTGGTTCAGCAGGTGGCGAAAGCAAAAACTATACCATTCAAGAGCTACGTAATGACATTAATAATCGCTTTAAGAGTAAGCTAGAAGAAGAAATTAAAGGGTTGCAATATTTCACTCCAGAAGATGCTGCGATTCTTGGGATTGATACGGATGAGTACAATAATATAAAAGCATTAGCGGCGAAATTTATGTCGGAAAATGCTGATGATTTTTCGGACACGGAGTTGAATCAGACAGTCACTGATTTAACGATTACTAAACCAGTGGAAGATACATATAGAGCGATTCAGCAAAGGCTAGCGACGGAAGGTATACCGGTTAGTTCGCAAACTTTCTCGTTACCAGCGACGACAAAAAATACAGAAATTAAAATCAATCATGAAGACACTTTTCGTTTAGATAATATACAGGTATTTAAGATTGTTGATGGGGTAAGACAAGAAGTTTCTTATAGAAAAAAACTTGACTTAAAAGACGATGAAACGACGCTTACTTTTTCTCAAGAGGATGAGGCTGGAGATTATGAAGTCACTTTTACAGCATTTCTAAAAACGCCTGTACCAGAGGGATTCCGAATGTTTGGGACATTTGATGTGAGCATGATGGCAATCCAGTACACAGATCAAAATGTTGCTGTTACTGATAGTGGACTCACGCTAAATAAAACATTCATTCAAAAGGTTACACCGATTAAAATGAACGAACAGAGTTCTTATTACACAGAAGAAGATTTAACTGAAGATGTTACAAAGATGTTTAAAGAATTCCAAAAGATTTCACAGTCTTATGACCATACAGCGACTTTATTCCAAGTTTATTATGGTTTAGACCCGCTGGATGTGGGTTTTAATTTAGATGGGAAGTCACTAGCTGAACAAGCTACGGATGATTCTTACTATGCGATTTTTAATCGCGATAATTTGCTGGACAGTATTGCCGCAATGGCATCTGGGAATGTTACAAAGGCTTATAAAGAAAGTTTAGCGAGTTTTGAAGCGCAAATTGCTGCGTACAAAGAAACGATGGCCGAAGTTGAAACGCGTTCAAAAGATGTGGCAGAACGATTAGTGCATACAAGTTCAGAAGCGGCATCTCAAAATGAAAATTTAACCAAAATGTTAGAAGAAATGGCGACTTGGCAAGAGACGAGTCAGGCACTGTTAGAAGAAAATCAAGTCATTATGTCGAATGGTTCAGATGCTAACTCTGCAATTACGTCGATAAATGGTGACTTTAGTGGTCTTCTTACGCGAAGCCAGAGTTTGGCAGAGGCAACTAGCAGTAATTTGAAGTCAGCAGACGGCGTGTATAAAACGTTTGACTCACTTGATCAAGAAGCAAAAAATATTAAGTCAAGCGGTGAAGATTTAATTTCAGATGCGGGCACATTATCGAAAGACTTGGCGAAGAAGCTCACGGCTGATGAAACATTTTCTGATAATTTTTCGGATGTAATGTCGAATAGTCGTGTGGGAGATCGGCAAAATGAAAGCTTATATAATTTCTTGAGTAGTCCAGTTGAAAAAGTAAATGGTAAAACAATTGCGGCTGGCGATAAGGCGACGCCGTATTATATGGTGCTTATCATGACGCTCATCGCGCTTTTCACAAGTTATGTGATTTCTAGTCAGGAGAAAAAACGAATGCAGCGTGATGCGTTTAGCGAGGAACTTTCGATTGCATCGAAAAACTTACCAGTTACGTTCCTGACGGCTTGTGTGGCCATCGTAGAAGGTCTTATTATTGGCGTGATTTCTGGAAATATTTTTGATGCTCAGCAAATTGGGCTGTTCCTTTGGATCGGGATTTGTATCATTTTGATGCTCGTGTTGGTTATGGGATTCACCTATTTACTGCGCCAACTGCAAATGCTCGGCATGTTTATCATTTTATTCCTAGTCGGCACCTACCTTTTCCTAACAGATGCAGTGGGGTTAAATGTTGACCGTACTTCTCTTTTTGGGACGCTACAAAAGTATTCGCCGCTCCAGTATATAGAATTGCTGTTAAATCGTATTTTGAACGGAGAAAACAACTTTTTAGTTCTAATGTACATTTTTATTGGCGCAGCGGCAGTTTTTGTTGTACTCAACTTATTTGTTGTTCGAAAAACAACTCCGGAAAGTGAGGAAGTTGCTCATGAAGATATGTAAAAGCGTCATTTTTTCTCTTTTGCTATTAATGTTTGTGTCTGTTAGTGGCGCAACGGTTTTTGCGGAGAATGGTTATTTGGAAAATGACGGCAAAATGGAAATGAAAGCGGACCGTCTTCAAAAATCCGAGGAAGAAAAAACGCAAACAACCGAGCAAGAAAAAACAATGCTTGATGAACTCGGCTTACCACTTTTCACAGATGAGCTGGATAAGAAAATAGAGCAGCAAGAAAAGGCGCAAAAAGAGAAATATAAAGAGTTGCAAGATAGTTTATTTACAGGTAAAGAAGTGACAAATCAAACGGCAAAAGACACGCAAAAGAAACTTTTTGAGGGAAACTATGCTTTAAAGGCTGATGAGGAAGTAGTGGAAGACACGAAAGAAGATAAAACTTCAAACTCGATGATCGCCATTATTGGCGGAATCGTTTTAGCGCTTGCGGGCGGCATTTATTTTGCTAGCCGGCACGTGATGGAATAGGAGGAAGAACATTGGCGAAACAAACACATCTAAACGTTACAGTTGATTTCACAAAGTGGGGTGCCACACAAAAGGATTTGCGCATCCCCATTCATCAGCCGATTAAAGCGCTGATTTTAAATTTGGCGGAGACGCTTAAATTTGAGGGTGCGAATGATACGAAATATTCACTAAAGGCAACGAATAAAGGCATTTTATTAAGTGACGATGACAAATTAACAGATTACCCAATTACTGACGGGGACATTTTAGAAATTTTATAAATGAGGGAGTAGAGATAATGAAAAACAAGATTGAGATTGGCGGAGTTTCTTACGAATACAACTATGAGGATACAGTGTGGTCTGTTAGCTTTACTGAGTCGCGGACGCGCATTAAAGACGATGCAGAGCTGGAAATTTTGGCAAAGCCTTCCTCGTATTTTGTTCCAGTAGAGATGGAACATGCGAATGATACATATACATTTAATTATACGATTGCAAAGGAAACGTACAGTTTTGACGAGCTGAAAAATTTTGAACGAAAAGATAGCTTGCGCGCGCTGCGAAACGTGGCGGAACTTGAGGCGCTAATTGGCACGCGCTTCACTTTTTTCCTTCACCCGAGCAATATTATTTTTGACGAAAACTTAATGCCCAAAATCGTTCATCGGGGATTAAAAGGGATTTTGGAGCCTTACGATTTAACGCGCGAAACATTTTTCAAACAGTATCAATCGCTTATTGTGGCGATGTTCCAGAAAAAATATGACTTTGACAATTTATACGCGGGATCTGTTCAAAATGCACGCGGAACGGCCTTTTTGAAGGCGATTGTAGATGCAAAAACGACCGCGGAATTAGTGGGCATTTTAGATGAGGCGTTTCAGAAGGAGAAGGAAAGTTCTGGCAAGAAGATGGCGCTCGTCCCTAAAAAGACGTTTAGAACGTATAAAGGTCTTGCGGTTGGGTTTATTATTGCGGCTGTGTTGCTTGCTGCGCCGCTCATTTACTTGGCGTTTATGAAAGTGCCCTATCAGAACGAGTTGCTTACGGCGAATGAAGATTTCTTGAAAACGGACTATTCGAAGGTGATTGCGGATTTGGAAAATGAAGATCCAGAGAAATTGCCACAAGCCTCTAAATACATTTTGTCGTATTCGTACTTGCAAGGTGAAAAATTGGACGATAAGAAAAAAGAAAATATCATGAAGAATTTAAGTTTGAAGTCTGACGAGCAGGCACTATTATATTGGATTTATAACGGGCGCGGGGACTTTGATGAGTCGCTTGATGCGGGACAACGATTACAGGACGATGTGCTGATTACTTATGCGCTTACGAAACAATTGGAAGAAGTTCGCGCGGATAAGACGCTTTCTGGGGATGAATCAGTGAAGAAACAAGCGGAAATTGAAGCGGAACTGAAGAAATACATGGAAAAACTAGAAGGCTCAGATAAGGGAGAACAGACAGATGAAGGATAAAACTTTACTTATTGTTAGCAACGGGAGAGAAATTCATAAACAGCATTTAAATCGCGACAAAGTGATTCAAATCGGGAGTTCGAAGGATGCGAACATTTTTTACCCGGGACTCGCGGAAAATTTAGATATCAAATTCGAAAATGAAACTTGGTTCGCTGGAAGTACGGCGCTTGCTTTGGATGAAAAGCAAGATTTCCACACGGAAGAAGAAGAAAAGCTGTCACTTTACGTGACGGAAAACATGGTGCCGCGGTCCTATGATGTGGCAGGCTTATTTGTTGTGACATTTGGCGCGGGAGACTTCCAAGATGTTGCCATTGCAGGCACAAAAGCCGATTTTGTTTTCCTGCGTGACAGCACAGAAGAGGCGTTTTCTGTCCAAGTTTCTGCGGGTGAAGTGTACCACAATTTGGAGCGCGTAACTGGGAAAGTGTCGCTTCAAGTTGGTGACCAGCTTTATGTTGACGGTGTGACGATTACAGTTGGTCAAGATGACATTACGGTTTTAGGGCGCGATAATCGGGTGCAGGCAAAATTGGGCTCCTTAGTTGCTGCTGACAATGCGTACAGTGTGGACTATCCAGATTACCACCGGTCGCCGCGCATTATTTACCGTGCACCGGAAGATAAATTTACACTGGCGAAACCAGCAAACAAACCAGCAAAACCAACTGACGGCCTTTTGAAAATCATTTTGCCGCCGCTCGTGATGATTGCCATCACCGTTTTAATTTCGATTTTCCAACCTAGAGGAATTTACATTTTCATGACGCTTGCGATGACTGGTATGACGGTTATCATGTCTACAGTAGCCTATGTCAAAAATCGTAAGGAATATAAGGTCGGAACGAAGGAACGCGAGGAAAGCTACGATTTATACCTAAAGAGAAAAACGAAAGAACTTCACAGTGCGAGCGAAGAACAACGTCACGCGCTGCTGTATCATTATCCGAGCATTGAGGAAATCCGCGACATGGCGGTTAGTGTGGATTCACGGATTTATGAGAAAACGATGCTTCACCATGATTTCCTGACATTTCGTGTGGGGACGGGAACGGAGCCGATTAGTTTTTCGGTGGATTACAAAGAAGAGGAATTCACGCAAGAAAAAGATGAGCTGCTAGAAGCTGCCACAAACTTGAAGGCGCAGTACTATGAAGTGAAAAATATTCCGATTGCAACCGACCTAATGAATGGCCCAGTCGGCTACATTGGCCCGCGTCGTCTTGTGCTGGAGCAATTGCAAATGCTCGTGATGCAAACAGCACTTTTCCACAGCTACTTCGATTTGCAATTTGTCACGATTTTCCCAGAAGAAGAAAAGAGCGAATGGGACTGGATGCGCTGGCTGCCACATGCGAATGTGCGTGATGTCAACGTCCGCGGCTTTGTGTATCACGAACGCTCGCGCGATCAAGTGCTTAATTCGCTGTACCAAATTTTAAAAGAACGAAAACAAGCGCTTACTGAGCGTCCAAATAAGAACGAAAAAATGTACTTTGCCCCACATTACGTGGTTTTAATTACTGACGAAAAACTAGTTTTAGACCATACCGTGATGGAATTCTTTAACGAAGATCCAGCCGAACTTGGCGTATCGCTCGTATTCGTGCAAGATGTGATGCAGAGCCTACCTGAACACGTGAAAACGGTTGTCGATATTCGCGATTACAACAGCGGGAACGTTATTTTGGAAAAAGGTGAGCTCGTAAATCGCGCCTTCGTTCCAGACCACTTGCCACACGATTTTGACAAGGAATCCATCTCCCGTGCGCTCGCACCCCTGAATCATTTGCAAAATCTGAAGAATTCAATCCCAGAGTCCGTCACATTCCTCGAAATGTACGGCGTGACGCGCGTTGAAGAGTTAAACATCGCTACTCGCTGGCAACAAAATGAAACATATAAAAGTTTGGCGGTGCCACTTGGGCTTCGCGGAAAAGACGATATTGTTAACTTGAACTTGCATGAGAAAGCGCACGGACCGCACGGCTTAGTGGCCGGTACAACAGGTTCCGGTAAATCGGAAATCATTCAGTCGTACATCATTTCGCTTGCTGTCAACTTCCATCCGTATGAAGTTGCTTTCTTACTCATTGACTATAAAGGCGGCGGGATGGCGAACTTATTTAAAAATATGCCACATTTGCTTGGAACGATTACAAACTTAGACGGGGCTCAGTCCATGCGGGCACTAGCTTCAATTAAAGCGGAGTTACAAAAGCGACAACGCTTATTTGGCGAACATGATGTGAACCATATCAATCAATACCAAAAGCTGTATAAAAAAGGTGAGGCGAGTGAGCCAATGCCGCATTTATTCCTCATTTCAGATGAGTTTGCGGAATTGAAATCAGAACAACCTGAATTCATGAAAGAGCTTGTCTCGACTGCGCGTATTGGACGTTCACTCGGCATTCACTTAATCTTGGCAACGCAAAAACCGAGCGGTGTTGTCGACGACCAAATCTGGTCAAACTCGAAATTTAAACTCGCGCTGAAGGTTCAAAATGCGAGCGATTCAAACGAGATCTTGAAAACACCAGATGCGGCCGATATCACCCTACCTGGACGTAGTTACCTCCAAGTGGGTAATAACGAAATTTACGAACTTTTCCAAAGTGCATGGAGCGGCGCGGATTACGTGCCCGACAAGGAAGACGAGGACTACTTGGATACAACGGTCTACGCGATTAATGACCTCGGCCAATACGAAATTTTAACGGAAGATTTGAGCGGTCTTGACAAAAAAGAAGACTTAACAAAACTACCGTCCGAACTCGATGCTGTCATTGACCACATTCACGAATACACAGAAGCAGAACAAATTGCACCACTACCAAGACCTTGGTTGCCACCGCTTGAAGAGCGTATCCCGCTTTCAAAATTAGCGAATGTGGATTACAAGTTAGAATGGGGGGGGAAGAAGAAAAATTTAAATGTAACTCTAGGAATGCTTGATCAACCACAATTACAAGCTCAAAATACTTTCTCTTTTGATTTAGCTGAAGAAGGACATATGGCGGTTTTCTCAAGTCCGGGTTATGGAAAATCAACATTTATGCAGACGATTTTATTTGATTTAGTCCGGAAAAATTCTCCAGAAAAATTACATGCTTATTTACTTGATTTTGGAACAAATGGTTTATTGTCGCTTAAAGGATTACCTCATGTCGCTGATACTTTGACAATCGATGATACAGAAAAAACATTAAAACTAATTCGTCGCTTATCACAAGAAATTAAAGAGCGTAAACGTCTACTTAGCGAGTTTGGTGTTGCAAATCTGAAAATGTATGAAGAGGTGAGTGGTTCAGAAAAACCTATTATTTTACTTATTATTGACAACTATGATGCAATCAAAGAAATGAATGATTTTTCAATGCAGGTGGAACCGTTTATTATTCAAATTGCACGAGAAGGCGCAAGTCTAGGGATTCATTTAGCGATATCTGCAGGAGGCCAAAATGCTTTACGCATCCAGTTACTTTCTAATATTAAAAAACAGATGGCATTACACTTGCTGGAAAAAAATGAAGTGAGCAATATTATAGGCCGTACAAGCCTTATTATTGAGGAAATTCCTGGTCGAGCAATTGTTAAATTAGATGAGCCTACCCTCTTCCAAACAGCGCTACCAAATGAAGGAGTAGATGCAGTTAATATTATTCAACTAAACCAAAAAGAAGCAAAAGAAATGTGCGAATTCTGGACGGGAGAGCTTCCAAAACCTATTCCAATGGTTGCAGATGTACTGTACCTTAATGACTTCGTTAAGTATCCTAAAACAATTGAGATGCTTGATAATCCGAGTTTGTTACCACTAGGGTTAGAATTTGAATTTGCTGATACAATTGGGGTATCATTATTAGAGCACAATGTGTCTATTGTCACAGCAACCAATGAGCAAACTAATTCATTGCTTCAAACAATTGGGAAAATCGTTTCAAGAAAGACGGTTAAGGAAGCTGTTGTGTTTGATACGCCTTCTTTAGAATTGATGGAGTTAAAAGAGAGTTCACTCACATATATATCGAGTCTTGACCGAATTGAAGCGAAAACAG
The DNA here is from genome assembly GCF_900186175.1 of Listeria sp. ILCC796. Taxonomy (NCBI): domain Bacteria; kingdom Bacillati; phylum Bacillota; class Bacilli; order Caryophanales; family Listeriaceae; genus Listeria; species Listeria sp. ILCC796. The sequence goes on from NZ_FYBV01000010.1 coordinate 40,193, forward strand.
GATTATTGTATGAGGAATTCAAACGGCGTGAACAAGCTTATATCGAGGAAGTAGAATCTACAGGGGCCGCTTTATCAAGAAAAGATTTTTTCAAAGATATGGAGGGAATCGTTACGATTATAGGTTCGGTAGTAACGTTGTTTAATCAGCTTTCTATGGATACTCAAAATAAACTAATGGAACTTTTGAAGTCAGATGGACGTGTAGGGATACATTTTATCGTTGGCAATGATTTAGGATCGCTTGTAAAAGAATACAGTGCAATCGGTGATTATATTCGAAGTAGCAAGACAGTCTTGTTAGGTGTAAGATTTGCAGACCAAGCTATCTTTACCCCGGCAATTCGTATTTTGCAAGAGAAACCATTACAACAAAATGAAGCATATTTGTTTAGTGAAGGTGCTTCGGAAAAAATTAAAACACCTAAAAGTTAGGCGCACTAGCCTAGCTTTTGGATGTGTTTAGAACACAACCAAGAACAACGGATGAAGAGAGGGATAAAATGAAGGGTGTCTTACTGGGCTTATTAGTAACATTAGTTATGTTGTCGGGTTGTTCTGAAACCAAGGAGAAAAAAGAGGCAAAGGGTACTACTCCAGTACAAGATTATGTAGGTCAAGGCTTTATTTTTGTAGATGGAGACAAATCGAAAGACATTGTGGAGAAAAATGAAGCTGAAATAAGTAGACGAGCAATCAAATACATGAAAGAAACGTATAAAACCAATGTAAAAGTGAATAATGTAGTACCAGCGAGAAGTGCTGCTGTAGTCATGGTGGAAGCAGAAGAACCGATTCAATTTCATACATCTGTCATTGTAGGGCTGGATATGAAAAAGAAAGCGTTAGACCCAGAGGAAGCGAATGTGGTACGGTCAGAAGAAGGGGTTGTCGAGAATGCTATTCTAGGAGGATTATTCCACAAAGCATATTCATCCAATTTTCAGACCTTAGATTCTACACTAATTAGCCTTTTAAAGGAAGAGAAGGTAGAGCATTATAACCAAAAAGCGATTGATAGAACGGAGAACTCCGGGTATGCTAATCAGTTTTATTTTGTTAGTTTTTTTGAGAATTATAATGAGATTTTAAATGCTTATTTAGGAAATATTAATATTTCGTCAGAAGATATAAAGAAAATGTTCGAAACGCATCCTGACAATAAAAATATTTCTATAAATGTAAGACTGTTTATGGGAGATGGTCAGAAGCCAAATCAAGAGATTGTAAATAGAGCAGTTAAAGAACTAGAAAAAGTGAATGAGATTCCTATAGCAACATATAATGTAATCCTCTATAAAAATGAAATATTGAGTAAGGTAGGGCTTCCAGATGGAGAAAATGCTTCAAAAGAAATTTATCTAGACAAATTAAGTAGCTAAAAAGTTTGACTTAAAATGAACTAACGCTACTAAGTTTGTAGAGGAAAATAGGGAAAGAGTGATGAAATGAAAAAAATTGTTTTAAGTTTATTAGTTGGAATTATGATATTAGGAGGATGTTCAAAAATGGATGAAAAGAAAGAAAAAGAAACAAAAGATACCACTCCAGTACAAGATTATGTAGGTCAAGGTTTTATTTTTGTAGATGGAGATAAATCGAAAGACATTGTAGAGAAAAATGAAGCGGAAATCAGTAGACGAGCAATCAAGTATATGAAAGAAACATATAAAACCGATGTAAAAGTGAACAATGTAGTACCAGCAAGAAGTGCGGCTGTGGTGATGGTAGAAGCGGAAGAACCAATTCAATTCCATACGTCCGTCATTGTAGGATTAGATATGGCGAAGAAAGCATTGGATCCAGAAGAAGCGAATGTGGTACGTTCGGAAGAAGGGGAAGTAGAGAAGGCGATTGTTAGTGGCTTGTATGCGAAGGCTTATAAAGAAGAGTTTGAAAATCTAAACCAATTTTTAGCAGAGTTAAGTAAAAAATATGGTTTTTTAGGAAAAAGACAGGAAGCTGTTGATAAAACAGCGAGTTCGGGATATCAAACTGAGTATTTCTTCATCTCTCTTTCAGCGTTAAATTATAATGATTTGTACAACAAGTACATGGCGAACACACAAGTTGATGCAAAGGCCTTACAGCTTTTGTTTGAAGCAAATAGAGAGAAAGGAATTCAACCGCTTATTTCAGTGAATTTTTATTCTAAAACTGAGCATTTGCCGAAAGTGGAGAAGGCACAAGAGATGCTTGCAGGCTTAGAGGAGGAACCTAACATCCCTTTAGGAAGATATAAGATAAATATTTTTAAAAATAATATTATAAATAGAGTAGGTTTGCCTGATGGAGAATCGGTATCTGTAGAAAATTAAATGGTCATGAGCAAAAATAGAAAAGAGCGGGAATATGATGAGAAAGATTGTGTCAGTGTTATTGATACTATTAGTTACGTTATCAGGTTGTTCTGAAACCAATGAGAAAAAAGAGGCAGAGAGTACCACTCCAGTACAAGATTATGTAGGTCAAGGTTTTATTTTTGTAGATGGAGATAAATCGAAAGACATTGTAGAGAAAAATGAAGCGGAAATCAGTAGACGAGCAATCAAGTATATGAAAGAAACATATAAAACCGATGTAAAAGTGAACAATGTAGTACCAGCAAGAAGTGCGGCTGTGGTGATGGTAGAAGCGGAAGAACCAATTCAATTCCATACGTCCGTCATTGTAGGATTAGATATGGCGAAGAAAGCATTGGATCCAAAAGAAGCGAATGTGGTACGTTCGGAGGAAGGGGAAGTAGAGAAGGCGATTGTTAGTGGCTTGTATGCGAAGGCATATTCTAGTGAATTGCAAAATTTAGATAAATTTATTCAAAAAATGAGTGAAGAACATGGATTATACGGTCAAAAAGAAGAAGCAATTGATAAAACGGCAAGTTCTGGCTATCAAACTGCACACTATTTTATTTCTTTATCTGCATTAGAATTTCCAGAAGTGTACAAAGAGTACCTAATGAATCAAGATGTTTCGAATATGGAAGTACGTGCAATGTTTGAAAAGAGAAACCCAGAAAACATACTTATTCCCATAAGTTTTTATTCTCAAACTGACAAACTTCCGAGTGAGAGTCTGTCAAAAAGTATATCAAATGAACTACGTAAACAAACGGAGATTCCTAAATGTAGATACAATATACAAATTTATAAAAATTCTGTTGTCAGTAGAGTTGGATTACCAGATGGTGAAGGTGTTTTTGAGGATGATATAAAAATACAATAATTGAGGTGAGGCGAAGATGGGAACGAAATTAAAAGAAACATCTGATTTAGATTTAATCGAACTAAGCGGTAAATGGGTTTATAAAAGTCCTCAAGAGGATGATGAATTAACGGTAAATGGGAATATATATATTGTCAAAGAAGGCGTCTACAACACGTCAAATGGTTTGGATTACATGATTGTTGAAAACGTTGCAACAGGTGAGATTAGTATGGTATTTCAAGGGACTCAGGGATTTCAAGATATGGTTACAGACGGAACTTTGCCAGGGGCTGTTCCAGATGCGCAATTAAAGGATGCAGAGGCAGCCTTTAACACTATGAGTGAGAAATATAATATTACTAATGTTTCAGGTAACTCATTAGGTGGTGGGCTTTCTAATTATGTTGCCACAAAGCATGATGTAAATAGTGTCACTTATAATCCAGCTATTTTACCAGAGGGAAGCTATAATACGAACAATCCAAGAATCACCAATTATATGAGTGAATATGATCCTTTAACTTTAGGTGAGAGATCAGCGGGATATATGTCACGATTGCCAGGTAATAATGTGATTTTACATAATAATATGCCGTGGATGAAAACGATGATTTCAAACCATGTGGGTTATGATGACGATGTTGTCATTAATGGGCAGAAAATTCAAGTTGATGCAGATGCTTATTTGCCTGTAGGTGTTTGGAGTGGAGAAATTTTATCTGGTAGTAAGGGGCAAAAAATTGATATTAACCCTGAGAATATGCGCATTTTAGCAACGACTTTATCTACAAGAATGAATAGTCAAGTGAAAACGGCTCAAACCTATTTAGACGAGGCAGTGGATATTGTCAATCATGAGGGAGCTAAGCTTGATGATCGGCAGACAACTTTACAACAATCATTTGATGACTTACTACAACAAAATAGCTTTGGGGGAGTACTGGTTTTTGTAGGGCAGTACGAGGCGCTTCGAAATGAACTTGAAGAAATTAATCCAAATCTAATGGGAGTTATCGATGTGGTGCAAGAAATTAGAACGACACCAGTAATATCCGAAATATTAGATTTTGTTTCAACAGGTGCTTTTTCTGGTGTTATTAGTTGGCTGTATGAAATTCCTTGGGTTATAGGGGATACAATTTTAAAGCTGGACGAGGTTTTTGATCGGGTTAGCCACCTTAAAAATAATGCTATTCCTAAACTATTTAACGGAATTACAAATGATTTTTTTAATGATGCAATGATAGCAGAGCTAAAGGCACATTATAATGTAATTGATAGCAATAAAGATATTGTAACAAGTCAAATTATAACATTTAGTACGCAAGTGAAATATGTGTCTGATGAAATTGAGAAGGCGGATAAATTGCTAACGGAAACAGAACGAGTGGAAAAAGCTGGTCCGCCGCCTGTTACTTCCAATTTTACCTTGGAGGAATCTAATGCTTTAAAAGATGGTATGGGGAAAAAGCAATTATTGCTGGATGAGAATTTTAAGGAATTTTGTTCGGCAACAAGTACTTCACTTAAGCCTGCATTAGCTAATTTAAAAAGCACTATGAATCAGTTGTATGGGCTTGTAAAAGATGCTCTTGTGACACTTAAAAATATTCGAAGTGCATTGGGATTAGCAAAGATACCTTTTACAGATATTGATAATAATGCAAGGGAGGCCTTGGACGGTTATATTGCAAGCATAGAACAATGGAAAATGATGTTAAAAGGTGTAAAGAAAGCTGTAGGAGATTTGGAAGGGAACCTGGACAATATTTTAAATGCTTACCGCCCGTATATTGATACAGCACTTTTTGAAGGCACTAAATTCCATGATGTTATTTTGTTAAATAAAGCTAGTTATAATGCTTTTGAAAGTGCGGAGATGGTGTTTCAAGATATTCAATATCAATTGAGCGGCAATAAAGCACAGGCTGTAACAGCGCTTGATGGACTTGCTAATCGAGTTGTAGTCAACTTGGAAACACTCTTGGATCAAATAAAACGTGGAAGTATTACCATTTAGTTTGAGATTAATTTTTAGATTTTTATATTACATAAAAACGTATTTTTCAAGTTGAAAAATACGTTTTTTGTTTCTTAAACATCCTTTTTCGCATTCCACGGTTTCCCCCGGACAACAATAACATCGCAGCTCGCGTGTTTGGCGACGAATTCGGTGACGCTGCCGAGGATAAGTTGTTCAGATGCGGTGAGGCCGGTTGAACCGACGAGCACAAGGTCGGCGCCAAAATTTTTAAGTATTTTTTTCACGAATGTGGTTTTGGGTGTTCCAAAGTGGACGAAAGTTTCGACGTGTTTGACACCGGCTTTTTCGGCCTCATTTTTGTAGATTTCTACAAGTTCTTCCCCGTAGGCTTTGGCTTTTTTTGCATAGGTTTGTTCGTAATCAATGAGTGGGGCGATGCGGCGAATGTCTGCGATGAAGCCGATTCCGAGTGTGGCATCGGCTTCTTTTGCGATGGTGATTCCGCGTCTTAGGGCTGCTTCTGCTTCGTTGGAACCGTCTACGCCAACTAAAATTCGTTTATATGTTGTCAATTTTCTCACCCTTTCCTATATTGTTTTATACCCAGATTAAGAGATTTTTAGACGTTATTTGTTTAAAAGGGGATGTGGTGTGACATTTTAGGGTAGAATAAGTTTATGGAGGTGTGAATGAATGATTAGAAAATTTGAAGGTGTGAATATTGCGGGGCCGAGCGCGGCTAAATTGGTCGATTTTTATCATGAGAAGCTTGGGATTCCAATTGTTTTTCCGGGGCACGGGGATAGCATTGGGGCGAAACTTGGCTTTACGCTCGCTGAACCGGGCATCATTGTGTGGCAGGAAGAGGCGAAGAGCGCGCCAGTTGAGTTTGTTTTTTCGTGTGAAAGCTTAGATGAAACTTACGCGGAACTAAACGCGCGCGGGGTGACAGACACGCCGCCGAGGCTTGCCGAGTGGGGCGGCCGCGAATTAAATTTCATCGACCCGATTGGTAATAAGATTATGATTTTGGAAGGCGATTACGCATAATAAGACGATTGCTTTTTTCAAAAATTAGATTGCTTTTTGTAAGTGGGGGTTTGTATAATAAGTGTAGGCACAGCGTTTTGAACAGCAAAGCGCGGTGTCTTTTTTTGTTCGTTGGTCCCATGGTGCACAAAACGGTTAACAAACTTTGAGAGAGGATTGCTTATTCATGCGGTTTTTAGCGGTGCAGCATGTGAAAATTGTTAATAAATACACAAGTAAAGTCCAAAGATGTACACGGCTTCCACGAATTTTGGTGATGAAAGCGTGTACATTTTTGTTTGGCTAAGAATTATAATGAAGTAGAACAGGAGGGAACGACATGTATTTGGATGAACGTAGCGACACGCTTCTAAAAGAGATTTTGAGACATCCAGATGTTACAAATGCGGAGCTGCAAGAGAAATTTGGGCTTAGTCGCAGGCAAGTCGATTATAGTTTCTTGAAGATTAATAATTGGCTGGAGGAGCAAGCTTTTCCTAAAATTCATCGTGGTGCTGGCGGGCGATTTGTTACCTATCCTGACCTGTTTAAAATTATTGGTGAGGATGAGTTTGAAAAAGCTGATTGGTACATTCCTTCAGAGAAAGAACGAGCGAGTTTAATCATTCTTATGCTCACAACCCGAAATGAGGAATTATCGTTAAACCATTTTATTAGTGAACTGGAGGTGAGTAAAAATACGGTTTTACGCGATTTGAAAGCTGTTCAAAAGATGCTGGATAAGTTCCACCTTGAAGTCAAATATTCACGCATGAAAGGGTATTTGGTTGTGGGAGATGAGTGGAATGTGCGAACGGCGATGCTTATCGCGGCGGAACATGTGATTGAAAGTTACGGCGGCGAAGATTATTTAAAACGGTTTATGCAGATGGAAAAAGCGGAAGTTGAAGGGTTGCGGTTGAAACTCGAACAAGTAGAAACGCATCTCAATCTCCACTTTATTGATAGCAAGATGCAGATTTTGCCGTACATTTTAATTGCAATTTTTAGAAGAATTAATAGCAACCAGACGATTACGACAGCTTTCCAAATTGATTATAGCGAACTTTCGGATACGCGTGAGTACGGGGCGGCGGAAATTTTAATAAGCGGTTTGGGAAATGTATCGAAAGAAGAACGGATGTACATTACACTTCAAATTTTAACAACAAATGTTCTTTTGAAGGACCATCTAAAATCGGAGGAAATGCCGAAACTTAGGCTGGCATTGGCAGAATTTTTAACAGAGTTTGAGAAAAAAGCAGTAGTTCAGCTTGTGGATAAAGAAACGCTACTAGAAAAGTTATTTGCCCATATCAAACCAGCTTATTATCGTATCAAATACCGTTTAACAACGGATTACAGCATTTTAGACAGGATTGATGAGGAGTTTCAGGCGGTGCACTATATTGTGAAACAGTCGCTTTACCCTTTGGAAAAATTTATTGGGACGCGAGTTCCTGAAAACGAAAGTATTTTCATCACACTTTTTGTTGGCGGCCATTTAATTGAAACGACAGAGAAACTGCAAACGCGTATGAAAGCTGTTGTGGTTTGCCCGAATGGACTTTCGATTTCACGTCTGATGGAAAAAACACTTCGAAGTTTGTTTCCAGAGATTTTCTTTTACCAAGCGATGTCTATTCGGGAATTTGAGCAGACGAATTTACTTTACGATATGGTGTTCTCAGCAGTTCCACTTACGACTAACAAAAAATTCTTTTTAATAAGTCAATTGATGGATGAAAAGGAAAAAATTGAACTTAGAAGGCGAGTTCTACGCTCGGTTTATTTGATTGAAGACTATTTAAGCGTGGATAGTTTAATGAAAACCGTCCAAAAATATGCGGATATTCGTGATCCGGAAAAACTAGAACGGGCGCTTGCGGAAAAGCTGCACCCGACGGAGGAGAAAAAGCTGGACGACCGCGACGCGAAACAAAATCTAGCTGATTTAATCCCAAAAGAACGCATTATTCGTTTGAAAAATATTTCAAGTTTTGAAGATGCGATTGAAATCGCGGCGAGTCCTCTTCTGGCCTCGGGTTCAATCACGAATGAATATATTCTTGAGATGCAAAAGCAACACGGGGTGCCTTCGCTCAATATTGTTCTTGGGAAAACGATTGCAATCCCTCATGCGGAAACAGAAAAAGGTGTTTTGAGTCTTGGCATGAGTATGCTTTTTGTGGAAGAAGGATTGTTTTTGGAGGACGGAACGCCGCTGCATTTTATTGTTGTGATTGCGGCAGTGGATAAAAACGCGCATTTCACGGCGCTTCGTCAACTGATGGAGCTTTCAGGTAAAAAGAGTGAGCTTGCCAAACTTAGCGCAGCAAAAAACACAGAAATGATGCATGCAATTATTAAAAATAATACGGGAAACGAGCTACAGGAGGAGTCGTAATGGATTTAGTGAAATTTTTGTACAAAGAGCTGATATGGACAGATACAACTTGCGTCACGCAAGAAGATGTTTTTAAAACGGTAGCGGATAAAGGGGCGGAACTCCACTATGTGACGAATCATTTTCTAGGAAAACTGATGGAGCGTGAGGCGGTCTTTCCCACGGGATTAAAACTCGATGGATATGGCGTGGCGCTTCCGCATACCGACCCAGAATGTGTGAATGAACAATTTATCGCCGTTTTGACGAGTAAAGAAGGCATTCCGTTTCAACTCATGGAAGATAAAAACCAACATGTAAAAGCAGAGGTGATTTTTGTGCTCGGTTTAAACGAGCCACACAGTCAACTTGAAGTATTGAGGCAACTAATGGGCATCATTCAAGATAAGGGGAATATTCGCGCGCTTCATGCGGCTAATTCAGCGGAGGAAATCATTCAAACTTTGGAAAAAATAGCGATAGGAGGAATTTAAAATGAGTCAATATACAATTTTAGTAGCATGTGGGGCAGGAATTGCAACATCAACGGTGGTAACTGATAAGGTGGAAAATTTGGTGAAGGAACATCATATTGATGCGACAGTGAAGCAAATTAAAATTTCGGAGGCAGCAGGGCTTCAAGACGGGGCGGACTTGATTGTGTCGACAACGATTTTGCCGACGACGTACAAAATTCCGGCAATCATTGCGACAAGCTATATTACAGGAATGGGTATGGAGGAATTGGACGAAGAAATTTTATCGTATTTAAAGTAACTGATGATTAAGGGTTGTCTAAATCTTCGGAATAGATGACCCTTGTTATCAAAATAAAAAGACTTGCTTTAGGGAGGAAAAAGAAAATGGATAAACTACTAGCAGGAGTACAGTACGTACTTAATCTCGGTCCAACTGTTATTTTACCGATTATGATTTTCTTTATTGCACTTATTTTCCGTGTGCCAGCTAAAAAAGCGGTTCGTTCGGCAATTACAATTGGTATCGGTTTTGTTGGGATAAACTTAGTTATTAGTTTGCTTTCTGACAACTTGGGCCCAGCAGCGCAACAAATGGTTGAACGCTTCGGCATGAACTTAACGATTATTGATGCGGGCTGGCCAGCAGCAGCGGCGGCTTCATGGGCATCACCAGTTGCGGCGATTTTAATTCCAATTTGTTTGGCGGTTAACTTATTACTTATTTTGATGAAGGCAACTAAGACGCTCGACATCGACATTTGGAACTATTGGCACTTCATTGCAGCGGGTGCGACAGGTTATATCGTAACGGGCGGCAGCTGGTGGTTCGCGATTCTCTGCGCCATCATTTACGAGGTGCTCGTACTTTGGATGGCAGACAAAACGCAACACATGGTAGAAGATTTTTACGGGTTAAAAGGGATTTCGTTACCAACAGGCTCCACAGCGGCATTCGGGTTTGTCGGAATTCCAATTGGGTGGCTGATTGCTAGAATTCCGGGGATTAAAAATATTCATATTGATCCGGAAACGATTCAAAAACGCTTTGGTATTTTCGGTGAGCCAATGATGATGGGCCTCATTCTCGGGATTGCGATTGGACTTCTTGCTGGCTACGACGTCGGCGCTACAGCGCAACTTGGGATGTCAATGGGCGCCGTGATGTTCCTCATGCCACGGATGGTTAAAATTTTGATGGAAGGCTTAATTCCGATTTCCGAATCGGCGCGTGATTTTATGAAATCTCGTTTTAAAGGGCGCGAACTTTATATTGGGCTTGACGCGGCGCTTTCAATTGGGCACCCGGCCAACATTTCAACTGGTTTAATTCTCGTACCGATTACACTTTTCCTAGCGGTTATTATTCCGGGGAATAAGGTTTTGCCTTTTGGTGACTTAGCAACAATTCCATTTTACGTATCGTTCGTTGTAGCTAGTCGAAAAGGGAACATTTTACACTCCGTTTTAGCCGGAACAGTGGTTATCGCTCTTGCGCTTCTGATGGCGACGGACTTTGGGCCTGTGCATACGGAAATGATGAGCGGTGTATATGAGTTCCCTAAAGGAGCATCTGAGGTGAGTACGCTTGATATGGGTGGTAACTTCTTTAACTGGATTATCTTGAAATTCTCCCAAATGTGGGCGGCAATTTTCTAAGAAATATGTAACCGAGGTGACGGATTATGAGAGCAGCTGTGCTCTATCAGAACAATGAAATAAAGGCGGAAGAAATTGAAGAAGCTGTTTGTCATGCGGATGAAGTTCGCGTTAAGGTGATGGCGGCTGGGATTTGCGGTTCGGATATTCATAAGATGCAAACGAGATGGAAATATCCGCTGCCAGCTGTCATGGGACATGAGTTTTCGGGTGTGATTACGGAAGTTGGTCGTGATGTGACGAATGTTGCTGTCGGCGACCGTGTGGCGGGTATTCCGCTTGAACCGTGTGGCAAATGTACGTACTGCAAATCAGGCGAGTTTTCCTTATGCGACAATTATCGCATGATTGGTTCACACTTTTACGGCGCTTTTGCGGAAAATACCGTTTTGAAGGCGGAAAATGTCATTAAAATTCATGACCTCGATTTTGAGGAGGCGGCAATGCTAGAACCGCTTGCGGTTTCGATGCACGGGGTACTAGGCATTCGGCCGAAAGTCGGCGATACGGTGTTAGTTTTTGGTGTTGGGACGATTGGGATTTTGACGGTGCAATGCTTGAATTTGACGGGTGTAAAGGACATCATTGCGGTGGACATTAGTGACAAGAAACTGGAAGATGCGCGTCAGTTCGGATGCACGCACACAATTAACCCCCTAAAGGAAGATTTGTTGGCGCGCGTTTTAGAGCTAACAAATGGTTTAGGTGTTGATATTGCGATGGAATGCGCGGGTTCGAAGGTGACGCAGGAGCAGTGTTTGCTTGTGACGAGGAAGAAGGGCAAGATTGGTTACCAAGGAATTGCTTATGCGGACGTGCTCTTGCGTGAGGAAGCGTTTGAGAATATTTTCCGTCGTGAGTTGACGCTAAAGGGTTTTTGGAATTCGTATTCGGCACCGTTTCCGGGGAAAGAGTGGCAGAATTCGATTGAGTTCGTGCGGCAAGGGAAGATTAAATTGAAACCGCTTATCTCGCATCGCTATGCTGTTCAGGATACGGCAGACGCTTTTGAAATGATTTTAGGTCGCAAGGAAGATTACAACAAAGTGCTGATTTTACCACAGAAGGAAGTGTTATAAATGAAAGCGGTAGTGAAAACAGAACCTGGTTATGACAAAATGGAACTCCGAGATGTGCCTGTTCCAGAGGTTTACGGCGACCGTGTCACAATTAAAGTTGCGTATACAGGGATTTGCGGATCGGATATTCATACGTTTAAAGGGGAGTACAAAAATCCGACAACGCCAGTGACGCTCGGCCACGAATTTTCAGGTGAGGTGGTTGCGGTTGGTCCTTTGGTTACGAAATTCAAAATTGGTGACCGGGTGACGAGTGAAACGACGTTCGAAACTTGTGGCGAGTGCGTTTATTGCAAAGAGCGTGATTACAATTTATGTAGCAACCGAAAAGGAATTGGAACGCAAGCTAACGGCAGTTTTGCGGAGTATGTGTTGTCGCGCGAGGAGAGCTGTCATTTGCTCGCAGATAGCATTTCATACGAGGCAGCGGCGCTAACGGAACCACTTGCTTGTTGTGTGCATGCGGCTTTGGAAAAAACGGAAGTGGGTGCGCGTGACACAGTCCTCATTTTTGGACCGGGACCGATTGGACTCCTACTTGCGCAAGTTGCGGTGGCACAAGGTGCGACAGTCATCATGGCGGGGATTACAAAAGATAAGGCGCGACTTCTTCTGGCACTTAAACTAGGCGTAGACAAGGTTGTCGATACGCTAACCGATGATTTAGAGGATATCGTTCTAAGCATGACAGACGGCTACGGTGCGGATAAAGTGTTTGACTGCTCTGGCGCGGTCCCAGCGGTTAATCAAGGCCTTCCGTTAACAAAGAAAAAAGGCGATTTCGTTCAAGTTGGCTTATTTGCTGAAAAGAAAAATGCAATTGATGAGGAAGCAATTATTCAACGTGAAATAGCTTATATTGGCAGTCGTTCACAGAAACCAAGTTCGTGGATTCTCGCGCTTGATTTACTCGCTAAAGGTCAAATTAACGCAGACGAAATGATTACAAAAGTCTATGATTTAGACGACTGGCGCGCGGGTTTTGAAGCAGTGATGGCCGGAAATGAAATCAAAGTATTAGTGAAATCAAATTAAGTAACCATAAGGAGGATGACTGTTTTGCAACCTTTTACAAAAAAAGGACAACTTTTACAAAACCAAGCTGGCGGGCTGGGGAATTGTAAGCAGTCATCCTTCTGATTATTATAGCACAGAAGGTGGATTAGGATGAAAATAACAATTGGTTGTGACCACGGCGGTCTTCGTCTGAAGGAGACCATTGTGCAGCATTTAAAAGAACGCTATGAAGTAACGGATATTGGGACGTACAGTACGGAAAGCGTCGATTTCCCGTCTTATGCAGAGGAAGTTGCGCGCAGCGTCACAAATAAAGAAGCGGATTTAGGCATTTTAGTTTGCGGGACGGGCATCGGTATGAGTATTGCGGCAAACAAAGTACCGGGCATTCGAGCAGCGGTCGTTTCAGACTGTTTTTCGGCGCAAGCGACGCGCGAACATAACGATAGCAATGTGTTGTGTTTAGGGGAGCGGGTGCTAGGCGAGGGGCTCGCGCTTCGAATCGTGGATACTTGGCTTTCCGCCGAGTTTAGCGGCGGTCGGCATTCAAAACGGCTTGCTTTAGTCGAAAATATCGAAAGAAGTGAGGGGTTACGGTGAGGCAAATTGCGGCATCGATTATGTGTGCGGACCAATTTCATTTGGCAGATGAGCTTAGGCGCCTAGAAGCAGCGGACATTCAGCTTTTGCATTGTGATGTTATGGACGGCGTGTATGTGAACAATTTGGCACTCGGACCGGAATATTTGACGGCGCTTCGTGCGGCAACGTCCATTCCGCTTGATATTCATTTGGCGACGGTAACGCCACTTAAATATGTGGATATGTTTCAAGTTGCAAAGCCGGAATACATGTCATTCCACGTGGAGGCTGCGAGTGATGCGATGGAGGTCATTCGGAGGATTAAATCGTACAACATTAAACCTTCGATTGCGCTCAATCCCGAAACGCCCGTTGAGGCCATTTTTCCGTATTTGGATCACGTGAATATGGTTCTCATGATGACGGTAAATCCAGGCTTTGCGGGGCAGGAATTTAACAAGAACGTCCTAACTAAAATCGCTATTTTAAAAGAAAAAATAAAAGATAATCCGTATGCTCCGCTTATAGAAGTCGACGGGAATATTAACGGCCATACGGTGGGGCTCATGCGGGACGCGCTTCCAGATGTCTTTGTGCTTGGGACGTCGACGCTTTTTCATCAAAATGATACGTATGATTATGCGACGCGGTCTTTAAAAATTTGGTCGGAAATTGATTAGGAGGGAAAAATGATGATGCAACTCACATTTCAGGGAGGTGAGCGCGTATGACGCTTCTAGCTCCGTCGCTCCTTGCGGCGAATTATATGCAGCTGGGCGAATCGATTCGCGAAGCCGAAATTGCTGGCGCGGACTATTTGCACATTGACGTTATGGACGGCCATTTTGTGCCCAATTTGACGTTTGGGATTGATATGGTGGGGGCAATTGCTGGCGTGGCGAACATTCCGCTCGATGTGCATTTGATGCTCGCGAATCCAGATTTGTATATCGAAAAATTTGCGGAAGCAGGGGCAAAAATTATTTCGGTGCATATCGAAGCTTGTCCGCATATTCATCGTGTCATTCACCAAATTAAAGAAGCGGGCTGCCAGGCGGGTGTCGTTTTAAATCCGGGTACGCCGGCCGAAAGTTTAGTGAGCGTTTTAGCGGAAGTGGATCTAGTGCTACAAATGACGGTCAATCCAGGCTTTGGCGGACAACGTTTTATTCCAGGAACGCTCCACAATATGACTTTTTTAGACCAATATCGAAAAGAAAACGATTTAAATTACCTAATTGAGGTCGATGGTGGTATCAATCAGGAAACGGCGGATTTATGCAAGGCGGCGGGTGTCGATATTCTTGTCGCAGGCTCGTATTTCTTCCAAAGTGCGGATAAAAAAGTGACGGCAGATTTTTTGAAAAAATGAGTTTTTCTCCAAGCTGAAATCCCTTCTATCAGAAGGGATTTTTCATGTATAATGAGAAGATGAAGGGAGCGGTTAGAATGATGCATTACCAAAACTTAAACGGCGTCTCCGTTGAAACGATTTACGCGACATTTTTAGATGCTTTTTCAGATTATGCGCTTCCGATGAAGCCGAGTCTGGATGCCTTTCAGAAGATGCTTGTCGGCAAGGGATTTCATGCGGATATTTCCGTTGGCGCCTTTTGTGGCACCGACCTGGTCGGGTTTATTTTAAATGCTGAACGCGAAAACAACTTTTATAACCTCGGGACGGGTGTGAAAGTGGCATTTCGGGCGCAAAAAATCGCTTCTAAGATGCTTGACGCAAGTATTCGAACGCTAAAGGAGCGCGGTGCAGCGGTGTATGTCCTCGAGGTTTTGCAGGAAAATCGAAAGGCTTTCGCGCTTTATGAGCAAAAAGGCTTTCAAGTCGCGAGGCGTTTTTTGTGCTTCCGCCTAGACGCCCCACAAGTTCAGCCACAACTGTCAACTCATGTCACGACAGAAGCGGTAGACCAAGTCGCAAATTTTGAAACCACGCTTGAATTCCCGCCGTCATGGCAGAACAATCAGCACGCAATTTTAGCTTTGCGCGGTGACTTCCAGTGTTTTGCGTACCGAAAAGGGGAGGAAGTGCTTGGGTACGCCGTCATAAATCCGACCAGCCAGTCGCTTGTTCAGATGGGGGCGCGCACGAAAAAAGCCGGCGCGGCCTTACTTGCGCATATTTTGGCGCTGTTCGCTTTTGAAACGCTAAGCACGATTAATGTGGATGCTAGAAATGAGTCGCTTATCCAATTGCTTACGGAAGTTGGGTTTGTGAGAACGTTCGAGCAATACGAGATGCTTTTTAACCCTTGATAGGTTCTTATTCGCGCTCAGGCGGTAATTCCGTTATACTGAAAGAAGGGAAAATTGAACATGATTTTTTGAGAAAGTAGGGGTTTTTTATGAAGTGGGATCAACTTTTAAATGACAAAAGGCGCCGGGAATCTTCTGTGACGCGCACGAAAAGCACCGATATTCGTAGTGCTTTCGAAAATGACTATCAACGAATTGTAATGAGTGCGTCTTTTCGACGTTTGCAAGATAAAACACAAATTTTCCCGCTAGAAAAAAGCGATTTTGTGCGGACGCGGCTGACGCATTCGATGGAAGTGGCAACGATTGCGAAATCAATGGGTAACATGGCATCTCATACAATTTTAACGGAAAAATTAGATGATGCATTTACGCGTGAACACGCTGAAAATATGGCTGATATTCTATCTTGCGCTGGATTGCTTCATGACATGGGAAATCCGCCGTTTGGCCATTTTGGCGAAGAATCGATTCGTGAATGGTTTAGGGAAAACATGGCGGAGCTTGAATACGACGGTCAAGTTTTAACAGACATTTTAAACGAGCAAATGCAACAAGACTTTTATAATTTTGAAGGGAATGCGCAAGTTTTACGCGTAGTTTCAAAGTTGCATTATTTGTTTGATGAGTACGGACTCAATTTGACTCACGCCACACTGAACTCGATTATTAAATATCCGGTTTCATCTTTAAAAATAAATAAGAAACAAATTCGGAGTAAGAAATTGGGCTATTTTTATGCCGATGAAGCGATTTTTCACGAAGTGACAGAGGCTACTGGTGCGGGGAATAGTCGCCATCCGCTGACGTTCTTGCTTGAAGTCGCCGACGACATCGCCTATTTAAACGCGGATTTAGAAGATGGTGTGAAAAAAGGGACCATCACGATTCCGCAAATTTTGCGCGGCTTTGAAGAGGTTCCAGAACACAATTGGGTAACGTCCGCTTGCTTTAATGAGCTAAAGAAAAAAGCCGATCGTTATGCGGGACAAGAAGACGGATTTATTGCGCAGCAGTGGCTTGCGTCTAACGTCCGCGGGCATTTAATCAACCGTTCGCTTGAGAAGTTTTATGAAAATTACGCGGCAATTATGGCGGGAACGTTTCAAGATTCACTTCTCGACGTGTCCGAGGCGTTTGAACTTGTACAAGTGTTGCAAAACCTTTCCGCTACATATATTTACACGAATCAAGGCGTTGTCGAGTCCGAAATTGCCGGCAACAAAATCATCACATCGCTACTAGACAGCTATATTCCGGCAGTGCTTTATTACGACAGCCCAATGCCTGAAAAAATTACCGCCAAGGATAAGCGTCTGCTATCGCTCATTTCAGACAACTACATCGGGTGTTATCGCAAAAACGCTACCGGGCAAGACGAAACGGTCAAACTTTACCTGCGCTTACTTCTTATCACCGACTTCATATGCGGCATGACAGACAGCTATGCGAAAGATTTATACCAAGAATTAAATGGCTTACGCTAAACAAAAAGGAGAGAACCATTTTGAAAAAACTTTTAACCACAGCTTTAATTTACTGTATTTTAGGACTAACTTCGGGCGTTTATTACCGCGAAATTACGAAATTCAATGATTTTACCGGCGATACACAACTTTCCGTCCTACATACGCACCTTTTAATGCTCGGCATGTTCACATTCATCATCGTCCTCTTACTCGAAAAAAACTTCCACATCATGCAAAGCAAAAAATTCAACATCTTCTACTACACCTACAACGCGGGGCTGCTCCTAACGGTCGGCCTAATGACGTTTCACGGAACGATGACCGTCATCGGGAAGGAAACTGGCGCCGCCGTGTCAGGCATTGCAGGATTGGGACATATTCTGCTCGCAGTCGGTCTGATTGCACTCTTCCTAGTGATGTATGAAAGATTGCGCGTGGAGAAGTAAAATTGCAGCTGAAATTAAGTAACTTCCTAAAACGGAATTTACTTAATTTCAGTTTTTTGTCTATTAAATTGTCTAAATAAAGAGAAAAGTTCATAAAATAGGCACAAAAAAGACGGCGCTTCCATGATATAATAAAGCCAGAGATATAACAGTTAAGAAAGTAGTTTCAATTTTTTTGTGATTATATTCACAAATGTATTTTAAAAATAATTAAAGAGAATGGAAGGAGATGTTTGGAATGATGAGAAAAATTGAGTGGCTAAGAATGAAGAAGATTATGGGAGCATTTCTTGTAGTGCTAATGAGCGTAGTAATGTTTGCTCAACCAGCAAGTGTTGATGCAGCTCTATATTTAAAGATATATAGAGTAGACGATTTGCAAAAAGTAAACGGGATATGGCAAATAAGATGCAACTCTCTAGTTCCAGTTGGATTTGACTGGACTGATAATGGTATTGGGGTTGGAGATGTAGATGAAGTATATTTAAACGGGGATAGAACACTAGACCAAATTTTAAGCAAAGGTAGTTATTTTACTTTTAACACCTCGAATCTTATAAGTGCATCATCTGCTATGAAAGGTACAGGAGGATACTACTGGACGCAATTTAATATGAAATATAGTGGGAAATTTTGGTTGAGAACATCAGGTTATTATGAGTTGTTCTATACAACACATTTAATATACTGACATATTATCTAATTAAAAAACCGCAAATCACTTAGAAAGTGTATTTGCGGTTTTTGATTTATTTACACATTCTCCCTCAAAACCTTCTCCATATTTTTCACAAGTTGGATTTTCTCCTTGTTCCAAGCAGGTTTTCAATATCTATTTTTACAAAATGGATATATACTACTAAAAGAGATACGAAACATGTTATACTATTTTGGGAAGGGACACTTCACTAAAAATAGAAAGAATAGATTACAAAACCTAGAAAAATAATATCAACTCTGCCTTGCTTATACAACTTAAAAATTTTTTTTACTCAAAAGCTGTGGTGCATTTGATTGTGACATTGAAGACATCATGGGAATCTGAAACTAGAGGGGAGATAATAAATGCATACAAGGACCTACGGTTGGGTTCAAAATCCTTCAGATTTTTCAAAATTAAAGCTCGTCGTTCAAATCTTTGATAATACTTCTATCCATTATCAAAATTTAAAAAGTAACTTAGTTAAAAACTATATTCCTTTCACTGATATCAAAAAGAACTTACTTAGCAAACTTAACGCAGGAATCGAAGAATTCACTTACTCAGAATTAGTTGGTTCTTCAAAAGATATAAATGGAAAAAGTGTTGGCAGTACAAAAACAGATGGTAGCAAAGTAAAACGTGCAGATGCAGTTGCTGATGGACTCATCCAAGTTACGATACAGCCACAGTCTATAACTACAAAAGGAAAATACTGGACTGATAACTGGACTTCTGACGGGTACTTAAGATGGGCTTTAAGTCTAAATTTTCTTAAGCATGATAGAAATACAGATACTTGTACTATTACTGAATTAGGGAACCAGTTCTCAAAAGTAGTTGATGGGTCAACAACTGAAAAAGACATACTCCAAGATGCGTTACTTGCCTATCCACCTGCCACTCAGGTGTTAAGCATTCTTGATAATTCAGTAGCTCCTATAACTAAATTTTTTATCGGTAATCGGTTAGGTTTCTCTGGCGAAAAAGGTTTTACATCATATGATGAATCCCTAATGCTTGATTGGTTTAGAACTGGAGACAAAAATGAGCTAGATAAAATCAAATCAAATATTGAGGGTACAAGTGATAAATATGCGCGTATGATTTGTACTTGGCTAGAAAAAGTAGGATTTATTGATAGACATTCCAATAATATCTTAACTGTTAATAGCGGGGAACGAGCCGGCTTTCAAACCTATTCAATTACTGGTCGAGGGAAACATGCATTAAAACAGGCTCATGGAAGTTCTAAAAACTCTCGTATAGAAAAATACTTAACGTGGGAATTTCTTGCTGTTGAAGGAAGAAACAAGAACTATATTCGTTCAAGAAGAGCATACATTTTAAAATTTTTACAAGAAACGAAGTCATACATAAAATTACTTGAAAAACTAAAACAACTTGGTTTTAGTGATGCTCCTCAAGTTATTGAAAATGATATTGCTGGACTTAACACCTTTGGAATACGAATTGAGAAAATAGGAAACACTGTAACTCTTAAAGATCGAATCTTTGATTTTTCAATTCCTCAATTGAATTTAACCCAAGAGTTAAAAGATGCTGCATTGGAGGAGAAGAAGCTCAAATATCAGCAATTAACAAAACTTCCAATAAAATATATAGAATTGCTGGAAATTGCTTATGATGGTAGGAGGAATAGAGATTTTGAGATATTGGTAGCTGACATATTTAAAAATATCTATAAATTTCACTCTATTCTTTTGGGTGGTGGAAGGAAACCTGATGGATTGATTTTCACTGATAAATTCGGTGTTATTATTGATACTAAGGCTTATGGGGAAGGATATGGGAAATTAATAACCCAAGAAGACGAAATGGTTAGATATATCGAAGATAATCAACAAAGGGATAAAAATAGGAATTCTATAACCTGGTGGGAGAAATTTAATGATGCAATTCCTGCCAATAGTTATTATTTTATGTGGGTTTCAAGCAACTTTACTGGTAACTTCCAAGAACAGCTGAATAGTACTTCAAATAGAACTGGTGTTAAAGGGGCTGCTCTTAACGTTGAACAGTTATTACTTGGCGCTGCAAATGCACAGCAAGGCATATTAGACATTTCAACATTTCCAAGCTATATGAATAATAAAGAGATTATTTGGTAAAAGTAAACCTCTCGGGGAATAAGAATCTCGAGAGGTTTGTTTTATATCAGGGTGCTGATTTCTTTCATGAGTTCACTTGTTTGTTTCAAAATTTTATGTGTTTCTGCATCATAATTAGTAACCAAAACTTCAACACTTCCAGCACCTTTTGAATTATGTGATGAATTATTATAATTGAAATCTAAATAATGAACTTCAACATTATGAGTTTCAATGTACTCTTTCAACAAATCATTTGTTTTGCCTTTATGATTGCTCACATTACTCAACGCAAATCTGACTCCCTGGTTCGTTAATGTATCCATCAAGTTATACATTACTTTCTCCTGATCCTCACCCCAATTGAGAAAACCACGATTCCCATCATTATAATTCCCTGTAGTGATTAAATATGGAGGATCTAAGTAAACAAAATCGCCATCTCGCAATGATGATAGGTCTACTTGATTAAAAAATTTATCTGTAAATGTCGCATCTATGGTCCTAAGCTTTCTGACGAACTGGCGCAAATTCTTTTCCATATTCTCACTAAATCTACTTCTATCACGTCCAAATGGATTATTGAATTCCATCGAATTGTTAAATCTAAATTGATAATTATAGCTATAAGATACTAGAACATATAAATCTAAAGGATTAGGATTTGAGTTATATTGAGTTCTGAAATTTAGATATCCCTCTTCATTAGTTTTACTTAAGTTATACTGTGATATCCTCTTATTAATTTTTGTTACCAACTCCTCCTCATCTTGCGTAGCAAAATATCGGAACATCTCATTAATACGATTATTCATATCATTGAAAATATATTTATTCGCATTAACATTGATTCCCACATTTGCTCCTCCGCTAAACAGGTCAACAAATGTATCAATAGTTGATGGGAATAATGGGATTATTTGCTTTAATAGTTTGTATTTTCCACCGATATAATTAAGGGGGCTCTTTATATAATGTTGCCTTTCACCAACCCACTTTTTCTTTCCATCAGGTTTAATTATTTCTGACTGCTTAACTTCATTAGTTGTAGGAATTGCTTTTTTTTGAATGTAAATTAATAATTCATATAAATCATATGAATCAGACGGATTTTTAGATTTATACTTTCTGTAAGGTATTTTTTCAACCTGAATTTCACCATTGAACGATTGCTTCTTCACCAATTCTATCAGCTCATTTTCTTCAATGATTCCCTCGTTGTTATAACTTAACACAATATGAGTTGCATCAATATTGTTTAGCAAATCAGACATTGCTCTCATTGCATTTCGCTTCATAGCATACTCGCTACGCAGTGGTGACCAGTCAAAAATGCGAGTTTTCCCGGATAACTCAGGCTTGTTGTTTTTTGCAACATTTTCTAACAGATGATAATTTGAAGCATATTGTCTATTATTATACGGAGTGTCTATATAAACAATATCAACAGATATTTTTGTAACTAAATCATTTGCATCTTGATTAATAGCTTTATTATATTTCCCATTATTTTTTACTTCGAGTGGTATCAATTCTAGTGGATTTAAAGAACGCTTATCCCAATGTTTCAGAAATGCCCCGTAAGTACCAGTAATGTTGCTTACATATGGAATCGCCTCAATTAAAACAGAAACTAAATAAAAGTATTCGGATACTTTTAGTATTCCTTCAGAATTCCAACTATCAATTGTATCTCTTATATAATCAATACGTTTCCCGTTTTCAGTAGTCAGATACATTGCTCCACCAGTCGGGGTGTAATTTTCTTCGTAATATCCTATAACATTTGACAGAACATACTTTTCAGCATTTTCTTGTAGAAAATCTAACGGAGATGCTATTCCTATCGTTTTGAGACCTTCAAATGTTAAGTGTCCATTATTCTCAATGATTGCTTTGGCATTCACAAAACTAAAATATAACAAATCGTTAGAATATACCGTAAAGTAATCCTTAAAATAATTGCCTACCACATTTGTTCCTGCAAACAAGTCAAGGAACGTCTCTTCTTTGCCTGTTAACTTATCAGCCAAAATATTATCTATATTTTTTAGTAAAGTAGCTTTTGAGCCTATAAACCTCAAAATCAACATCCCCTTTCATCCTTATATGATACAGAGAACTAACGAAAAAGTCAATCCTGATATGGGATTAGAGCAACTACTCAACTAATGAAGTTTAGAATAATTATACTAAAGCAGACAGAAAAAACAAGCAGATTTGAGAATGAATCCCTCGCTATAAATGTTCCATCTTTTTATACTTGTTTAAACTATTCAGGTACTTCCTTGAAACACTTTAAACAGAATAATCCATAAAAGTATGTTTTCCCTTCTCCCCGTTTAAACGCTCAGCTAATAATGGTTAAAAATCCCCAAAAGCTAGACCAAAAATCTAACTTTTGGGGTCGGCTCAACTTGAATAGTGTATTTGCGGTTTTTGATTTATTTACACATTCTCCCTCAAAACCTTCTCCATGCTCCTCCCCTTCGCAAGCTCGTCCACCAGTTTATCCAAATAGCGAATTTTTTGCATCAAAGGGTCTTCGATTTCCTCCACGCGAACGCCGCAAATGCTTCCTTTAATGAGCGCCACCTTTGGATTCATTTCGGGTGCTTTTTCAAAAAAAGTTTCAAAGTCAACCTGCTCCGCAATTTGTTTATCTAAAGCCGCCTGGTCGTACCCTGTTAACCAGCAAATTGTTGTGTCTAATTCTTCTTTTGTGCGATCTTTGCGTTCAATTTTCGTCACATAGAGCGGATAAACGCTCGCAAAACTCGTTGTGAAAATACGGTGTTTTGTCATTTAAAATCCCTCGCTTTCACATTAATTTTCTCTATCATAGCATATGCTTTTAATTAAACATAGATTATGAGATTCCATTTAGTTCTTGATATAAGCTTTTTGCATAACTATCTGTCATGCCGCAAATCGTATCAGTTACAAGAAGTAATCGTAAATACAATTTTTCGGTATCATTATCTGGCTTATATTTATTATAGGCGTCTATATAGTTTTGTGACAGTAGTGTCCTCAATCTTTTATGTTCATCTTTGTTATCTTCTTTCAAAGGTGAATCAAAATATAGAACAGCTGGAATAAGAGTATCTAACAAATTAAAAATTATTTTCTTTCCCGCCAATTCTACTTTCTGAATATCGCAATTGGTAAAAATATATTTACAGCAGATTTCACCAAGTAAGGAAGATAAAGATGAAACTTTGGAAGCTTCGAGTAAGCTACTTTCGAAATGTCCACTCATTATGTCAGTGTAATTGTTGATAAACGTATCAATAGTATTATTTATTAATATCCCACGTACTTTTACTGTAATCCATTGTTGGAAGGAGAGTAGCTCATTACTATATCTAGCTTTTTCTTCTAAGTACTCGTAACATGCACTTAGTTCTTTGTGAGGACTATCTTTCAAGGGACTAAGTTCTGTTATTAATTGGTTTAGCGAAAAAAGTTTTTTCTTCATGCCATCTTCTAAGTCTGCTAAGAGGTAACTAATATCATCAGCAGCTTCAAGCAAAAATGCAGCTGGATGTCTGTTATCGCCGGCTGTAGTAGCCTCTGTGATTTCAGAGAATGTATCTTTATCCGCATAAAAGTAACCCATCTTATGTAATTTCACATCACTTTCTTTATTTTTGTCTATTTTTACTGAGGGAGTAGGGTATTTAAATAACGAGTTAACTGTTGCACAAGTTAGATTCATACCATGAGTACTTTCGAATAATTGATGAAGTTTTGTTAGTAATCGAAGAACTTGCGCATTGCCTTCGAAATGAGTGAAATCTTTCTGCATTTGCTCAGTCAAAAGTTTTCCAAGGGTATCATTTCCGTACTTTATTTTACTTAGGTTCTTCGAAAACCATTGTCGAATCGCGCATTCTCCAAAATGCCCAAATGGTGGGTTACCCATATCGTGTAAAAGTCCGGAGCAAGCCAATAAATCAGAAAGTTCTTTAATATTTTTTTCAGTAAAGCTTGGGTCTAATCTTTCATTGATTATTTTTGTTCCTACCCGTGTGCCAAGAGACTTTGCGATTTGTGAGACTTCTAGTGAGTGAGTTAAACGAGTGCGAACAAAATCATTTTTCTCCAAAGGGAAAACTTGAGTTTTATCTTGAAGGCGTCTGAATGAAGCGCTTATAATAATTCGTTGGTAGTCATTTTCAAAAGCATTTCGTAGATCATCAGGAGATACAGTTTTACTTGGATTACTAGTTCTTTTAACAGTAAGTAAATCTTGCCATTGCATTGTTTTCAAATCAAAAACCCCTTTTTAATTATATAATACCAATAAAATATAAGAAAAGGAATTGTATTCTTTTTAGGGGGGATACAATTCGCTATGTAATTATACATTGAAAGACGGAAGACCTATTCATATGCTGCGGTTTTCTAGCTAAAATAAAAGTAAAACTTCTTGTTCAGACTTCGTGACAAAAGAAGTTATATGCGCAATTGAAAGCGTTTTTATTTGCGTGTAAGCTAAATTTAAAGAGTTGGTGGGGGATAAAATTGAAATTAGATAGACGTTGCATAGATATACTCGATTTACTGTTGACTCGTGATGATTATGAGAAAGTGAAGGAACTTGCACTCGTTTTTAAAACTTCTGAACGCAATATTCGCTATAGTTTGGAAAAAATTGATGCCTTTTTGGTGGAACTAAATGGGGAAAAGCTGAGCAGGCACCCTAAAAAAGGCGTAATGATTGAAAATCGCAACAAAATTAGCGGAAGTTTTAAAAAATTCAAGCAGCAAATGACACCAGAAAAATATAAATATGATGCTGAAGAAATGGAACAATTTTTATTACTCAAACTACTTTTAGAGGAAAAGCCCGTTTCTGTGCAATATTTTCAGGACATCCTATTTATTTCTAGGTCAACGGTGCTCAATCATTTGCGCGCGATTGACGGAGATGTGTTTCTAAATGACATGGCGCTTGTGCACAAAACGCGCATCGGATATCAAATTGCTGGTGATGTTGTTTTGAAGTGTACACTTTTTGCTAGAAAGCTGCTTAAATTCATGAATATGCGCGAATTTTATCAGTTTCTCGAATCAGAACAAAGTTTATCCAAAAAAGGAGAGCTCTTTTTTTATAATCTTTTTGATCTTTCTCTTTTGGAAGAAACGGTGTCGGAAGTGGATGCGATTACGCAAAATTTAAGAAGGACTGTGGATGACCAGCTCTACCTTACCATTTTGGTCATGCTTCTTAAAATGCGCGGAGTATCTAAGGATTTTCGTTATGATACGTGGGAAAATAACGGGAGTGTGTATGATAAAGGGCTGGAAACGGTTATTAATACGGTGAAGCAGTTTAAAGATGCGGGTCAGGTTGAGCATGTCATTGGATTTGCCGAGCGCCTTTGCATCAAAATGGGTGAGCTTTACCATACCGATTTTTTGACAGACAATCAGGCGTTTTTTAACCAAATTACGTCGCATATTAGTTTAATGATTAGACGAATTCGTGGTGGCATTAGCGTAGAAAATCCAATTTTTTCAGATTTTATGCGCGACAACAAAGAAATTTTTCTAGCAACTAAGCGGATTTGCGAAGAACTAGAAGATGAATTTGAGTTTTCTACAAGCGCGCAAGAAGTTTCGTTTTTAGCCATTTATTTTGCTTCTGAACTTGAACGAAGCCTTGCTGTAGAACGAAATCGTCCAACGTTATTAATTGTTTGTGCAGAAGGGATGGCTGTATCGAATATGCTTCAAGTTCAGCTAAATCAGCTGTTTGAGTTTTCGGCTATTTCGACAACCTCCCTTCGAAAATTCAACCAAAAAATGTTGGAGCAGTTCGATTATGTCATTACAACCGTTAAAATTCCCGATATCACATCGAAAAAAATGATTCGCATCCATAGTTATTTGCAAAAAGAAGATATGCAACTGTTGCAAGAGCATTTCCAAATGAAACTCGTAACAAACAGAAAACAAGCGATTGATAAGTTTAGCGAAATCATGAATATCATTAGTGAAAACACGCAAATTATCAATCTTAGCAAGCTAGAACTGGATTTGTTAGACGTATTAACTAAACAGCCTAAAAAAGAACATGTTGAACTACCTGAAATCGAGTTCAAAGAGCAGCTTATCGTCACTAAAAAGCATGTGAATACGTGGCAACAAGCCATCAGGCTCGGAACAGAAGTTTTATTCCAAAAAGGTTGTATTGAAAAACGTTATACGGAGAAAATCATCCAGCATTTAAAGGCGTTCGGTCCGTATATGGTCATTGCTCCCGGAATTGTTTTAGCGCATGCGAGTCCAAAAGACGGCGTTTTAAAAGACAGTATGGCAGTGACCGTTTTAGAAGAGGGAATTTCCTTTTTTGATCGCTACGGCGAGCCCGTTCGTTTGATTTTTACGCTTGCCTTTGAATCGAAGGAAGCAAGACGTTTAGTCGAGCAGCTGATGAAAGTAGTGCTAAACGAAGAACAAGTTAGCCGAATTCTTTCAGCCAAAAGCCACAAAGATATTTATAGTTATGTGAAATCTGCAATTTATGAATGAGAGAAGGTAGTTTTATGAAAACAGAAGAAATCGCATTTTCATTAATCTCACTTGCTGGAGATTCCTTTTCGCAGCTTGTTGAAGCATTACAATGTGCAAAAGCTGGCAAAAAAAGTGAAATGGAAGAAAAGTTAGCGGGAGCTGAACGATTGATGAATGAAGCACATAAAGTGCAAACAGAATTGATGGTAGAAGAAATCCGCGGGGATAAAACGGAATTTTCCGTCTTGCTTGTACATGCACAAGACACTCTAATGAACACGATTTTAGCTTCTACGCTAATCCGTGAAATGATTGATATGTATATCGAATTAAAAGGAAATCAGGAGGCGACACAAGATGAATTTTGATAGACTACACGTTTTATTAGTTTGTAACTTAGGAGCTTCAACAGGTGTGATGGTCACAAAAATGAAAGAAATTGCAGCGGGAAGCGAGAAGCTGAAAAATACAGACATTCGCATTGAAGCGCATCCTGCTGGCGAGCTACGCGAATATATTGAAGACTTTGATGTTGTCATGGTAGGTCCGCAAATTAAACATCAATTTAAAATGTTGAAAGAAATTGCGGATGCAGCGGGGAAACCCATTCAAGTCATTGACACGAAAGATTATGGCACAGTAAATGGCGCGAATATTTTAAAAGACGCCATCATTCTTAAAACAAGCCATTAAAATTTAGGAGGAAAAGTCATGAGTACGAATAAGACATCAATCATGGAGCGCTTTATTGCATTCATGGAAAAGTATTTTGAACCAATTGCTGCCAAAATTGAAAAACAACGACATATCCAGTCCATCAAAAATGGTATGATTGCCCTTATTTCAGTCCTTATCATTGGCTCATTTTCACTGATTATCTCCGCTATCGGAAATATGTTTCCAGAAGGCACTGCCATTAAAACGTTCTTCGTTGATAATGCCGAAATGTTAAATTTACCTTTCCAATTCACATTCGGTCTGTTATCACTTTATGCGGCCGTTACGATTTCATATAATCACGCCAAACAATTAAAAGTGCCTATTTTACATAGCATTCTAGGTGCTGTAATGACGACCATAGTTTTAAACACGAAGTTTATTGATGGAAAACTAAGCACGGAATATTTAGACTCACGCGGCTTGTTCATCGCAATTTTTGGTTCGCTTCTTGCCGTTGAAACGATTCACTTTTTTATTAAAAAGAAAGTCACGATTCGAATTAAAGGCTTACCAGACGGGATTGCTCAAACGTTTGAAGCCATCGTGCCGCTCGTTGTTATCCTCTTTTTATCCGTAGTCATTAGCATTTTAATGCAAACGGTTACAAAAGGGCAAATTATTCCAGAAGCATTTACAACTATGCTTGCGCCAGCAATTAATAGCATCGACACGCCGTACGCAGTCTTTTTAATTTGCTTCTTCGAAATGCTATTTTGGTTCATCGGCTTAAACGGATATGCCATTTTAGTCGGCTTCGTTATGCCATTTATGACACAATACTTGGGCGCGAATGCGGCGGCTTATGCTGCAGGCGAACCAATTCCGCATGTTTTTGCCCCCAATTTTTGGGACTATTTCATGGGCTTCTCCGGTTCTGGGATTACCGGTGCGCTCGTGTTACTCGCGCTATTTAGCCGCTCGAAAGAACTAAAAGCCGTCGGGAAAGCTTCCGTTGTGCCAGCCGTCTTTACAATTTCTGAGCCAGTCGTGTTCGGATTGCCAATCTGTTACAACCCATACTTATTCATTCCGTTTGTTCTCGGAACGCCGATTATTGCGGTAGGACAGTGGTTTGTCTTCCACTTAGGTTGGGTTCGCCCTCCAATTGCAAACGTAGGCGGAACGCCGATTCCACTCGCACAATATTTAGCGACGATGGACTGGCGCGCCATCATTTTAATCGTTTTCGTACTGGCCGCGGCGACCTTGATGTACTATCCGTTCTTCAAAATGTATGAAAGAAGCCTCGTCAAGCAGGAGTCGGTCGTTTCAGAACGGCAAGCTGCACACGAAGCGTTAGACCTTGATTTTTAGGAGGAAAAAAGATGTTAAAAAAATTTGATGACGACAAGGCGGTAGCAATCGCTATCAGCAACCAAATTGAGTCCCTCTTACAAGAAAAGCCAGATGCGCTTATTTGTATCGCGGGAGGCGACACGCCGCTCAAAACGATGGCGGAACTTGTGCGCCGCAATAAAAACGGCCAAATTGATTTCAGCAAGGCGTATTTTGTCGGCTTAGATGAGTGGGTTGGGCTCGGCCATGAAACAAAAGGTAGTTGCCGCCAGACGCTCTATGATTATTTTTATGACCAATTGGAAAATATAAATCCTGACCATATTTGCTTTTTTGACGGAAAAGCGAAAAATTTGGCGGTCGAATGCAAACGAATCGATCATTTTATTGACGAAAGAGGTGGCATTGATTTCATTTTGCTTGGAATCGGCATGAACGGCCATATTGGCTTCAATGAACCAGGCGTGCCAGTCGATGTGAACGCCCACGTGGTCGAACTTGATGACGTCACGAAAAAAGTGATGAGCAAGTATTTTGATCAAGATTTGCCGCTTACAAATGGAATTTCACTCGGCATGAAGCAAATTAAACAGGCGAAAGAGATTATTGTAGCCGCAACCGGCAGTAAAAAAGCGGAAATCGTCGAATTAACAATGAATAGCGAACCAACCGCAAATATTCCAGCTACTTTACTTAAAAACGCAACAAGTACTCAGTTTTTCGTAGATCAGGAAGCGGGCGCACGCGTTTAGACTTGCAAACTAATTTTAATCAAAAAAGAAACAGGTGGCGATAAAATTGAAACAAATTCAAGTAAACGGAAAAAAAGATGGAAGAAACATTTTAATCCCATGTGCAAACCTTGTCATGGGCGCAGGCGACTTCTTGCGAGCAGACAACATGGACGTGGCGGCGCAAATTTTAGACCGCTACTTCGAATGCGGCGGCAACATTTTTGATACCGCAAGACATTACCGTCATAGTGAAAACGCCATTGGCATCTGGATGGAAGAACGCAAAAACCGCGACCGAATTATTATCCAAACGAAAGGCTGCCACCCAGTGCGTGGCGCGCTAGACGTGCCTCGGGTGACACCAGCTGCCATTCATGAGGACATTTCAACGAGTTTAGAGATGCTTCGAACCGACCATGTGGAACTTTTTGCGCTTCACCGCGATGATGAAACTGTCCCAGTTGGGCCGCTCATGGAGGCGCTCCACAAAGAAGTAGAAGATGGCCGCGTCTATGCGATTGGCGTTTCCAATTGGGAGCTAGCGCGAATCATTGAGGCGAACGAATATGCGCAAACGCACGGTTTGACCCCACTTAGCTTTAACAGCCCCAATTTAAGCTTGCCAAAAGTCAATCGTCCGCGCTGGGAAGACTGCGTTTCGGCAGACGACACGATGATAAAATGGCACGAGCAAACTGATTTGCCGCTCTTTTCTTGGTCAAGTCAGGCAGGTGGCTTCTTTTCAGGTAGGTTCACGAGAGATAATTTGGAAGACACCGAAATGGTCGAAGTGTATTACAGCGAAAAGAACTGGGAACGTTATAGCCGAGCAGAAAAACTGGCACAAGAAAAAGGCGTGACACCGATTCAAATTTCACTCGCCTACGTCTTGCATCAATCATTCCCAACAGCCGCAGTTATCGGCCCAGAAACGACAAGCGAGCTGAATTCTTCCATCGAAGCCGCTGATATTCACTTAACGCAACTGGAGGTCGACTGGCTTGACCTAAGGAGGGACAACCGATGAGCTTCCACGACAAGATTGCCATTCAACTTTACTCCGTTCGGAAAGAAATGGAAGCAGATTTGGAAGGAACACTGCGCCGTGTGAGTGAACTCGGCATCAAACATGTTCAGCTTGACGGCATGCGTAATAACCCGCCGCTTGAAGTTGCGAGATTGCTGAAAAAGTACGACTTAAATGTTGTTGGCATGCACATTAAACACGATCGTTTCTTCGACGATTTGGACGGCATTATTTACGAAGCTTGCCTATTCGATTGTAAAACAATTTATGATAAATACATCGAAGAAGAAGACCAAAATGAAGTAGGGTACAGGAAAACAAAGCGGGCTTTGCTAGACGTGGCGTATAAACTGGCGCCGCTAGGATTCCGAGTCGGCCTCCACAACCCCGAATACGATTTTAAATCGGAAATTGATGGCCGAATGATGATGGATTTCATTACCGACCCCGAAGCGGGCGTTTCAATCTACGCAGAACCAGACACATATTGGATTTCGGCGTCTGATGTGGACCCGGTCGAATATATCAAACGCTACTCCGGGCGCGCCCCAATTGTTCACATGAAAGATTATATCCCGGGTTTTGAAATAACCGATATGGATCATAACTTAACGGAAATCGGTTCTGGCGCTGTCGATTTTAAAAGCATCATCGAATGGGGCGAACAAAACGGCGTTGAGTTTTACTGCATCGAACAAGATCGTAGCAAGCTAGACATGTTCGAAAGCTTAGCAACTAGCATCAAAGCCTTAAAAGCGATTCAGCTTTAAATAGAAACACGCGCAACCCCCTCTTTTGAATAAATACAAGTGGATATCTAAAGAGACTTTTTTTATCATTTGTGTTTAGATGAACAAGACTTGTAAACAGTCATAACATCATTAGAAAAGAGGGATTAAGATGAAAAGATTTATTAAAAAAGCTATTTTAACGACAATTATTGCTCTAGCTTTGATGCAAGTAACAGGGACACAAGTAAGGGCATCTGCAATTGGGTAGAGGAGACGGGGGATATCCTTAGTGATTTGGATAGTTATTTAGATAACTACTCTGTAGAAACAGCAGAAGAAAATGGGGTGGAAAATGCCAATAGTGAAACTATTCGAAATGATATCAATGAACTCAAAGAAGAACTTGCTAACTTAAGTGAAGAAGAACAAGAAAAGCTAGCATATTATTTCAGTGATCCAGAGGCAATGCAAGCTGCAATCGAAGATGATGCTAATGAGGATGTAATTATTGAATCAGAAGATGTGTTTGAGTCAACAAAACCTTTATTAAAAGCTGGAGTAACTAAAACTCGTAATGCTACACATAGCTATTCGATGAAATTTTTCGGCATTACTATGACTAAATATGTGGTTTCAGTTAAGTATACAACTAGTGGAGGGACGGTTAAATCTATAGTATCTTCCTCGGGCTACGTGGATAAGAATTATAACCCAACTGTTAAAACAAGCCGTATCGAAAAAAATGCTTGGATTGCAAACAATCGAGCAAAAACGACATCACGTTTTAAATATAGTTTAGTTCATAAGGAGTACGGGGTTCAGTTAGGGACTATAACAGTACATGTAGAAGGAACCTCAGGTGGTGGTAAGTATAACGGATATGCTAAGATTAGTTGAATAGTAAGTTTTTTGTAATTAAAAACACGCACTCTCCAATGGTTGGTCAGTGCGTGTTTTATTGCTGTTAACTTGAAATCTAGTGTACAGGGTTGCAGCAGGTGTCGGCTATCTATATTTTATAGTTTCCGCTTTGCGCATAGTGATTACTATAACTTAGATATTGGTCAATTAATTTTACCTTTTGATAGAAAAAAAGTTATGGCACCAACTAACATTAGTACAATGATGACAGTTGATAATACAATACTTATAATGGAAATGATTTTTGTACTCTTATTAATAGTGTTTGGATTAGTCCGCACTGCGTTTCTGCTAATTATTAATGTAGGGATTGCAATGATTAGTCCAAATGGTATAAATAAAGAAATAATAGAAAAAAAACATGGTCCAAAGTTCTTTTCTTTTTTGTGTTAAAGCCATCTTGAGCCTCCAATGTATGTTATGTCTAAGCCTATTTTACTTTCTTTCAATTTCTTTGGCAAGATACAGAAGGAACTCACGTAAAGCACTTGACATGAAACCCGTCAAGTGTTACTATATTCAAGGTGCCTCACCTATAGAGGTCTTGAAATAATGAATGTTGTAGTACACATCTACAGCAGTTTTATTTTTTCGAAAAAATGAACCACCTGGATGTGTGGAACTACTAAACCGAGAAAGGAGGAACCTATCCAATGCCTACTATTAACCAATTAGTTCGCAAACCGCGTCAATCTAAATCTAAGAAATCTGACTCTCCAGCACTTAACAAAGGGCTTAACACTTTCAAGCGTGAACTTACTAACGTGAATTCACCGCAAAAACGTGGTGTTTGTACTCGTGTTGGTACAATGACTCCAAAGAAACCTAACTCCGCGCTTCGTAAATATGCTCGTGTGCGCTTAAGTAACGGTATCGAAGTAACGGCTTATATCCCAGGTATCGGACACAACTTACAAGAGCACAGTGTTGTTCTTATTCGTGGTGGACGTGTAAAAGATTTACCAGGGGTACGTTATCATATCGTGCGTGGTGCTCTTGACACTGCTGGTGTTGAAAATAGAGGACAAAGTCGTTCTAAATACGGAACGAAAAAACCTAAAGCAAGCAAATAATTTTTTAAAATTCTATCCTTATGAAAGGAGGATATCCAATGCCTCGTAAAGGTCCTGTTGCTAAACGTGACGTGTTGCCAGATCCTATTTATAATTCGAAATTGGTAACTCGCTTAATTAATAAAATGATGGTTGATGGTAAACGTGGAAAATCCCAAGCGATTTTATACGCTGCTTTTGACATCATTAAAGAAGAAACTGGTAATGATCCGATGGAAGTTTTTGATCAAGCGATTAAAAACATCATGCCAGTTCTTGAAGTAAAAGCTCGTCGTGTCGGTGGTGCAAACTATCAAGTTCCAATCGAAGTGCGTCCAGATCGTCGTACTACTCTTGGTCTTCGTTGGTTAGTAAACTATGCACGTCTTCGTGGTGAAAGAACGATGGAACTTCGTCTTGCGCGCGAAATCATGGATGCTGCTAATAATACGGGTTCTTCTGTTAAGAAACGTGAAGATACTCATAAAATGGCAGATGCAAACAGAGCATTCGCTCATTATCGTTGGTAATATTAAGTTTTATCAGCATAAATTAAACTCGAAAAGGCTAATCGCCTAAAAAACGTTTTATGGAAGGAGAAAGAAAACATGGCAAGAGAGTTCTCCTTAGAAAAGACTCGTAATATTGGTATTATGGCGCACATTGATGCGGGTAAAACTACTACTACTGAGCGTATTCTTTTCTATACAGGGCGTATTCACAAAATTGGTGAAACGCATGAAGGTGCCTCCCAAATGGACTGGATGGAGCAAGAGCAAGAACGTGGTATCACTATCACTTCTGCTGCGACAACAGCACAATGGAATGGTTACCGCGTAAATATCATCGATACACCGGGACACGTAGACTTCACAGTTGAAGTTGAACGTTCACTTCGTGTACTTGATGGCGCTGTTGCGGTTCTAGATGCACAATCTGGTGTAGAACCACAAACAGAAACTGTTTGGCGTCAAGCTACTACTTACGGGGTTCCTCGTGTAGTATTCGTCAACAAAATGGATAAAATTGGTGCAGATTTCTTATATTCTGTAGGCACTTTACATGATCGTCTTGATGCAAATGCACATCCAATTCAATTACCAATCGGTGCTGAAGATACTTTCACTGGTATCATTGATTTAATTGAAATGAATGCACTATTTTATGAAGACGATTTAGGTAACGATCCTCATATTAAAGAAATTCCTGAAGATATGAAAGATCTTGCTGAAGAATATCATGGTAAACTAATCGAGGCAGTTGCTGAACTTGATGAAGAACTTATGATGAAATATCTTGAAGGTGAAGAAATTACGAAAGATGAGCTTAAAGCAGCGATCCGTAAAGGAACACTTGCAGTTGAGTTTTATCCAGTAGTATGTGGTACAGCATTTAAAAACAAAGGTGTTCAACCAATGCTTGATGCTGTTATCGATTACCTTCCAGCACCAACTGACGTTCCTTCTATCAAAGGTGTTTTACCTGATGGTGAAGAATCTGAACGTCATGCAAGTGATGAGGAACCATTCTCTTCTCTAGCATTTAAAGTTATGACTGACCCTTATGTAGGTCGTTTAACTTTCTTCCGCGTTTACTCTGGTACTTTGAACTCTGGTTCTTACGTACAAAACTCAACTAAAGGTAAACGTGAACGTGTAGGTCGTATCCTACAAATGCACGCCAATCACCGTGAGGAAATCGATATCGTTTACTCTGGTGACATCGCTGCAGCTGTAGGTCTTAAAGATACTACAACTGGGGACACTCTATGTGATGAAAAGAACCAAATTATCTTAGAATCTATGGAATTCCCAGAACCAGTTATCTCGGTTGCGATTGAGCCTAAATCAAAAGCTGACCAAGATAAAATGGGTCAAGCTCTTGCTAAATTAGCAGAGGAAGATCCAACTTTCCGTACTGAAACAAATACGGAAACTGGACAAACTATCATCTCCGGTATGGGTGAGCTTCACTTAGATATCCTTGTTGACCGTATGAAACGTGAATTCAAGGTTGAGGCTAACGTAGGTGCGCCTCAAGTATCTTACCGTGAAACATTCCGCACATCAGCACAAGTCGAAGGTAAATTCGTTCGTCAATCTGGTGGTCGTGGTCAATATGGTCACGTTTGGATTGAATTCGCTCCTAACGAAGAAGGTAAAGGTTTTGAATTTGAAAATGCAATTGTCGGTGGGGTTGTTCCACGTGAATACATTCCAGCTGTCCAAGCAGGTCTTGAAGGCGCACTAGATAATGGTGTACTTGCAGGCTATCCGTTAATTGATATCAAAGCAAAACTATATGATGGATCTTACCATGACGTTGACTCCAACGAAATGGCATTTAAAGTAGCTGCAAGCATGGCGCTTCGTAATGCTGCTAAAAAATGTGATCCAGTTATTTTAGAACCAATCATGTCTGTTGAAGTTGTTATCCCAGAAGAATATCTTGGTGATATCATGGGTAACATCACAAGCCGTCGTGGACGTGTAGATGGTATGGAAGCTCGCGGAAACGCTCAAGTTGTTCGTGCTTTCGTTCCACTTGCTGAAATGTTCGGTTATGCAACTGACTTACGTTCTGCAACTCAAGGTCGCGGTACTTACACAATGCAATTTGACCACTACGAAGAAGTTCCTAAATCTATTGCAGAAGACATTATCAAGAAAAACGGTGGAAATAAAGACGAAGATTAATCTCTTCTGATTTAACGCAATGAATTGCATTTTTGCTCGATTTCTTGTATAACATTAGTTAGAAGTATCTACTAAATGAATTTCATTTAGTGACTTAAATATCATTTTTTCAAACATTGAGGAGGATTTTATAAAATGGCAAAAGAAAAATTTGACCGCTCTAAACCCCATGTTAACGTTGGTACAATTGGACACGTCGATCATGGTAAAACTACTTTAACAGCAGCTATCACTACTGTTTTATCTAAAAAAGGTTTTGCACAAGCTTCTGCATATGACCAAATTGATGGTGCTCCAGAAGAACGCGAACGTGGAATCACAATCTCTACAGCACACGTAGAGTACGAAACTGAAAACCGTCACTATGCACACGTTGACTGCCCAGGACATGCTGACTATGTTAAAAACATGATCACTGGTGCTGCACAAATGGACGGTGGGATCTTAGTAGTATCTGCTGCTGATGGCCCAATGCCACAAACTCGTGAGCACATCTTACTTTCTCGTCAAGTAGGTGTTCCTTACATCGTTGTATTCTTAAACAAATGCGACATGGTTGATGATGAAGAATTATTAGAATTAGTTGAAATGGAAGTTCGTGATCTATTATCTGAATACGAATTCCCTGGTGACGATATTCCTGTAATTAAAGGTTCTGCTCTTAAAGCTCTTGAAGGTGACGCAGCTTGGGAAGAAAAAATCTACGAATTAATGGATGCAGTAGATTCTTATATCCCAACTCCAGAACGTGATAAAGCTAAACCATTCATGATGCCAGTTGAGGATGTATTCTCTATCACTGGTCGTGGTACAGTTGCAACTGGACGTGTTGAGCGTGGTGAAGTTCGTGTTGGTGATGAAATCGAAATCATCGGTATCGAAACTGAAACTTCCAAAACAACTGTTACAGGTGTAGAAATGTTCCGTAAGCTTCTTGATTATGCAGAAGCTGGCGATAACATTGGTGCATTGCTTCGTGGTGTTGCGCGTGAAGATATCCAACGTGGTCAAGTATTAGCTAAACCAGGTTCGATTACTCCACACACGAACTTCAAAGCTGAAACTTATGTTTTATCTAAAGAAGAAGGTGGACGTCATACTCCATTCTTCAATAACTACCGTCCACAATTCTATTTCCGTACAACTGACGTAACTGGTATCGTTACTTTACCAGAAGGTACTGAAATGGTTATGCCTGGCGATAACGTAGAATTAACTGTTGAACTAATCGCGCCAATCGCGATTGAAGACGGTACTAAATTCTCTATCCGTGAAGGTGGACGTACTGTAGGAGCTGGCGTTGTTTCCAGCATTCAAAAATAATTAACAATAACTTAAAACCAGCGGGACAATAGTTCCGCTGGTTTTTTTACGTCTAAAATTGGTATACTTATTATGGATGCAAGATAAAGGAGTGTAGCGAATTGGCAAATGAATTAAGTTATGTAGATGAATTAACACAACTGCTTTCCGAAAACTATGAACGGATTCGGAAAAGTAAAGTAAACTTTGTAGATAAACGAATTCGTTTTTTAATCGCAAGACTTTTTACGGGGAAAAATGAGTTAGTCGATGCAGAACGATTTTTTGCCGCGGACCGCGCGATAAAATCTGAATTAGGCTTTTTTACCGCCCTGAATGGAAATGTTCGGGCGTCGCTAGCGGGGCTTTTAGTAGCCGATGGAACCGATGATAGGTCGGATGTGTTGCGCCTCATTCAGCATTACCGCGAACTGGTTGAGGTGAAATTTGGCAGGTCAGAGTTCACCTATTTTGCGGCATATTTACTTTTGAAACAGGAGAATGCGGATAGTGTAGCGACAGCAAAACGGGCGAAGGAAATTTATACATGCCTCAAAAAATTTCATCCTTTTTTAACCGGACCAGAAGATGCAACGGCAAGTGTGATGCTAGCATCGCTTGATACCTCGCTCTCGGCGCAAGAAATTGCTGACATTGTAGAGTTTTATTTCCAAGAGTTTGCGGACTTGGATTTCCATAAAAACAATGGCTTGCAGGCGCTTGCGGCAACAGCAGCCCTACTTTATGGTAAAAAGGATCGCATATTTGTGACGCGTGTCAGAACGCTTTTAAATGAGCTGGACAAAAAAGGGATTAAAGTGAAGGAACTATACTATAATACCATTGGAATTTTAGCGTATGTAAATGACGGGGCTAAACTGGATGCGCACTTTTTCGAACTCGTTTCAGAGCTTAGCCAAGTTTCGGGATTAAAGTTTTTCGGAAAAACATTTTATACGGCACTTGCGCTTAGTCTGTATACTGAAGAAGTGACTGGAAAAATGAACCAAGCGCAAATTGAAAATTTAATGGTCAGTGTGCACGTCTTAATTGCCATTGAGCAAGCAAGTGCAGCGGCCGCAGCCGCGGCGGCTAGCGCTGCAGCAGCAAATAGTTCGAGTAATTAAATTAAACCCGTTGTCATAAGTCTAGTATACGTTTTCTACAAACAAAACCTGTTCAATACTGAACAGGTTTTGTTGTGTCCTACTTTGGGAACTAATAGGAGGTGGCGCAATCACTGAATAAAGGAGGACTTTAGATGAAAAAGCTTTTTTATGTTGCGATTCTTATTTTACTTATAGGAATTGTTCTACCATTTCGTGCGCAAGCGGCGGTAGATTATGGGTCGCAATTTTTTACAAATGTGAGCTTAGAAAATGTTTCAGGCAAAGAAAGCTCAGAATTCCGCAAAACGGATAAGGTGAAAGTGGTGTATGACTTTAAGGTGAACCAGCAAGTGCATACGGGGGATCAAATGACGATCGCGCTGCCGGAACAGCTGACTATGGTAAGTTATGCGCCGTTTCAATTGAAGGATTCAGAGGGGAATGTGGTTGCGCTAGCGGAGACGAACTCTACAACGGGAATGATAACACTAACGTTTACTAATTTTGTTGAAACGCATCAAAATATTCAAGGAAGTATGTTTTTTTGGGCGAAATTCAATGTTGAAAAAATCCAATTGGGTAGCGAGAATCAGCTGACCTTCCCAGTTCAAAACGAGGCTGTCGTGAAATCCGTTTTAGTCAAAGATACAACAAGTGGTGGCAGTAGTGAGGGGACTTCTGTCATTTACAAGCAAGGACGCATCGACACGAAGCAGCCGGACCGAATCAATTGGACGGTGACAGTTAATAATGCGCTGCTTGACATTGAGAACGGCTATGTAATCGATACGATTGGCCCGGGACATGAGCTAATCAACCCTGTACAAGTACGTTATCGCGATGAAAATAAAAAAGTAGTGGCAACATATACGCAGACAGTAAACGTGCAAAACCGAGCTTTCCGCATTGATGTCGGGTCGCTCAGCAAGCAATCGGTTGTCATCACGTATCAAACGAAGGTGAACGGCGGCCAGACAAGTTATAAAAACAATGCAACGTTATACGGCGATAACATTAAAATTTACTCCCGAAACTCAACCGTGAATGATTATAGTAACGGCGGGAAAGGCGGGGGCGAAGCAACACCGCCACCAACGTCTACCCCAGAACCAAAGCCAGAAGTAACACCAACACCTAACATGGAAGAAGCCACAACCGAACCACCAACTACTACTGTGGAGAAAAACGGTGAAAAGATTTACTACTATGAAGTAAAAAAAGGCGACACGCTAAAAAGTATCGCAACTTCCTTTAAAACGACGCCAAAACAACTAATGACGTGGAACAATTTGCCGAGCGAAAACGTTTACGTTGGGCAAAAATTAATTGTGCGCATCGAAAACCAAACCACCGTTTCGCTGCCACATACAGGAGATAGCGCAGGCCTTCTCATAAGCCTATCCGGACTACTAATGCTCGGAACTGGCGGGCTTCTGCTAAGACGGAAATAACCAATTGAATATAAGAAAATCGAGCAGAAAAGGCAATTTCTGCTCGATTTTTATTCATCTGATGAAGCTGTCACCATCTAAAATGGCCTGTGACGAAGAGGCGTAATGATTAATCATTTCCCAGTCCACTCATCATTCGACCGTTTCGGTGCGCCACTTGTGCTGATAACGTACTTCTTCAGGAAACTATTTGGCGCGCTTTGCCATAGTTTTAACCCGTCCGATTTTGGCGGTGCAACACCAGCAAAATAAGAGAGATTGTTTAGCGCCATCGTATCGGCCATCGCCTCTTTTTCTTGCTCAGAATAGCTGTCAAAATCGTCGCTCGTTGCGAGGTCCTCCATCGCTTTTCCGTAACCATTTAAATAAAACTGATCATAATCTTTTTGGTTGAAAGAAAGGAATTTATCGCTCGTCAGATTATTTTGTTTGGCGTATTCCTCTAAATTAACTTTCCCCGTTTGATAATTAAAAAGAGCCTTTTCTCCCGAATAAGTGATTTTTCCGTACTTATGTGGGTAGACAGAAAGCGCGTTTGTTGTAATATCTGTGAGTTTGCCATCAGTCGCGATGTTTTGGGTATGAATGTGCCCGCTTAGTGCAAATGTAAAATTCGCTTTTTTGAACGCATTCTGGACGTCCTCTGCATAATTAATCGTATAACCTTGTTGCAGAATTTCGCTATGATTCATTAAATTGTGGTGCATCACCGGAACGATTTTTACATTATTCGCCTTTGCTAAATCAGCACACTCTTTAATCCATTCAAGCGTCCCCGTCGTTAAGCCGCCATCAGTTTGCGGTGAGCCAAGCTGCATATTGCTCTTATAATGGTTCGTATCAAGCATAAGTAGCCAGATATCTTTTGAAGCAGGCGCCAAATAACTAAGCGAAAATTTATCCTTTAAAACCGCCTCTTTTAGGCCGAAATTCTCGTAAATTTTTGCGAATTCCTCGGGTGTGATGCTGTCCGTTTTGTACTGCTTATCCGCTTTGAAACTCCGTGCCCACGGATTATTAATGTCGTGATTGCCTGGAATGACGTAAACATCGGTACCAGATTTCTCAACTTTTTCAAGCTTCTTCGCCAAGTTCTCATGGCTTTTCCGTTCCCCGTTATTCGTTAAGTCGCCACTCAAAATCAAAATATCCGCCTGGTCTTTTGACACATCAGCCAAAAAGGCATCGGTCATTTCATCGCTCACTTGAAGCGCCTTGCCATCACCAGAAGCTACATACGTTTTGAAAGCCTCGCCAAAATCGGTTAATTCAGGCGCCAAATAATGAACGTCCGTTGCGACCCGAATGGAAATATCCGTCTTATCTTTCACCGGCTTAATCGTTTCTGTTGCTTCGCCAGATGAACATGCAGAAAGGTAGGCGCATGTAAAAAGTAAAATAAAAAGAAGACTGAAACGTTGCATGCTAATTCCTCCTTTGAAAAATAATTCACAAACACATGTGTGCAGAAAAAATTAAATTTTCCGCGTTAAAATCTCGCTCGTCAAACGCTCAAGCGTCGTTTTATAGGCCCCGTCTGGCAATTTCGAAATTTCTTTTTGCGCTTTTTTCGTGTATTTTTGCGCTAAATCAAACGCTTTTTCAACACCCTCATGTTTTTCGATTAATTCGAGAAGCGCCTTCAAATCGTCATCAGTCATCGCTTCTTTTTTAGAGAGCAAAGGTTCAAACTCATTTTTTTGTCCGCGCATCGCATAAATAAGCGGGAGCGAATAAACACCTTGCAAAACATCGTTTAAAACCGGTTTCCCAAGCCCCGAGTCAGTACTCGTATAATCCAGAACATCATCAATAATTTGGAAAGCCATCCCCAAATAGTGCCCAATATTCCAAGCTTTTATCGCCATTTTTCGTGGAGCCTTACTCGCTGTCGCACCAGAATAACAGCTAAGCGCAAAAAGTTGCGCCGTTTTCCCAGAAATCCGCGATAAATACTCCTTCACCGACACATCAAGATTATAGCGCATTCGCATTTGATCCAGCTCGCCCATCAAAATCTTCTCGATATTGCGACTGCTAAACTCAATGTTTTGCAATGAATCCGAATGCTTCGACAAAATTTTAAAGCAAACCGTAAATAAATAATCTCCTGTATAAACCGCGTAATGGTTCCCGTAGCGAGAATGAATCGTAGGCTCCCCGCGTCTAAGTGGTGACTCGTCTACCACGTCATCATGAATGAGCGTAGCCATATGCAAAACTTCAAGTGCTGCCGCAACCGAAACCGCCCGTTCGCGTTCGTAATCCGGCCCAATTTCTGCCATCAAAAGTGCATATGCCGGACGAAGCAACTTACCGCCCGCATGAATCAGTGATTTTACATTTTGGTTAACACGCTTGTCGCGAATTTGAATGTTTTTTTCAATTGTAGTTAATACATCTTTTAAATCAGTTTCTAAATCTGGGTACGAAGCCCACATGGAATGAAGTTGCATCATGAAACTCCTTTTTTATTTATTAAAGCGCGTTCTTGTTTAGCATCGAAAAACGTGCGCAATGTTTGCACATTCTGAAGTAAATAGTTTGCTGCAATCCCAATTGCAATCCCCGATAAAATCCCAATAAACGAAAGTACCGGCAAATAAAGCATAACATTCCACGATCCAGCAATCCAACTGGCCACAACAAGTTGACCAACATTATGCAAAATCCCGCCAGTCGTACTCACGCCAATAATGCTGACGCGCTTTGGACCAAGCTTTTGAACCGCCCACATGCCCACGAAACTAAGCAAAGCCCCCGCCGCACTATATAAAAACGTCGAAATTGTCCCGCCTAAAAGCGTCGAAAGCACAAGACGAATACAGACAATCATAAAAGCATCTTTCGTCGATAACGTATAAAGTGAAATACACGTTATAATATTCGATAACCCCAGTTTAGCGCCAGGCGCAAAAGCAAACGGAAAAGGAATCGCTCGTTCTAGCAAGCTAATGACAACCGCTTGAGCCGCCAAAAGCGCTATATAAACAAGGCGTTTATTTTTAGTCATCAAAATTCACAATCCTTTTTTATAAAAATTAAGAAGAAATAATCATGTCGTCATCATTTGATGTCCCGTCAGTCGCTTTAACCTCAATGACCAACTTATGCGGCAAACAAACAATCGTTTCGCCTAGTTTCCCAACCGCGCCTGTGCGGACACAAACTTGATCCCCACAATTCGCCTTGCTAATCCTGATTTTTTCATCTTTAACTTCAATCGTATTGTAGTCGCCATCTTCTTGCGTAACCGTAAAAGTATCCGTTCCAGAGTGCCCCGTCAAATCAACGCGCTTATATTCTTTCCCGTCTACCGTAATAACCGCTACAAGCGTTTTATCCGCCCCGTTATTTGGCGCATTTGCTTGCACATAAGAAAAAATAGCTAGAGGCAGAAAAGAGAGCAGACTAAGCGTAATAACGATAATAACATCAAAGCGACGAATCATTTTTAAATATGGTTTCACATCTT
Source organism: Listeria sp. ILCC796 (assembly GCF_900186175.1). Lineage (NCBI taxonomy): Bacteria > Bacillati > Bacillota > Bacilli > Caryophanales > Listeriaceae > Listeria > Listeria sp. ILCC796. The sequence goes on from NZ_FYBV01000010.1 coordinate 83,647, forward strand.
TGCCCCCTCTAAACATTTTTTCTAACCTTATTGTAAAGGATTTCGTATAAAAAATATACCTTAAATGAAAAGAAAAGATAAGCGAAAGGACGAGCCTCTCGCTTATCTCGAAATCGTATCGTTATTTGCCTGAATCGCGATAAATAGCGCGAGGTTTACCATACCACCAGTGGCCTAGGTGTTTTTGGAACCAAGGAACAACCCAGTAGTCTAAACCAAATGTGCGTCCAGCACCGTTTAACATGGCGATAGAAGCAGGTAGCGCCCAGAATTTGTCCCAACCAAGCATAGCGCTTAATGTGAACATAGCTAGGAAACCGATACTTCCGATACTTGCTAACCAAGTAAATAGACCAACAACAAGTGCAAGACCAATGGCTAATTCCACGAAAGGAACTACTTTTTGCATAAATACCGCTACGTCTTGATTTGGCATGATAATTTTCATAATCCATTCAAACCAACCAGGCATGTGGCTGAAGATTGGAGTTGTAACGTTTTGCGCCGCTTCACCAGCTGCATCTCCAGCAGCTTGGCTCGCGCCTGATGTTGCTGCAGTTTGCAACCAAGAGAATGGCATTTTCGATGTTTCAGCAGTCAACCAAGAATCAGGACCTAAACCTTGGAATAATGGTTTTAAGTTTGTAAGGCTAACTTTGTCCCATGTGCTTTCACCATAAATTTTTGCAAGTGCTTCATCAACCCAGAACCAACCAAGATAAATACGTAGTGGTAAGCTCCAAAGTACGTTTCCGTAACGTGAAGTCCAGCCACGGAAAATGTTACGATGATCGCGAATGTGGAAGAACTCATGGACGATATACTGCCACATATAGTAACCGCTGCGAATCCCGAAGAAGTAGTACAAGTTTACCATGTGTTTCATAAAGATAGCGAACCAACCAGATAAATGCATGCTACCTAAGTGAGCAACGCCGTATTTGGCACCGATGGAAACCATAACACCGTGGTATTTACCGTGGAAAGCTTCTTTTTGTCCGCCGCTGATTTCAGCAATAATGCTTTTCGCAGCAGTCATACCTGTTTGTTCGGCTGCTTCAACGATTTGAGGAGTTGGTTTTCCTTCTTCGTCTTCGAAGTAAGCAAGGTCACCGATAACATAAGTGTTTTCGAATTTTTCAGCTTCCATGTATTGGTTAACTTTAAGTCGTCCAGCACGAGCTGTTTCCATACCGTAATCCTTCGTATCGGAGTTAGCACGAACACCCGCTGTCCAAATTAAAGTATGTGTCGGAAGTTCTTCGCCTGATTTTAAAACGATGCTCTCAGGTTTAACTTCAACAATTGCAGCTTCTTTAAGAATTTTAATGCCTTTTTTCACCATGTATTTTTCAGCTTTATCAGCATCACGGCGTTCAAGCATATTCAAAATTGTTGGAGCAGCTTCGACAACCATCAATTCAATTTCGTCTTTATCGATTTTGTTATCTTTTGCAAGACGGTCTTTCCATTCAAGTAATTCGCCGACCATTTCGATGCCGGTGAAACCAGAACCACAAACAACAAAACGAAGCATAGCTTTACGTTTTTCAACGTCTTGTTCGCGACTCGCTTTTGTTACAGTTTCTTCAATATGAGTGCGCAAGCGAACGGAATTTTCCCAAGACCATAATGTGAAGCCGTTTTCAGCAACACCCGGAGTACCGAAGTCGTTTGGTTCGCCGCCCATACCTAACACTAGATAATCGAACGGATAGCTACCATGTTCTGTTACAACGACTTTTTTGTCATGGTCAACGTTTGTCACGTTATCAGTAACAAGATTTACTTTCGTGCGATTGAATAAACGACGCAAATCATACTGAATAGCAGTTGGCTCTACACGTCCACCTGCAACCTCATGTAATTCAGTCATCATCGTATGATACGAATGACGGTCGATAAGCGTGATTTTAACATCTTTATCCTTTTTGTACTTCTTCGCTAATTTCTTAGCTGCATGTACACCTGCATACCCTGCCCCTATTAGAACGATATTTTTTTCAGGCATATGCTTTCTCAACTCCTTGTTTATTTTTTCACAAAAATAGTATTAGTTCAATAACCAAAATATAGTAATAACCTAACATAGTGTAACAGAAAACAGGGGGGATTGTCTACACAATATATAGGAATAAGTGCATAAAAAATAAAAATAGTTCTTTCTTATAAAAAAGCCAATTTTTATGGTTAAAAACTCCTCGTTTTATGTAGGTGAAAGGTCTATTTTGTTTTTTATATACAATTAAATCTGCAAAGTTGGATCAAAACATAAGTCTAACGTCATTTTTTGAAAATTTATGGAATTAAGTAATTTTAAAAAATCTAGACAAACTAAGTGCTAGATGTTATTATTTGTATGTATCGTGATATCGCTTTCGCAGTGCATCTTATATTGCTCGTGATATCACAAACATTTTAATTAAACCAAAAGGTGGGAGCAAATTATGAAATTGAAAAAAGTGGCAATGGGCCTTACAGTAGTTGCAGCGTCCAGTATGTTATTAGTAGCTTGTGGGAACGATAACAGTTCCGACAAAAAATCTAGTGAGGAACCAAAACAGTCTGAAACGAAAAAAACTGAAGCTAAAACTGATGGTACAATGACTGATGGAACTTACAAACTAGAAGAAAAAAATTATGATGATAAAGGCTGGAAAGCTTTCGCATCAATCGAAGTTAAAGATGGTAAAATCACTAAAGCTAACTACGATTATAAAAACAAAGACGGCGAATTGAAATCTGAAGACGCTGACTATGAAAAAGCAATGAAAGACAAAGTGGGTACAGGCCCTCAAGAATACTTAAAACAATTAAGCGATTCATTAGTTAAATCGCAATCTGCATCTGGTGTAGACATTGTAACAGGAGCAACTCATTCTTCTGATACATTCATCAACTATGCTAACCAATTAATTCAAGCTGCACAACGCGCTGATACTACAACAATTTCTATCAACAACGGTGCTGAACTTCAAGATGGTAAATATAACCTTGAAGAACAAAACTATGCACACGGATACCGCGCTGTCTTCGCTATGGAAGTTAAAGATGGTAAAATCGTAACTTCTGATTACAACTATGTAAACGAAGATGGACAAAAGAAAACTGACGACGCTGACTATGAAAAGAACATGAAAGCGAAATCTGGTACTGGTCCACAAGAATACATTCCAGCATTAAACAAATCTTTAGTTGACAAACAAAGCCCAGCTGAAGTAGATACAGTTTCTGGTGCTACAAGTTCTTCTAACCAATTCAGAATTTACGCTGCACAACTTGAAAATGCCGCTCAAAATGGCGACACTGATACAATTAAAGTGTATAACAAAGTTGAAGAAGAATAAGATCTAGCAATTGACTTAAAACATAGTGACACCCTTAAAGTTTATGCGAACTTTAAGGGTGTTTTAATATAGCGTTTGAACGGATTTTACGCTATAGTGTAAGAAGCAATAGAAAGTTTGAAAGGTGTTCGCGCATGAAGAAAATCGTTTTTTTAACAGGACTTATTTTTATTTTATTACTAAGTGCATGCTCTGGGGAAAAAGAACAGGTCGAGCTGCTCGATCAGCCATATTCGAAAACGGAATTTTTAATGGGAACAGTCGTTACGTTGAAAGTCTATGATAAAGGCAAAGAAGAAGCGATTGACAAGAGCTTTGAACGCATTAAAAAGCTAGCCGCTGAAATTACGACGAGTGATGCAGGCAAATCTGAAATTGATAAAGTCAATCAAAATGCAGGGATAAAACCAGTTAAAGTGACATCAGATATGTTTTATCTTGTTGAAGAAGGTATTAAATACAGCAAAGCTTCTGACGGCGATTTTGATATTACGGTAGGACCATTAACGGATTTATGGCACATCGGTTTTTCAGATGCCAAAAAACCAACAGAAGCTGAAATTCAAGCTGTCTTGCCGCTAATTGACTATAAGAAAGTTGAAATGAACAAGGAAGAACAAACCATTTATTTGCCTGAGAAAGGCATGGCGCTTGATCTTGGCGGTATTGCGAAAGGCTATATTGCTGATGAGGTAAACAAGGTCATGAAAGGCGAGGGCGTAACATCTGCGATCATTGATTTAGGCGGCAATATTTTTGTGCGCGGCGACAATCCAAAAGGTGGCAACTGGACGATTGGTATTCAAAATCCGTTTGAAACTCGCGGACAAACAATTGGGAAGCTGCCTGGTTCGGATATTTCGGTCGTAACCTCCGGCATTTATGAGCGCTATTTGGAAGTTGACGGGGTGAAGTATCACCACATTTTAAGCCCGTTCACAGGTTACCCGTGCAACAATGAACTGGCAGGTGTTAGCATCGTTTCGAAAAAATCAATCGATGGTGATGGACTTTCCACCGCCGTCTTCATGAAAGGCGTCAAAGATGGTATGGCATATGTCGATTCATTTAAAGACGTAGAAGCGATTTTCGTAACGAAAGATAAGCAAGTGTATGTCACAGATGGCTTAAAAGATAAATTTGAACTTACTGATAAGGCGTTTAAAATGGCCGAGCTAGATGGAAAGGGGGAGAAATAATTGTCGTTTCGGACGTTTTTAGAACTGGTTGAAATCCGCACGAAAATTGCAAGCGTATATCCATTTATGCTTGGGACGTTATACGTGCTTTATGAGTATCAAGTGTTCAACTGGCAAAATACCATTATTTTCTTCCTCGCAATGCTGATTTTTGATTTAACAACAACGGCCATTAATAATTATATGGACTACCGCAAAGCAACAAATAATCACGACTATGATTTTCGCAAAACAAGTAATATAATTGGACAAAAGGAAATTCCGGAACTTACGGTCATCATTTTAATTTTTGCGATGTTTTTCATCGCAACAGGGCTAGGTATTTGGCTCGTTTTTAGAACCGACTTGCTCGTCCTCCTAATCGGTTTTGTATGTTTCTGCATCGGGATTTTGTACACGTTCGGTCCTGTGCCGCTATCGCGCATGCCGCTTGGCGAAATTTTTTCCGGCGTGACGATGGGGTTCGGCATTTTTTTCCTCGCCATTTATGTGAACGCGTTTGACGCAGGAATTGCCAATCTCATCTGGCAAGGCGAGTGGATCAACATTCGCTTCAACCTGCTCGAAATTATTCAAATCGCCGTCGTTTCACTACCGTGCATTTTCACAATCGGAAACATCATGCTCGCGAATAACTTGTGCGATCTCGATGAAGACATTCGCAACCATCGCTATACACTTCCTTATTATATTGGAAGAAAAATGGGGGTTCTCTTGTTCAACGTGCTTTATTACGCGTCGTTTTTAGCCGTAGTAGTAGCCGTCCTGCTTGGATACCTGCACCCAGTCATGCTGCTTTCGCTTATCGTAATCCTACCAGTTTACAACAATTTGAAAAAATTCAATCAAGAGCAGGTGAAAGCGAAAACGTTTGTTATTGGCATTAAAAATTTTGTGATGATTAACGCATCGTTAACCGTCTTGATGGCGCTTAGTGTTGGCATCGTTTATTTCACGCACTAAAGGAGAGGGCGAAAATGATAGACAAACTTATATTTGGTCGTTTTGTTCCTGGTCAATCGCTTATCCACGTGTTAGATGCGCGAACGAAATTGCTAGCAGGTTTTTATTTCATCGGCATTCTATTTTTAGCGAATAACATCCAAACTTATGCGCTTATGATTTTATTTACGCTCATGGTCATTACGATGACGGGCATTAAAATCAAAGTTTTTATAAAAGGTGTCAAGCCGCTCATTTGGCTAATTCTGTTTACAGTCATGATGCAAATGCTGTTCACGAGTGGCGGCACGATTTATTTAGATTTCGGTCCATTCGTCATTTCTTCTTTTGGTATTATAAATGGTATTTATGTATTCATTCGTTTTACGCTCATCATTATTTTATCAACAGCGATTACACTCACGACAACGCCAATGGACTTAACCGACGCAATTGCGTATCTTTTACAACCTTTTAAATATGTTAAAATGCCAGTTCAAGATATCGCGCTCATGTTATCCGTCGCTCTGCGATTTATTCCAACTTTAATGGAAGAAACGGATAAAATTATGAAAGCTCAGCGCGCACGCGGAGTCGAATTCGGTGAAGGCAATTTGTTTGAGCAAATGAAAGTCGTCGTCCCCATCTTTATCCCATTATTTGTCAGCTCATTCAACCGGGCCGAAGAATTAGCAGACGCTATGGAAGTTCGCGGCTATCAAGGAGATAAAGGTAGGACGCGATTTAAAATTCTCCATTTCCATCTCAATGATTTAATCGCATTGTTTGTTCTTATTTTATTGACAGCCATGCTAATTGTATTGCGTACTTAAAATCTAAAAATCTTCACTTTTTGAAGATTTTTAGATTTTTTTTTGCGAAAATTGAGTTCAAATCCAAATACGATTGTGTTTTATAGCATGATTTTAAGTATACCTTATATGTAAAACAACTTTTTAGCTATAGCGCAAAACTCCAAAAACAACAGCTTTATGAACATTCTTTGTACAATTACATAAAAATCTGAAAAATAATCTGAAAAATAGGGTATATTTACACCTATATAGGTTTAAAGTATAATGTTTTGGCGGAGTAAGGAATATAAGAATGAGGAGTGTCAAATAAAAGATGGATAAGAAAAAATTAGCAAAGACGATAGTAACGCCATGCTTAATTGCGGGTATGATAGTGGCGGGTTCACCGGCTGGAACAGCCCTAGCTTCAGATAACGAGATGATTCAAGCTACAGGGATATCAGTTTATGAGCGTGGATCGCTAAAAATTAAAGGAACCGCAGCGAAATCAGGAATTAGCTATGATGCTAAAAATAATGCGACAGGAGTATTGTCCTTAAATTATTACGCACAGTATGGTTTTGGCGGGGGAGTTGCCGACCAAACCTACTATACGCTAAAATTACCGCAAGAATTTGAAGAAATCAGTAAAACGGATTCTTTCAAAAAAGCAGTAACGGCGAAATTCAGACAAAAAGCAACGGGAATCACAATGAAAAGTTACAAATATATGCAACAAGACTTTTCTATAGAAGATAATACTCTAATCTTTAAAAATCCGCGTTTCTCCTATATTGTAGAATCTCGTATCTTAGTAGATGTAGATATTGACCTTGGAAAAGTGATTAACGAAACGGGTATGCATATTCCAAAAGCAAATGAGACGACAAAATATCGCTTCATGGGACAAAATGTACAAAACGTAAATCTGATTAACTGGAATCTATTATTTGGTAGTGATAATGATGCCAAAACAACTTTTAACGTCATGGATTCTTTCGGTTTATAAAAAATAATTGCCCAAACTCCGCGAAAAGAGCCATATAGGCTCTTTTTTTAACTCCCTTCACCGTTTTGGCCGGCCTTAATTTGTGCGGAGCAAGCAATTACTTCGCGCCAATAGTTTATTAAAAAACAAGAAAGAAACGAACGCCTGTTTTTACAATGAAAAGAAAGTCAAACTTTTTTCAAAAAGCGGTTGATTACAAGCCTCAACACGTGTATAATAGATAAAGTGCAAATGAGTAGGCATCCGTCTGCCCTTTTGTATGAGCACCCCTAAGCTATTGGGGCGCAAGATGTGATGAAGTGGAAGGTTGCTGACACACCCGGCCGCTTTGCCATGGCGGGTACTCAGGTAATTTCCATGGAGAATGTCTATTTTAAAAGTAGGCGAGAAGGAGGGAAAATAATGGCAAAACAAAAAATTCGTATTCGTTTAAAAGCTTATGATCACCGTATCTTGGATCAATCAGCTGAAAAAATTGTGGAAACTGCGAAACGTTCTGGTGCTTCTGTATCTGGTCCGATTCCACTTCCAACAGAGAAATCTGTATACACAGTTTTACGTGCGGTTCACAAATACAAAGATTCGCGCGAACAATTCGAAATGCGTACGCATAAACGTTTAATCGACATCGTTAATCCAACACCACAAACTGTGGATAGCTTGATGCGTTTAGACTTGCCAAGCGGTGTAGATATCGAAATTAAACTCTAATAAACTCTTGGGCATGTTTTGTCCGAAAAAAATTAACTATTAACAGGAGGTGTGACTCATGACCAAAGGAATCTTAGGTAGAAAAGTAGGGATGACTCAAGTTTTCACTGAAAATGGAGAATTAATTCCAGTAACAGTAATTGAAGCGGCTAACAACGTAGTACTTCAAAAGAAAACTGTTGAAACTGACGGCTACGAAGCAGTACAAATCGGCTTCGAAGACAAACGTGAAGTTTTATCAAACAAACCCGAAAAAGGTCATGTAGCAAAAGCCAATACTACTCCTAAGCGCTTCATTCGCGAATTCCGCGATGTTAACTTAGACGAGTATGAGATTGGTTCTGAAGTAAAAGTAGACGTATTCGCAGAAGGTGACATCATCGACGCGACCGGCGTATCGAAAGGTAAAGGGTTCCAAGGTGTAATTAAACGCCACGGACAATCTCGCGGGCCTATGGCTCACGGTTCTCGTTACCACCGTCGCCCTGGTTCAATGGGTCCTGTAGCGCCTAACCGTGTTTTCAAAAATAAACTTCTTCCAGGTCGTATGGGTGGAGATCAAATCACTATCCAAAACTTGGAAATCGTTAAAGTAGACGTAGAAAAGAACTTACTTTTAGTTAAAGGTAACGTTCCTGGTGCGAAAAAATCATTAGTTCAAATTAAAACTGCTATTAAAGCAAAATAATTTATTTGGAAAGGAGGACTAACGAATGCCAAAACTAAGCTTACTTAAACAAGATGGTTCTAAAGCTGGCGAAATTACATTGAATGATGCTGTCTTCGGTATCGAACCGAATGAAAAAGTAGTTGTTGATGTGATTTTGAGCCAACGAGCTTCCTTACGTCAAGGAACTCATAAAGTAAAAAATCGTTCTGAAGTACGTGGTGGTGGACGTAAACCATGGCGTCAAAAAGGTACTGGTCGTGCTCGTCAAGGTTCGATTCGTTCCCCGCAATGGCGTGGAGGCGGTGTCGTATTCGGCCCAACACCTCGTTCATATGCATACAAATTACCAAAGAAAGTTCGCCGTTTAGCGATTAAATCAATCCTATCTTCTAAAGTGAAAGACGAAAACGTTCTTGTACTTGAAAACTTAGCGTTTGATGCGCCTAAAACAAAAGATTTTGCAGCTTTCCTTAAAAATATCTCTGTAGATTCTAAAGCTCTAATTGTAGTTGCTGGAGAAAGCGAAAACGTAGAATTATCTGCCCGCAATATCCAAGGCATTACAGTTATCCCAGCTGAAAGTATCTCAGTACTAGAAGTTGCTAGTCATGATAAATTAATCATTACTAAAGCAGCTGTCGAAAAAGTAGAGGAGGTGCTTGCGTAATGGATGCACGCGACATCATTAAGCGCCCAGTCGTAACGGAGGAATCTACAAGTATTCTTGATGACAAGAAATATACTTTTGAAGTAGACACTCGCGCGACAAAATCTCAAATTAAACATGCGATTGAAGAAATTTTTGAAGTTGACGTTGTAAAAGTAAACGTTATGAACTACAAAGGTAAAAAGAAACGCATGGGTCGTTACGTTGGCTACACAAACAAACGTCGTAAAGCGATTGTTACATTGAGTGCTGACAGTAAAGAAATTCAACTTTTTGAAGTTTAAAACGAACGTTTAGAATAAAAAAATCTAACGAGGAGGGAAAAAAATGGCGATTAAAAAGTACAAACCTACCACAAACGGCCGCCGTCATATGACAAGTTCTGATTTTGCTGAGATTACAACGAGTACTCCAGAAAAATCTTTACTACGTCCTATGAAAAAGAAGGCTGGTCGTAACAACCAAGGTAAGTTAACTGTTCGTCATCACGGTGGTGGACATAAACGTCAATACCGTGTGATCGATTTCAAACGTAATAAAGATGGCGTTCCAGGTCGTGTAGCAACAATCGAATACGATCCTAACCGCTCAGCAAATATTGCGTTAATCAACTACGCTGATGGAGAAAAACGCTACATCATCGCAGCAAAAGGTCTTGAAGTAGGCCAAACAATTTACTCTGGAGCAGAAGCAGACATTAAAGTCGGTAACGCTTTAGAACTTAAAGATATTCCAGTGGGTACAGTTATCCATAATATCGAATTAAAACCTGGTAAAGGTGGACAATTAGTTCGCTCTGCCGGCACAAGTGCACAAGTACTTGGTAAAGAAGGGAAATATGTTCTTATTCGCCTTAACTCTGGTGAAGTTCGCATGATTCTTGCTACTTGCCGTGCTACTATCGGTCAAGTTGGGAACGAACAACACGAACTTATCAACATCGGTAAGGCTGGACGTAGCCGCTGGTTAGGCAAACGCCCAACGGTTCGTGGTTCCGTTATGAACCCTAACGATCACCCACACGGTGGTGGTGAAGGTAAAGCGCCAATCGGACGTAAATCTCCAATGTCACCATGGGGTAAACCAACTCTTGGTTACAAAACACGTAAGAAAAACAATAACTCCGATAAATTTATCGTACGTCGTCGTAAAGGTAAATAATTTCTGGGTTAATATGATTAAATTAAAGTTAGCAGGACAGCACGGAGAAATGCTCCGAGCTGCCTGACTATACGAAGGGAGGTTCCGTCATGGGTCGTAGTTTGAAAAAAGGACCTTTTGTCGATGATCACTTGATGAAGAAAGTGGAAGCTGCTAATGAAAGCGACAAAAAACAAGTTATCAAAACTTGGTCTCGTCGTTCCACAATCTTCCCAGTATTTGTAGGTCAAACAATCGCTGTATATGATGGACGTAAACACGTTCCTGTTTATATCCAAGAAGATATGGTAGGACATAAATTAGGTGAATTTGCACCAACTCGTACTTACCGTGGCCACGCGGCAGACGATAAGAAAACTAGACGATAATTCGAGAGGAGGCTATCTAAATGGCAAATGAAGTTACAAGCGCAAAAGCCGTTGCCAAAACGGTACGTATTGCTCCTCGTAAAGCGAGAATCGTTATTGATTTAATCCGAGGTAAGCAAGTAGGCGAAGCAATCGCAATTTTGAAGTTTACTCCAAAAGCGGCTTCACCAATCATTGAAAAAGTATTAAAATCTGCTATGGCAAATGCTGAGCACAATTATGATTTAGACGTGAATAGTTTAGTTGTATCTGAAGCTTTCGTAGACGAAGGTCCAACTCTTAAACGTTTCCGTCCACGTGCACAAGGTCGTGCAAGTGCAATTAATAAACGTACTAGCCACATCACAGTTGTGGTATCTGAAGTGAAGGAGGGATAACGTTGGGTCAAAAAGTACATCCAATAGGTATGCGTATCGGTGTCATTCGTGACTGGGATTCTAAATGGTACGCTGAAAAAGAATATGCGGACTTCTTACATGAAGACTTACGCATTCGTGATTTTATCGCAAAACGTCTTGCTGATGCTTCTGTTTCACGTGTTGAAATCGAACGTGCAGCTAATCGTGTAAACATTACAATTCACACTGCAAAACCTGGTATGGTAATTGGTAAAGGTGGTTCTGAAGTTGAAGCACTTCGTAAATCACTTAACGAATTAACAGGCAAACGCGTACACATCAATATCGTTGAAATTAAACGTGCTGATTTAGACGCTAAACTTGTTGCAGAAAATATTGCTAGACAACTTGAAGGTCGTGTTTCCTTCCGTCGTGCACAAAAACAAGCAATTCAACGTACTATGCGCGCTGGTGCTAAAGGAATTAAGACTCAAGTATCTGGTCGTCTTGGCGGAGCTGATATCGCTCGTGCTGAACATTATAGCGAAGGAACAGTACCTCTTCATACATTGCGTGCAGACATTGACTACGCATGGGAAGAAGCTGACACAACTTACGGTAAACTAGGCGTTAAAGTTTGGATTTATCGCGGTGAAGTCCTTCCTACGAAGAAAAACAATGTGGAAGGAGGAAAATAATAATGTTAGTTCCAAAACGTGTTAAATATCGTCGTGAGTTTCGTGGTAACATGCGCGGACGTGCAAAAGGTGGAACTGAAGTAGCATTTGGTGAATACGGTCTTCAAGCGGTTGAAGCTTCTTGGATTACTAACCGTCAAATCGAAGCTGCTCGTATCGCTATGACTCGTTATATGAAACGTGGCGGTAAAGTTTGGATTAAAATTTTCCCTCATAAATCTTACACTTCTAAACCAATCGGGGTTCGGATGGGTAAAGGTAAAGGTGCTCCGGAAGGCTGGGTAAGCCCAGTTAAACGCGGCAAAATTATGTTCGAAATCGCAGGTGTACCTGAAGAAGTTGCGCGTGAAGCGTTACGTCTTGCGTCACACAAACTGCCGGTCAAAACTAAGATCGTAAAACGTGAAGAAATTGGTGGTGAAGCAAATGAAAGCTAATGATATCCGTGAACTATCCACTACCGAAATTAAAGATCAAGAAAAAGCGCTAAAAGAAGAGCTTTTCAACCTGCGCTTTCAATTAGCTACAGGACAATTGGAAAATACTGCACGTATTAGAGAAGTACGTAAATCTATCGCGCGCATGAAAACAATTGTTAAAGAAAGAGAACTTGCTTAAAAAGAAAATCGTAAGGAGGTTTTAATGCATGACTGACCGTAATCAACGTAAAATTTATACAGGTCGCGTAGTATCCGACAAAATGGATAAGACAATCACTGTAGTAGTTGAAACATACAAAAAGCATGGCTTGTATGGTAAACGCGTTAAGTATTCGAAAAAGTTCAAAGCGCATGATGAAAATAACACTGCTAAAGCTGGCGATATCGTTCGTATCATGGAAACTCGTCCTCTATCCGCAACTAAACGTTTCCGTTTAATTGATGTAGTAGAAGAAGCAGTAATTATCTAACGTTTATTATAAAAATAAGAAATTATTTCTTACCCGTTATTCTGGAAGGAGGGTGTCCTAATGATTCAACAAGAAAGTCGTATGAAAGTGGCTGATAACTCTGGCGCGCGTGAAGTGCTAACTATTAAAGTGCTAGGTGGATCAGGACGCAAAACTGCTAACATTGGCGATGTTGTCGTGTGTACCGTTAAACAAGCAACACCAGGCGGCGTTGTCAAAAAAGGTGAAGTTGTTAAAGCAGTAATCGTTCGTACTAAGAGTGGAGCACGTCGTCAAGATGGTTCTTACATCAAATTTGATGAAAATGCATGTGTCATTATCCGTGATGATAAAAGTCCTCGTGGAACACGTATTTTTGGACCTGTTGCTCGCGAACTTCGTGAAAACAACTTTATGAAGATCGTTTCTTTAGCTCCAGAAGTTCTTTAAAAAACAAGTTTCAAACCAAGGAGGTGCTAAGACTTATGCATGTCAAAAAAGGTGATAAAGTACAAGTTATTACTGGTAAAGATAAAGGCAAATCCGGCAAAATCCTTGCTGCATTTCCGAAAAAAGATCGTGTAATTGTTGAAGGAATTAACATGGTGAAAAAACATACGAAACCTTCCAACATCAATCCACAAGGTGGAATCTTGAATGTTGAGGCACCAATTCACGTATCAAACGTAATGCTTATCGACCCTAAAACTGGTGAACCTACTCGTGTAGGCTATGAAGTAAAAGGCGATAAAAAAGTACGTGTAGCTAAAAAATCCGGTGAAGTAATCGATAAATAAGTATTTGAGGAAGGAGGCAACATTACATGAATCGCCTTAAAGATCGCTATCTTAAGGAAATTGTTCCTGCTATGATGAGCAAGTTTAACTATTCTTCCGTTATGGAAGTACCAAAAATTGAAAAAATCGTAATCAACACTGGTGTTGGTGACGCAGTAGCAAACGCTAAAGTTTTAGACAGTGCTGTTGAAGAATTAGCTTTAATCACTGGTCAAAAACCTGTAATCACAAAAGCAAAAAACTCTATCGCTGGTTTCCGTCTTCGTGAAGGAATGCCAATCGGTGCTAAAGTAACGCTTCGTGGTGAGCGTATGTATGATTTCTTAGACAAATTAATTACTGTTTCACTTCCACGTGTACGTGACTTCCGTGGTGTTTCGAAAAAAGCTTTCGACGGCCGTGGGAACTATACGCTGGGTGTGAGAGAACAATTAATTTTCCCTGAAATTGATTATGATCAAGTATCTAAAGTTCGAGGTATGGATGTAGTTATTGTTACAACTGCCAAAACTGATGAAGAATCCCGTGAGTTATTAACTCTAGCTGGAATGCCGTTTCAAAAATAATCAATAATTAAAAGTAGGGAGGCGAAAACGTGGCTAAAAAGTCAATGATCGCTAAGCAAAAACGCGAACCAAAATTCGCAGTTCAAGCGTATACTCGTTGCGAACGTTGTGGACGTCCACATTCCGTTATTCGCAAATTCAAATTATGCCGTATTTGTTTCCGTGAACTTGCCTATAAAGGTCAAATTCCCGGCGTAAAAAAAGCAAGCTGGTAAGTTAAAGTTTAAGGAAGGAGGGTAATTACACATGGTGATGACAGATCCAATTGCAGATTTTCTAACTCGTATCCGTAATGCGAACATGGTAAAGCATGATAAATTAGAATTACCTGCGTCTAAAATCAAGAAAGAAATCGCTGAAATCCTGAAACGTGAAGGTTTTGTACGCGATGTTGAGTATATCGAAGACGACAAACAAGGCACTATCCGTGTTTTCTTAAAATATAGTCCGTCTGGCGAACGTGTAATCACTGGTTTGAAACGTATCAGTAAACCAGGTCTGCGTGTATACGCTAAATCAAATGAGGTGCCTAAAGTACTTAACGGTCTTGGTATCGCAATCGTATCAACTTCGCAAGGTGTTTTAACTGACAAAGAAGCTCGCGCTAAACAAGTCGGTGGAGAAGTTCTAGCATACGTTTGGTAAGAAATATATAACACAAGGAGGTGCGATAAATGTCCCGTATCGGTAAAAAGCCTATTACAATTCCTGCTGGTGTAACTGTTACACTTGACGGAGCTAAGGCTACAGTTAAAGGTCCTAAAGGTGAACTCGTTAAAGAGTTTAACCCAGACATTAAAATTGATATTGAAGGAAGCGAAATTAACATTTCCCGTCCAACTGATAATAAAACTCATCGTGCTCTTCATGGTACGACTCGTGCAATCTTAAATAACATGGTTGTCGGAGTATCTGAAGGCTACGAAAAAACTTTAGAATTAATCGGTGTCGGTTACCGTGCACAAAAACAAGGTTCTAAACTTGTTCTTAACGTAGGTTACTCTCATCCAGTAGAATTCGAAGCGCCAAAAGGTGTAGAAATTGATGTTCCTGCTAATACGAAAATTATCGTTAAAGGCTTCAATAAAGAACACGTTGGTGAACTAGCTGCGAATATTCGCGCTGTACGTCCGCCTGAGCCATACAAAGGCAAAGGTATTCGTTACGAAGGCGAATATGTACGCCGTAAAGAAGGTAAAACTGGTAAATAATGCCGCATAGGCTATTAGAGAAGAGGTGAGTCGTGTGATTACCAAAATCGACAAAAATAAAGTTCGTAAAAAGAGACATGCTCGTGTTCGTTCTAAAATTACTGGAACTGAAAGTCGTCCACGTTTAAACGTTTTTCGTTCTAATAAAAATATTTACGCTCAATTAATTGATGATGTAAATGGCGTGACACTTGTAAGTGCATCGAATTTAGATAAAGATTTCGCATCAAGCGAATCAAAAGTTGACGCTGCTAGCAAAGTTGGCGAATTAGTCGCAAAACGTGCTTCTGAAAAAGGAATTTCTGCTGTTGTATTTGACCGCGGAGGTTACTTATATCATGGTCGCGTAAAAGCTCTTGCTGAAGCTGCTCGTGAAAACGGATTACAATTCTAATAAGAAGGAGGGAAACCTTGCATGGCTGAAATTATTGATGGAAACAAATTAGATTTAGAAGAACGCGTTGTTACAATCAACCGTGTTGCTAAAGTAGTTAAAGGTGGTCGTCGTTTCCGCTTCACAGCACTTGTTGTTGTTGGTGATAAAAACGGTCACGTGGGCTTCGGTACTGGTAAAGCACAAGAAGTTCCAGACGCTATTCGTAAAGCTGTTGAAGATGCGAAGAAAAACATGGTATTCGTACCAACTGTTGACACAACAATTCCGCATACAGTTGTAGGTCACTTCGGTGGGGGAGAAATCCTTCTTAAACCTGCGAGCGCCGGTTCTGGTGTAACTGCTGGTGGTCCTGTTCGTGCCGTACTTGAGCTTGCTGGTGTTGCAGATGTATCTTCCAAATCACTTGGATCAAATACACCTATCAACATGGTGCGCGCTACAATCGACGGTATCAAACAACTTAAAAAAGCTGAAGAAGTTGCAAAACTTCGTGGCAAAACTGTAGAAGAATTGCTAGGATAAGGAGGGAATTATCATTATGGCTAAATTAGAAATCACTCTAAAACGTAGCTTAATCGGTCGTCCCGAACCACAACGTAAAACTGTTCAAGCGTTAGGTCTTGGTAAAACAAATTCCGTTGTCGTTAAAGAAGATAATCCTGCAATTCGTGGGATGGTTAACAAAGTTAGTCATCTTCTGGACGTTAAAGAAGTTTAAGCGAAATTTTCAAATGTAATAAACTAGAATTAGGAGGAGGTGCTTGACATGAAACTACACGAACTTAAGCCTGCTGAAGGTTCTCGCAAAGAGCGTAATCGTGTTGGTCGTGGTACAGGCTCTGGTAACGGTAAAACTTCCGGTCGCGGACATAAAGGGCAAAAAGCTCGTTCCGGCGGCGGTGTACGTTTAGGTTTTGAAGGTGGACAACTTCCATTATTCCGCCGTATACCAAAACGTGGATTTACGAACATCAACCGTAAAGAATTCGCAGTTGTGAATTTAGATGTTTTAAATCGCTTTGAAGAAGGTACAGAAGTAACACCTGAATTATTAATTGAAACTGGTATTGTGCGTAATGCAAAATCTGGTATTAAAATCCTTTCAAATGGATCTATTGAGAAAAAACTTACAGTGAAAGCAAATAAATTTTCCACAGCTGCTAAGGAAGCAATCGAAGCCGCTGGTGGGAAAACTGAGGTGATCTAATGTTTTCAACGTTAGTCAACTTCTTTAGAGTAGCTGATATCCGTAAAAAAATTCTTTTCACAATTGCGATGTTAATTATTTTCCGTATTGGAACATTTGTGCCCGTGCCTGGGGTGAATGCTGCTGCATTGCAACAAACGATGGAAGGCGGGATTTTTGGCTTTCTAAACACATTTAATGGTGGAGCATTAAAAAACTTCTCCGTTTTAGCAATGGGTGTTATGCCGTACATCACGGCGTCCATCATTGTTCAACTATTACAAATGGATGTTGTTCCTAAACTTACGGAATGGGCGAAGCAAGGGGAAATGGGTCGTAAAAAACTCAACCAACTTACTCGTTATTTAACAATCATTTTAGGTTTAGTAGAAGCGTTTGGTATGGCATATGGCTTTAACAGACTTTCAGGATCTACTTTGATTTTTAATGCGTCAATTCCACAGTACATTCTAATTGCGATTGTACTAATGACAGGTACAATGTTCCTTATGTGGTTAGGGGAACAAATTACAGTTAAAGGTGTCGGTAATGGGGTTTCCATTATTATCTTTGCTGGTATCGTTGCACGTATTCCTGATGGTGTTCGTCAAGTTTACGTACAACAAATCGAAGGAGCTGGAGATCAGCTTTTCCTACACATTTTAGTTCTTGCTGGAATCGCACTAGCTGCACTTCTAATCGTAGTAGTAGTTATTTACTTCCAACAAGCTTTACGTAAAATCCCGATTCAATATTCAAAACGTGTTGCAGGTAACAAGCAAGCTGGTGCTCAGGCAACTCATTTGCCACTTAAACTTAACTCTGCTGGGGTTATTCCGGTAATCTTCGCGAGTGCGTTTATTATCACACCACAAACCATTCTTACTTTCTTTGATAGTAGTAATGAAGTTGTTGCTGTGCTCAAAAATGTGTTTGATTATACGAAACCTATCGGCATGATTTTATATGTAGCACTAATTATCGCATTCACTTATTTCTATGCTTTCATTCAAGTTAACCCTGAAAAAGTGGCTGACAATTTGAAGAAGCAAGGTGGATATATCCCTAGTAAACGCCCAGGTAGAGAAACACAAGCATATCTTACTTCGGTACTTTACCGTCTAACATTTGTTGGTGCACTTTTCCTAGCGGCAGTTGCTGTAATTCCAACTATCGGTACGACCGCTTTTGGTCTTCCTCAAACGCTCGCTATCGGTGGTACAAGTCTTCTAATCGTAATCGGTGTAGCACTAGATACAACGAAACAACTCGAAGGTCAACTTGTGAAACGGAATTATCGTGGGTTCATCAAATAACACGCAGGCACTTGCTTAGGATTACCTAGCAGGGCCCCTGCGCGTAGCCGAGGAGCGAAACAGTTGAAATTAGTATTAATGGGACTACCAGGAGCTGGAAAAGGTACTCAAGCTGAGAAAATTGTTGAAAAATATAATATCCCTCATATATCTACAGGGGATATGTTCCGCGCAGCGATGAAAAATGAAACAGATTTAGGACTAAAAGCTAAGTCTTACATGGATAAAGGTGATTTAGTTCCCGATGAAGTGACAAATGGTATTGTTCGTGAACGTTTAGCTCAAGATGATGCAAGAAACGGGTTTCTATTAGATGGCTTTCCACGCACAGTGGCACAAGCTGAAGAGCTGGAAAACATATTGAAAGATTTAGGAACAGAACTTGATGCTGTCATTAACATTAATGTTGATAAAGAAATTTTGATGAAACGCCTAACGGGCCGCTGGATTTGTAAAACTTGTGGTCGCACGTATCATGAAATTTATAATCCACCCAAAGTTGCAGGTAAATGTGACGTGGATGGAACAGAACTTTATCAACGTGAAGATGACAAAAAAGAAACTGTTGAAAATCGTTTGAATGTCAATATGAAACAAACAGAACCTCTTCTTAATTTCTATAAAGAAACAGGTAAGCTTCACAACGTAAACGGTGAACAAGATATCAATGATGTTTTTGCGGATGTGGACAAGATTCTTGCTGCTTTCTAAGTGCGGAAAGTGCTTGCCCTGCTAACAAATTAATACGTGCAAATTCAATTGGATTGTAGTATAATGGATAATTGGCAGTGGAATAAAAGCATCATAGCAAATCATGATGAACGAGAGAACCATTTGAAGATCATCCGAAAGATTATATCGAGCTTTAACTTTGAGTAATGTTTGCTCAAAATCTCGGCATTACGGATTCACTCTGTGGGTTGTCTAAAAACACCGAAAACGTTGCAAATATGCGACGAGTTTTGGCTTGTTTACCGTTTTTTCATGTAATCAAGTTTTACACTGATAAAATTTAGTAACCAAGTGGTCTAGTAACCGAGAAGGAGGTAGCGAACATATGGCTAAAGAAGATGTAATCGAAGTGGAAGGCGTTGTTCAAGAAACTTTACCAAATGCGATGTTCAATGTAGAACTCGAAAATGGTCATAAAGTGCTTGCCACTGTTTCTGGTAAAATTCGTATGCACTACATCCGTATTTTACCTGGGGACAAAGTGACAGTTGAGCTTTCCCCGTATGATTTAACTCGTGGAAGAATCACTTATCGTTTTAAATAATTTGCACTCCGAAATTGAATTTATATACCGGTCTGGTTCGCCAGCTTAGTACGTATCGGTTTATAGAGACACTTTCTCTAATAAACAAGGAGGTATATGGAATATGAAAGTAAGACCATCCGTTAAACCTATGTGCGAAAAATGTAAAGTTATTCGTCGTAAAGGTAAAGTAATGGTGATTTGTGAAAACCCTAAACATAAGCAAAAACAAGGATAATATAAGGAGGTGCTTGACTAAATGGCACGTATTGCAGGTGTGGACGTTCCACGTGAAAAACGTATTGTTATTTCCCTGACTTACATTTACGGTATTGGTAAACAAACTGCTATTCAAGTTTTGAAAGAAGCAGGCGTTTCTGAAGATACTCGTACTCGTGATTTAACAGAAGAAGAATTAGGTAAAATCCGTGAAATCGTTGACCGTATTAAAGTAGAAGGTGATCTTCGTCGTGAAGTGAACTTGAACATTAAACGTCTGATTGAAATCGGTTCTTACCGTGGTATGCGTCACCGTCGTGGACTTCCCGTTCGTGGACAAAATACTAAAAATAATGCTCGTACTCGTAAAGGTCCTTCTAAGACTGTTGCAGGTAAGAAGAAATAATAAGTTAGTAAAGGAGGTAGTAAGTGAATGGCACGTAAAACAAATACTCGTAAACGTCGTGTGAAAAAGAATATCGAAAGCGGTATTGCACATATTCGTTCTACATTTAATAATACGATTGTAATGATTACTGACACGCATGGAAATGCTTTAGCTTGGTCTAGCGCTGGTGCTTTAGGATTTAAAGGTTCTCGTAAATCTACTCCTTTTGCAGCTCAAATGGCAGCTGAAAGTGCAGCTAAATCAGCTCAAGAACATGGTTTGAAAACTTTAGAAGTAACTGTTAAAGGTCCAGGTGCTGGTCGTGAAGCAGCTATTCGTGCTCTTCAAGCAGCAGGTCTTGAAGTTACTGCAATTAAAGATGTAACTCCAGTTCCCCACAATGGTTGTCGTCCTCCAAAACGTCGTCGTGTATAAGTAGTCGTATTTCTTATGCCACTCTATACTTCGATTGTTAAACTTGTAAAGAGGTTCGACTAGATTTAGGAAATAAGACGTTTTGAAGGAGGGTAAATTTGAATGATCGAAATTGAAAAGCCAAAAATCGAGACGATTGAGATCAGCGATGATGCCAAGTATGGAAAGTTTGTTGTAGAACCACTTGAGCGTGGATATGGTACAACTTTGGGTAACTCCTTACGTCGTATTCTATTATCTTCACTACCAGGTGCTGCAGTCACTTCAATTCAAATTGATGGTGCATTGCATGAGTTTTCTGTTATTGAAGGTGTAGTTGAAGATGTGACAACAATGATTTTAAATATCAAGAAACTTGCACTTAAAGTTTACTCTGATGAAGAAAAAACATTGGAAATTGATATGCAAGGACCAGGTGTTGTAACTGCTGGAGATATTAATTATGATAGTGATGTTGAAATTTTAAATCCAGATTTGCATATTGCTACATTAAGTGATAATGCGAAATTCCATGTGCGCTTGAATGCCACTCGTGGTCGTGGTTATACGCCAGCTGACCAAAACAAACGTGAAAGTATGCCTATTGGTGTTCTTCCAATAGACTCTATTTTCTCTCCAGTAATTCGTGTGAATTATCAAGTTGAAAATACACGTGTAGGTCAATCGACAAATTATGATAAGCTAACTTTTGATGTTTTAACTGATGGAAGCATTAGCCCAGAAGAAGCTGTATCTCTTGGTGCAAAAATCCTTTCTGAGCATTTGAGCATCTTTGTTAACTTAACAGACGAAGCCCAAAAAGCGGAAATTATGATTGAAAAAGAAGAAAGCCATAAAGAGAAAGTGCTTGAAATGACAATTGAAGAATTAGATCTTTCTGTTCGTTCTTATAACTGTCTAAAACGCGCTGGAATCAATACTGTACAAGAATTAGCTGACAAATCAGAAGATGATATGATGAAAGTTCGTAACTTGGGTCGTAAATCTCTTGAGGAAGTTAAAGTTAAGCTTGCTGACCTTGGCTTAGGTCTAAGAAACGAAAACTGATAGAAAAGTAAGGAGGGAATTCCATGGGTTACAGAAAATTAGGCCGTACGAGCTCACAACGTAAAGCGTTACTACGTGATCTTGCAACGGATTTAATCGTACATGAACGTATCGAAACAACTGAAGCTCGCGCTAAAGAGATTCGTAAAGTTGTTGAAAAACTTATTACTTCCGGTAAAAAAGGTGACTTGCACGCTCGTCGTCAAGCTGCTGCTTTTGTTCGCCATGAAGTTGCTGACGTTAAACAAGTTGACGTAACAAACAAAAAAGGCGAAACTGTGAAGAAAAACCAAGCGGTATACGCGCTTCAAAAACTATTTGATGATGTAGCACCTCGTTATGCTGATCGTCAAGGTGGTTACACTCGTATTTACAAAAAAGGACCTCGTCGTGGTGACGGTGCTCCAATGGTAATTATCGAGTTAGTTTAATAGAAAATGTATGAAAGCAAGTAGAGTGTCATGATAAGCAGGGAAACCTGACTTGTCTAGCTCTGTGCGCCTTCTTCTGTTTAAAACGGGGAGGGCGCAGGCTTTTTTTATTTCTGTCCAGACTCAAAGTCATTTACTTTGAGTTTTTTTGTGTTCAAAAACTAAATTGTTTCCAAGAAAAGCATGATTTTAAAACAAGCTTTGCGTGTTATGGCGCTTTATACTATAATAAATAAGGTGTAGCCTGTATGAAAGAGGTGCGAATAATGGCGGAAGATTTTGTGAAGATAGATCACGTTTTTTATAAATATGATGATGAGTCGAGCTATGCAGTGCATGATGTGACCTTTTCTGTCGAAAAAGGTGAATGGATGGCGCTAGTAGGTCATAATGGTTCAGGGAAATCGACTCTTGCTAGACTTTTGAACGGCTTGCTTTTCCCAGAAAAAGGGTTAATTAAAATCGGGCACTATGTTTTGTCAGAAAAGACGATTTGGGATATCCGTAGACAAGTCGGTATGGTTTTCCAAAATCCTGATAATCAATTTGTGGGCGCGACTGTGCAGGATGACGTCGCGTTCGGATTAGAGAACCACGGCGTGCCTCATGACGATATGGTGGAGCGTGTGAGCGAGGCGCTACGTGAAGTTGGCATGCAAGAATACAAGGAGCACGAACCGGCTCGTTTGTCTGGTGGTCAGAAGCAACGGGTAGCCATTGCTGGTGTGTTGGCGCTCAAACCGGATGTCATTATTTTGGATGAAGCGACGTCCATGTTAGACCCGCGTGGGAGAGCTGAAGTGATGGAGACTATTCGCAGGCTTAGGGAAAAGGAAGATATTACGGTTATTTCGATTACGCATGACTTGGATGAGGTGCTTTATGCTGACCGGGTCATCGTGATGAATGAAGGAGAACGTTTCAGAGAAGGCACTCCAAAAGAAATTTTTAAAAATGCGGAAGAAATGAAACAAATTGGTTTAGGTGTACCATTTATTGTTGAATTGGAAGGGCAGCTAGAACAGCAAGGGGTAGCAATTGGCGAGCCAGTTTTATCGGAAGGAGAGCTGTTAAATTTATTATGGGAATCAAACTCGAGCAAGTAGGATACTGTTATCAAAAAAATAGCCCTTTTGAGAAACGTGCGCTCACTGATGTGAATGTGACATTTGAAACTGGCAGTTATACGGCCGTCATTGGCCACACTGGGTCGGGGAAATCGACGCTCGTACAACATTTGAATGCCTTGCTTTTACCTACTGAGGGGAAAATAACGCTGTTTGATCGTGAAATGATTGCCGGTGTGAAGCAAAAAAAATTACGCGATATCCGGCGCCGTGTGGGCATCGTGTTTCAGTTTCCAGAAGCCCAATTGTTTGAAGAAACGGTGTTAAAAGACATTATGTTTGGGCCGCTTAATTTTGGGGCGACAAAAGAAGAGGCGGAAAAACGTGCGCGCGAAGTCATTCAAGATGTAGGTTTAACAGACGCGATTTTGGAACGATCTCCATTTGAACTTTCGGGCGGTCAAAAACGGCGTGTCGCCATTGCTGGTGTGCTGGCGATGGAACCGGAAGTCCTCGTGCTAGATGAGCCGACTGCTGGTCTTGATCCGCATGGGCGGCAGGAAATTATGGAAATGTTTTATGAACTGCATCAAAATAAAAAATTGACGACCATCTTGGTTACACATAGCATGGAAGATGCGGCGCGTTACGCTGAAAAGATTGTGCTTATGAAAGACGGCACGGTGAATCAAGTCGGGGATCCCCGTACGATTTTTACGGAGTCGGAAAAGCTTCTCAATTTAGGGCTTTTAGTACCAGAAGTGATTCGGTTTCAGCGGAATTTTGAGCGCAAATTTAATGTAACGCTATCCAAAACATGTTTAAATATGGAGGAATTGTTGCAGGAGATTGTGCCGTTTTTAGCTAAGGATGCGTCGCCGTTATGATGGATAAAATGATTTTAGGGCGGTACATTCCGAGCGATTCGTGGTTACATAAAATCGATCCGCGCGCTAAGATTACGGCTGTCATGGCATTTATTGTCATTGTTTTTTTGGCGAATAATTGGCTGACCTACGCGGTCTTGTTTGTATATGTTTTAGCATTAGTTTTGACCTCGAAAATTCCTTTTCTCTTCTTTCTAAAAGGCTTGCAACCAATCATGTGGCTGATTCTTTTAACATTATTACTTCAAGTTTTTTTCACACAAGGGGGAGAAACGTTATTTGCGCTTGGACCAATTAAAGTGACAACACTAGGGCTTATGAACGGGGTTAAAATGTTTTGTCGCTTCGTGCTAATTGTGTTCATGACAACGCTTCTCACGCTTACCACAAGTCCGATTGAACTTACAGATGGTCTTGAGAAAATTTTGGCGCCGTTCCGAATTGTGCGCCTTCCGGTTCATGAATTGGCTCTTATGCTTAGCATTTCGCTGCGCTTCATTCCAACTTTGATGGACGAAACGGAGAAGATAATGAAGGCTCAAAAAGCGCGTGGCGTTGAGTTTACAAGTGGCAAAATTAGCGACCGCATTCGAGCAATTGTTCCGCTGCTTATCCCGCTATTTATCAGCGCGTTTAAACGTGCTGAAGATTTGGCGATTGCGATGGAAGCGCGCGGCTACCGCGGTGGACACGGGCGAACGAGATTCCGCTTGCTCAAATGGCGTTTTGCCGATACAGGTTTACTCATTTCGCTTATCATTTTGACGGGTATTTTAGTATTACTTAGAAATTAGGAGGCGTTTTTGTGACGCGATATAAAGCGGTTATTGCCTATGATGGCAGTGACTTTTCTGGCTATCAAGTGCAGCCGAATGGACGCACAGTGCAAGAAGAAATTGAAAAAGCGCTGAAAAAAA
Organism: Listeria sp. ILCC796; assembly: GCF_900186175.1. NCBI lineage: Bacteria > Bacillati > Bacillota > Bacilli > Caryophanales > Listeriaceae > Listeria > Listeria sp. ILCC796. The sequence goes on from NZ_FYBV01000010.1 coordinate 108,559, forward strand.
TGCATAAAGGTAATTTTGGGCGGATTGTTGCGTCAGGCCGAACGGATACTGGTGTTCACGCAACAGGACAGGTCATTCATTTTGATTCGCCGCTTCAAATCGAGCCGGAAAAGTTCCGGATTGCCTTGCAAACAGGAACACCGCGCGACATTAGCTTTCTATCCGTAGAAAAGGTTTCGGACGATTTTCACGCGCGCTTCGACGTAACTGGCAAGGAATATCGCTACGTTATCGATCGTTCCAAAATCTTTAATCCGTTTAAAAGGGATTTTGCGCTACATTTCCCGTATGCACTAGACCTTGAAAAAATGGGCTCAGTCGCAAAGCTCCTAATTGGAGAACACGACTTCACGAGCTTTTGTTCGGCGAGGGCGGAACAAGAAAGCAAAGTGCGGACGATTTACCATATCGAAATTGTCGAAGTCGATGAAACGACACTCATGATTTCGTATCAGGGAAGCGGCTTTTTATATAATATGGTGCGGATTTTAACAGGCGTTCTATTAGATGCTGGGCAGGGGAAGCTTAGTGAAGCAGATATTCTGCGTGCTTTTAATGCCAAAAGTCGTGAAGCTTTAAGAAGTAAAACAGCGCCTCCAGAAGGCTTATATTTGCATGCTGTTTTTTATGATTGATTGTTATATTCAAATAAAACATGATATACTTATAAAAGATATGACAAATTATAAAGGATGTATGGCATGAATGATACAAAGTACGAATTGATTGCAAGTGATATAAGGCGAAAAATCCAAGAAGGTGCCTATGAAGTAAACGAACAACTTCCTTTTGAGAAGGATTTATGTAAAGCATACAATGCGAGTAGAATTACGATTAGAAAAGCAATGGACATGCTCGTAAATGAAGGCCTTATCTATAAACGTAGAGGGTCAGGAAGCTATGTGAAAGGCGCTGAAATGAGCGCGCAGCTCCAAGCGACGACTTTAGAAAATTTTTCAGGGAAAGACATTACAACAGAGGTAATTGATTTCACGGTAATAAAATCACCCGATGATATTGCAGAAAAGCTTAAAATCTCCTCGTTTGATTTTGTTTATGATATACGAAGGTTGCATAAAAAGAATAATTCTCCTTTTGCGATTGAACAAAGTTACATGCCGATTCAGCTCATTCAAGGAATACGTTTGGACGTACTGACAACATCCATTTATAATTTTGTTAAAGATGAAATTGGTCTTGTTCCAAAAAGCGTGCATCGTCAGCTAAATGCCTGTCATCCTTCGGAAAATGATGAGAAGTTGCTTGAGGTTGACTGGAATTTTCCGCTGCTTGAGATGGAACAAATTGTGTATTTAGACAACGGAAAGCCTTGTGAATACTCTGTTTCTAAAATTAAAACGGGAGAATACAAATTCCAAACCGTGAATATTATTTAAAGAAAGCCAGATAGGTTTTCTTTTTTTGTTCCCTGATATGTTATAACTTATATAAATAAGTATTGACTTATATAGAAAAAACGTTATACTAATAATTAAGAAAACGTTTTCTAAACTAACATACAAGGGGTCTTTAACAATGAAAATAGCACTGTTTTGTAGTGGTGGCATGTCCACAAGTTTAGTAGGGTCGAAAATGCAGAAAGCTTATGATGCGCAAGGTGTTAAAAATGTGACTGTAGAGGCGTATGATTTTGCGATGATTGATGAAATTGGTCATGAAGTAGATGTCATCATCATTGCGCCACAAATTGCTTGGGCGTTTGAACAAGTCAAAGCTGCACATCCAGATAAAAAAGTTGTCGATTTAACAATGGCAGAGTTTGGGGCGATGGACGGAGTTTCTATTATTAAACGGCTTGAAAACGAAGGAGTGAATCCTGAATGACTAGCGGGAAATTTTCGAAATTTCAAACAGCGTTCACTCGAATTGTTGGAAAAATCGCAGCGAATAAGTTGCTTTTAACACTACGTGATACATTCATTTTAGTAGCTGCAGTAACCATGATCGCTGGTTTTGCGATAATGATTAGTTCCGTATTTCTTGATCCAAACGGGCTGATTTTTGGACAGCAAGGTTTACATTTAGGGAAGTTAATTAGCGGTTCATGGGATGCATGGGCAAGTTCAAACTTTGCTGAAACGCTAGTCTACATACAATCGCTTATCAATTTATTTTCTCAAGGGGCATTATCTGTATTCTCCTTGCTCATTGTAGTCGTGTTCTCCTATACTTTCTCTAAGAAATTTTTCCCGAAAAATAAAGAACACATGACATCGGTTTTATATGCGATGGCCGCATTTTTCATCTGCTTACCGTGGAACTATGATTATGTAGTAGGAAATAAACATGTAGAAATCACGGGAATGCTGAATTCCAATTTTTTAGGAACACAAGGTGTTTTTTCAGCACTATTAATTAGTGGCTTAGCCGTTTGGATTTATAACATAGTACTCGAAAGAAATATAGTTATTAAAATGCCAGATTCTGTACCACCAGCAGTTGCGAGAAGCTTTGAATCGCTTATCCCGGGAATCATTACACTAGCCGTTTTTGTTGCAGGAACAGGGCTTAGCGTGGGCTTGGCAGGTGTTTCACTTCCAGAATTATTGCTGCAAATCTTGCAAAAACCAGCCATGGCCATCTCAGGCACAGCTATCTTTGCGCTTGTCGTCCAAATCACTTGGCCGCTCTTGCAATGGTTTGGGATTCACCCGACATCGATTTGGGGCCCGGTATTTGGTGTAACTTGGAACGTGGCTGATACAGAAAACATGATGGGAACCGCCAAACATTTATATTCAACCATGTTCATGAACTTTTCAACGATTGCAGCCGGAACGTTTGCGCTTGCTCCGGTTATTGCATTACTTATCTTCTCTAAAGTAAACTCGGATAAAAAGGTGGCTAAAATTGCGTTAATGCCCGCTGTCTTTAATATTAGTGAGCCAATCACATTTGGTTTGCCAATTGTTCTAAACCCAATCATGTTTGTGCCGTTTGTTATCGTGCAACCCATTTGTTTTTATCTTGCCGTATTCTTTACGGAAATTGGTTTTATCGATGTTATCACAAATAATGTTCCGTGGACGGTGCCGCCGCTCATTTCAGGGCTTCTTTTCACCGGGACGATAAACGGTGCCATTGTACAGCTTGTCAATTTGGTTGTTGCGACATTTATTTATCTGCCGTTTATTAAAATCGCCAATCAAATGAATCAAAAGCGTTTAGGGGATGTTTAAATGGATGAAAAAAGACTAGAAGAAGCTATGCAACTAATTTTCATCGCTGGCAATGCTAAAACGCAAGCCATGAAAGCAATTTTAAAAGCAGAAGAAGGCGACGCAGTAGAAGCAGAAGCTATGCTGCAACAAGCGAAAAAGGAATTGCACGGCGCGCATGCGATTCAAACGAATTGGCTTACAAGCGAAATGAATGATACGGAAGTTGAAAAAAGCATTTTGCTTATCCATTCGCAAGATCATTTTATGGCAGCGACAACGACAATTGATATGGCAGAACGATTTTGCGTGCTTTACAAAAAATTGGAGGTAAATTGAATGAGTTTCCAACTTGCTAAAGTTTTTAAAAACCGAATGATTTTACAGCGTGACGAGCCACTGCGGTTTTTCGGGAAAGCTAAGCCAGGCGTAGTTGTGACAGTTCAAATTGGAGAGGAAGTTTGGTCGAGTGAGGCAGACCAAACCTCCTCTTTTGAAATTGTGACGAAAGCGTTCAAAACGGGCATATCGCCCGACATTTCCATCTCAGCTTTAGACAAAAAAGTGGTTTTGAGAAATTGTCTATTTGGTGATGTTTTCTTAGTTTCTGGTCAGTCTAACATCGAATATCGGTTGAAACAAGATGCTGAGTACGAAAAAGAGCAGCCGTGCTTCCGAAATTTGGGAAATCTGCGCTTTTACAACCTTTTAGCCCCCGATGATGAAAAAGCAGAGCCGTTTTGCTGGGAAGACGTGAACGGAAACATTTCTGCGGTAGCTTATTATTTTGCCAAACAGCTGCGCCTAAAAAATCCCGCTGTCCCAATTGGAATTGTCGGCTGCTTTAAAGGTGGAACCTCGATTTCAAGCTGGCTCCCGGAAGCCATGTTGCGAGGCAATTCGCTATTTAGCGAACGGTTTATTCAGCCATTTGAACGTGAAATTTCCGGCAAAAGCTCGCATGATTTTGAGCGCTTACTGGAAATCTACCAAGAAGCCGTCACCATTTATACGGCGAAACGAGAAAAATACATCGCGGACCATCCCGAATTGACACTCCAAGAAGTGAAACAAATTGTGGGGCACACGCCTTGGCCGCCACCCGCAACACCAGATAGCTACCGTGCGCCCGGTATGCTCTACACCAAAATGTTCTCGGAAGCGCATAAAATGAATTTTTCCGCTGTTCTATGGTATCAAGGCGAAGAAGACGCACAAAACGCAGACCTTTACGACTTTTTGCTAGAAAAATTGGTCCAAGAATGGCGTATCCATCTTGGAAATAAGCCGTTTTTTATTGTCCAACTGCCAAAATACCAGGACGCCCCAAAAGACTCTTGGGCGCTACTGCGCGAAAAACAAGAAAGCGTCACGCGGAAGTTCGCGAATTTGCACTTAGTGGTCACAATTGATTGCGGCGAATCGTACAACATTCACCCCATTTCAAAACGAGCCATCGGTGAGCGAATCTCCTTTTTATACGAGAAAAAAGAAAGCAGTCCCATGTTCGAACGTGTAGAGAAAATATCGGAGAACCACATCAAAATCACGATTAAACACGCAAAAGAACTAACGCTTATGGGTGAAAATTGCGTTTCTGCCTCTTTCCACTTAAAAGGAAATTGTCTGTTTGTGGACGTTTCCCCTGAAACGAAAAAAGTAACTTACGCGTACGAAAACCACCCTGAAGGTTATTTGGTAAATGAAGCAGGCGTTCCCGTGTCCCCATTTAAAGTATCGTTGCCATTGTAATTTTTTCTGGAATTTCCATTGACTTTTACCCTTAAAAATTGTATTATGGACTATGGTATTGTTTACCCCACAATATGCCCCGGAAGGTTGTTGTGTTGAATAAAACAATAGTAAGAAATTTTTATGATGTTTCGGAACAAGGAACGGTTCCGGGCGCAATTTTTAATTTATTAGGAGGGTAACTCATGCGTACAACTTATATGGCGAAACCAGGCGAAGTAGAACGTAAATGGTACGTGATCGACGCTGAAGGTGTTTCTCTAGGTCGTTTATCTAGCGAAGTAGCATCAATTCTTCGTGGTAAAACTAAACCACAATTTACTCCACATGTTGATACTGGAGATTTTGTAATCGTAATTAACGCTGGTAAGGTTGGTCTTACTGGTAAAAAAGCAACTGACAAAATTTATTACCGTCACTCTCAATATCCAGGCGGTTTAAAATCTCGTACTGCAGGCGAAATGCGTACGAACAATCCTGAGAAATTAATCGAGCTATCTGTAAAAGGTATGCTTCCAAAGAATTCTCTTGGACGTCAACAATTTAAAAAATTACACGTATACGGTGGAAGCGAGCATGAACATGCAGCGCAACAACCAGAAGTATACGAATTACGCGGTTAATTATTAAAGGAGGGAAATTATCGTGGCAGAAGTACAATATTACGGAACTGGTCGTCGTAAAAGCTCTGTAGCTCGTGTACGTTTAGTACCTGGCGACGGCAAAGTTGTTATCAATAATCGTGATTGGGAAGATTACATCCCATTCGCTGCACTACGTGAAGTAATCAAACAACCTTTAGTAGCAACTGAAACTTTAGGTAACTACGATGTATTAGTAAACGTTCACGGTGGTGGATACACTGGTCAAGCTGGTGCAATCCGTCACGGCGTTGCACGTGCACTATTACAAGTGGCTCCTGAGTACCGTCCTGCGCTTAAATCTGCTGGACTACTTACTCGTGACCCACGTATGAAAGAACGTAAAAAATACGGACTTAAAGGCGCTCGTCGCGCACCTCAGTTCTCAAAACGTTAATCTTATGCGTTGTAAACCCGCTTCCTATTTTTGGAAAGCGGGTTTTTTGCTGCTTATTTTACTTTGTGTGCTCATCTATTTAGTCAACTTTAAACTCCAAGTTTCTCCTTAAGCGCCTCTGTCAACGTCTGAGAAAAATTAATATTTTCTTCTTCGGCCATATCTGAAAGCCATTCTGGAATTGTTAAATTCTTCCTGATTTTTTTTGAATAATATTTTCTGCGATAAGCTGCTAAATCTAGTCCGATTAAGGCAACATCTTTGTCAGGGAATGATGTGCTCACTTCTTTAATTGTGCTAGCTTTTGGGAATGTATCGTAATCTTCCAAGCTGAAGCCAAGAATTTCCTCTGCCATTTCAAATGCTTCTTCTAAAGTTTCTCCTTGTGTTGTTGCTGTTGGAATGTCAGGGAAATCAACAAGAATATACTTTCCGTCTTGCTCTAAAGTGATTGGATAAACGACGTTCACGGTCATTACTATACGCCTCCTTGTTCATATTCATGTAATTTCCTGTAAGTATAATTTAGAGCACTCTTGCAAGCAGTCATTTTAGTCCTGCTTGCTTAAGAATGCTTTGTTCTAAGCCTTTTCCTAAGTCTTTATTGTGAATGGGAATGATAACCGTTCGATTAGACTCAGGATGGTACATCTTCAAATGACTGCCTCTTTGGGTTGCGATTTCGAACCCTTTCTTACCTAGAAGCCTAACCATCTGCTTAGCTGTCATCGGCATCTTGAAGACCCCATCTCTATGATATTTAATTAATTATACGCATAAAATACGCATTAGTCAAGAAGGGGATTTATATAGTATTGCATATTGAAATGAATGTGCCAATCAAAAAGAGGCAATCGCGTGAGAATTGCGCAATAAATCATGTTATTACAAGAAACTGAGTATGGATACGTGGAAGAGTATACAGATATTATATTATATTTGAATTGTACTCGAAGATATGATCTAATTATTATATAGGGAAGGGGAGAAGAAGTTTGGAATCAAATTACAAGATTGAAACGTTGACTTATGAAGAGTTGGAGAAAAAAGCTGTAGTTCCATCTTTCCAAAGAAAGTTAACTTGGTCGAAAAGTGAAAAAAGGTCTTTCATTGAAACGCTGCATTATGGTTATCCATTTGGAGCAATTCTAATCTATAAGTATGAAGATGAGAGTAAATTCTCATTGATTGATGGTCTGCAAAGATATACCACTATTCGTGATTATCAGAAGTGTCCAGAACAGTATGTTGATTTTTCGGAAGTGGTTAATGATATCTATTCAATAGTGGTAAAAGAAGAGTTAAGTGAAACGTTTCAGGGACATGTTTTAAATCAATTTGAAGATGCGCTAAAAGAATATGTTTCATACATAGCAAAGAATGGATATAAGTTAAATAAATTTTTGGACATACTAAGTGAAAATGCGCCTGAATATAAGTTGAGAGTTGAGAGTGAAGAAGTTAGGAACCTTGCTGATGTTCATGAAGGATTTAGAGATGTTATGGAATCATATTTGGAAATCTCGAAAGTTAAAATTCCGACTATTGTTTTTACAGGAGAAGTTTCGGAATTAGCAACGGTATTTGAGAATTTGAATCGAGGGGGTAGAAAATTATCAAAATATCAAGTTTTTGCAGCCCAATGGAATAAACATGGGCTTAAACTACAAGATACTCTAAGAAATGAAGAAATTCTGCATATAACAATTAATCGATATAAACAATTAATTAATAGTAGAGAAATTGAAATTGAGAATTTCAATGAAGAGGATATGTTAGAAAATAGAGAAATTAATATGTCAGAGCTTTGTTATGCACTGGGGAAAAAATTTTAGAAGAAATGAAGGTTTTTTGGGATTTGGAAAATGAAGATCTTGCTAATCAAATTGGTTTTTCAACTCTAGCGATTGTTTTTGGTATATCCAATAAAAAGCTCAATACATTAATTGATAGGTTTGAAATAATACAAGATGCTGAATTTCTTGAAGAGCTTATCGAAAAGATATTGAGTGTTTATGCCGATATAAATGCTTGTTTCAGGAGTCCGTTTAGAGTTCCGGGAGGGTTAAAAGATACGTATTTTGGTGGTGTTGTAGGAACTGATTTTCAAATATTATCCTTCTTTGCATATTTATGGAATATTAAATATGGGGTGATCAATAAAACAACATTAACGATCCGCCCGCATTATAAACATAAGTATAAAAAAGCAGAGGATAACTTACTGAAGTATTTTATATTAGATGCTGTGAGTGGGAAATGGTCTGGAAGTGGAGATAGCAAGTTAGATAATATTGTTTTGAATCCTAATAGTGCATTATATAGTTCAGAACTCCAAAAGGAGAAACTAGAAAACCAACTTCTCAGGTGGCATGAGGAGATAAGTCAAAAACAAAGTATTAATTTTGAAAAAGTGTCCAGAATGCTTTATACAGTCCTTTGCTCTTTTTATTCTTCCAGAATGACAGAGAAAAGTTATGACAAGGAACATGTTATTCCAAAATATTTTCTTAATAAAATAAAGGGTGTTAGTATACCAGGAGGAAGTATTGGGAATTTTATGTATTTGGATGAAAATAACAACAGGGCAAAGCAGACTTTAACACTTTACGAACAGTTAAAACCGGGGCAAAAATTAGACCGCGATTATTTTGATTTCCAGTGTTATCCAAGTGAAATGACCTTTGAAGTTATTAAACAAGAAATTGAAATGGGATCAAATGATTATTCAAATGTTCTCTCGGTCATTAAAAATAGAGGCAAGAACATACTTAATGATTTAATAAATAAGCTTTATGAATGATAACCTGTAATGAAAAAGAGGATTTTTTATAATATTCTCTTTTCCCTTGCTCTCAAAATGTATATATGCTAATATACACATATAAAGAAAAGGGAAGTGATCCAATGTCCAACCACAATCATTCACACGACCACGGTCATAGCCATAATCACGCGCACAACGCCAACAAAAAAACACTCTTCATCTGTTTTCTTCTCATCGTGACTTTCATGATTGTTGAGGTTGTCGGTGGAATTTTAACCAACAGTTTGGCACTCTTATCAGACGCTGGGCACATGCTTAGTGATGCTGCAGCGCTAGGGCTTAGTTTACTTGCATTTAAATTCGGTGAGAAACAGGCGAACGCGCGTAAGACTTATGGCTATAAACGTTTTGAAATACTAGCCGCTTTTTTGAACGGACTGACCCTGATTGTCATTTCGCTTTATATATTTTACGAAGCGTATCATCGCTTTTTTGCTCCACCAGAAGTTGTTGGGGCAGGCATGATGACCATTTCCGTCATCGGCTTACTTATAAACGTTTTAGTTGCCTTTATTTTGATGAAAGGCGGAGATACAAGTGAGAATTTAAATATGCGTAGTGCATTTCTGCACGTCCTTGGAGACTTGCTTGGCTCTGTGGGCGCGATAATTGCGGCGCTGTTAATCATTTTCTTCGGCTGGAATATCGCCGATCCAATTGCGAGTGTCATCGTCGCAGTCCTGATTTTAGTTAGTGGCATTCGTGTTTTCCGTGACTCCGTCGATGTTTTAATGGAAGGAAAACCTGCGAACGTGGATTTTGAACAAATTCATGATTTTTTACAAAAGCAAGAAGGTGTTGTTTCTGTGCACGACTTGCATGTGTGGTCGATTACTTCGGATTTCCCGTCGCTTACCGTGCATTTGCAGGTGGCTGAAGGGATTGACAGGGATCTTCTTTTGGAAAAAATTCAGGCTGAGCTTACGGCGGAATTTCAAATTTCGCATTGCACGATTCAAATGGAGCGACATCACGGACATGAGCATTGCAATTAAATAAAAAAACAGCGGCCAAATTTGACCGCTGTTTTTTATGCCTTACCGACTTCCGAATAAGGTTGTGCATGAAGCATCCAAGTGATGCCGTATTTATCGGTGAATTGCCCCATTTTACCGCCCCAAAATTGTTCTTCGTAAGGCATGGAAATTTCAACTTGTCCAGATTTTGCAAGCTTGTCGAAAAACTCATTAGATTCCTTTAAAGCTTGCTCGTCTTCCCAGTTCACATCGAGCATAATGGAGATTTGACGTGTAGGCTCAATATCATTGCCAAACGAATCAGAACAGTAAAGTTCGGCGCCTAAAATACGAAACTCTGCATGCATTGTAGCATCATCAATTTTATCAAGCGGAACATTGAATTCCTCAGCTTGATTTGGCTCAACTTTCACGCGTCTAATGTTTGTTGCCCCGAAAAATTCTTCGTAGTACTCTAAAGCTTCTTTTGCATTTTCAAACGACAAATATGGATAAATTTGTGCCATTTTATCACTCCTTTCCTATAGTTTACTCGCTGCGCATCATTTATTCAAAGGAAAATCTACTTTTTAGTTAAAAAATTTCAAGTAAAAGTTTGCCTATGATATAATAATGTAATCGTATACATTTTATGGAGGGGAAAGCATGTTAAATGAACAGCAAGTTGGTAAATTGTTAGAACGATTGGTAGACCCAGTTTTGGAGGCAACAATCGAAGAAACGAATGGCATCATCGAAACCGAGATTATAAAGCCGGACGGAATCCGAATCCGACTAGCGCTTGCGGATCCAGAAATTGAAACCGCTGCTTTTACCCAAAATATAAAAGAGCTTTTAGGGCAATTTGGCTTTGGCGATATCGATTTAGAGTTGGACTATCTACCGGCTGCAACGATTGAGAGAATCTTGGAAGCGCGCGACAATATTTTAGCCGAAGGAAGTAAAACGAAATTTATTGCGATAGCCAGCGGGAAAGGTGGCGTCGGCAAATCTACAGTCGCCGCTAATTTAGCCGCCGCGCTTGCTAGACAAGGTAAAAAAGTTGGTGTGCTAGATGCGGATATCTACGGTTTTAGCCTTCCCGTCTTATTTGGTGAAATGTCAGCGCCGCGCAAAGAAGGCAATTTCATCATTCCTGTCCAAACACACGGTGTAAATATGATTTCAATGGACTTTTTTGTAGAAAAGGGCGAGCCGGTTATTTGGCGAGGTCCAATGCTTGGAAAAATGGTAAAAATGTTTCTCGAAGAAGTAAAGTGGGGAGAACTCGACTTTTTGCTTATCGACTTGCCACCAGGAACCGGCGACGTAGCGCTTGACATTCACACACTTCTCCCATCTTGCTATGAACTTATTATCACGACGCCGCATTTCGCGGCTGCCCAAGTTGCGTCTCGTGCAGGCTACATGGCCGAGAAAAACGGCCACCACATTTTAGGTGTTATTGAAAACATGACCGCCCTAAAAATCGATGACAAATCTATCCAGTTGTTTGGACAAGGTGGTGGAGAAAAAGTAGCGCGTGACCTAAAAGCACCGTTACTTGCGCAATTAGAGATGGCCCAGCCTCAAAAAAACGCATCCGGCTATATTGATGGCATATATGATACAAGCGACAATTTATACAATGAATACGATTCTCTAGCAAAAAAAGTACTCCACACAACCAATGAAATCCCTCATTAATAATGGGTAGTTTAGTTATTTATGCATCGATATATACAGTGACGAAACTTTTTTTGAAATAAAACATAAAAAGTTTTGAAAAACTATTGACGAATGCATAAAAAGTTGGTATATTTATAAACGTTGCTGATGCGTTAAGCGCGCACAGGACAAAAGAAAGAATGACCTTTGAAAACTGAACAAAACGAAGATGAAAAAGCGATGAAACAGATGTTTCACCAATCAATTCATAGGACAGGAAACAAAAAGATGTTTCCAAAAAAAGTAAGAAACAAGCTAGCAAAGTCAATTTGTGACGCTAAGGAAACTTATTCACGGTGTTGAATAAGTATTCAAATTCGATTTATTTTAAAGAGAGTTTGATCCTGGCTCAGGACGAACGCTG